>DATBKS010000099.1:0-8318 GCA_036555755.1 Thermoleophilaceae bacterium
TTGAGCGCCGCCACACGGGCTTCATCCTCGCGTTCGCCTTCGGCTGCCTGCTGTCCAGCGCCTACGGATTCCTGGCCGGCACTTGGCCCTTCGGAGTTGTGGAAGCGATCTGGGCCGGAATAGCCGTCCACAAATACCGGCGAACGACTCTCGCGCAGAGCTTCTAAGAACTAAGGACCAAGAACTGGCTCAGCCGTGAATGAGCCAGCCGTCGGCAGCACGCGCAGCTTCCATGACCGCCTCCGAGAAGGTCGGATGCGCATGCACGCTGCGCGCCACCTCGGGATAGCCACCCTCGAGATCGTGCGCGACCACCAGCTCCTGGAGCATGTCCGCCGCCTTGACGCCCACGATGTGCGCGCCGAGCAGCTCGCCGTACTGCTTGTCGCCGACGATCTTGATCTGGCCGCCGCGATCGCCGTAGACGGTGCCCGCGCCCACGGCGCCCATCGGGATCTTCCCGATCACGACGTCGTGTCCGGCGTCCTTGGCCTGCTTCTCCGTGAGGCCAAAGCTCGCGACCTGCGGATAGCAGAAGGTTGCGCGCGGAATGTAGGGGTAGTCGATCGGGTGGGTGTCCATCCCGGCGGCGTCCTCCACCGCGATCACGCCCTCGTCTGAAGCCTTGTGTGCGAGCGCGGGCCCGACCGGCACGAGGTCGCCGATCGCGTACACGCCCTTGAGCGAGGTGCGCATCGCGCCGTCCACCTCGACCTGACCGGTCTTCTCGCTCACCTTGATGCCGGCCTCGGCGAGGCCGAGCCCCTCGACGTCCGGCCCGCGGCCGGCGGCGATGCATAGGTAGTCGAACTTCTTGGTCTCGCCGCCCCAGGTCAGCTCGACGCCGTCGTCCTTCGCCTCCGCGCCCTCGATGTTCACGCCGGTGACGATCTCGATGTTCTGCTTGGCGAGCTCGCGCGACGCCGCCTTCGCGATCTCCTCGTCCTCGAGCGGAAGGATCTGCGGCAGCGCTTCGAGCAGCGTGACGTTCGTGCCGAGCCGGCCAAACGCGGATCCCACCTCCACACCGGATGCGCCGCACCCGATCACCGCAAGCGATTCGGGCCGCTCGTTCAGCGCCCATGTGGTCTCCGTGCCGAGCACGCGGCCGCCGAAGTTGAGGCCGAGCAGCGTCTTGGGGACCGACCCGGTGGCGAGCACGACGGTGGTCGCCTCGATCTCGCTGCCGTCGAACTGGCCGCCGATCTTCACGTTGCCGTCGTCGGTCACCGACCCGTGGCCCTCGATCACGTCGATGTTGTTCTTCTTCATCAACATGCCGACGCCGCCGGTGAGCGTCTTGACCACCTTGTCGCGGTGGGCGCCGGCACCCGCCATGTCGAACGAGACTTCGCCGGCGCTGATCCCGAAGTTCTTCGCGTGCTCGATCTCGGACCAGACCTCGGCCACGCGGAGGATCGCCTTGGCGGGGATGCAGGCGTAGTTGAGGCAGCGTCCGCCGATGCGGTCCTTCTCCACCACGGCGGTCTTCATGCCGAGCTGGGCGGCGCGGATCGCCGCAACGTAGCCGCCGGGACCGGAACCGATGACGATGCAGTCGTACTTGGACTCAGGCATAGCGGCCCGAGAGGCTATCCAACGAGCTCAGCCTGCAATTTCTCGCGGAGCTCGTCGGGCAGCGGGCGAGACTCGCCGGCGCCGTAGTCGTAGCCCACGAGCACGCCGTAGCCCTCGGCAAGCAGGCGCTCGTCGGATTCGGAGTGCATCGCGAATTCGACGCGCAGGCTCGAGCGCGCCAGCTCGGTCGGCCAGATCGACGTGCGCACGTTCTCGCCGAAGTGGGCCGGCGAGCGGTAGGCGATGTGGCACTCGGCGAAGATGAACCCGAACTGCTGGCGGCTGCCGGGGTTGTGCTGTGGCAGCACGCCCATCAGGTAGTCAATGCGCGCGGTCTCGAAGAAGCGCAGGTACTCGACGTTGTTCATGTGCTGCATCGCGTCGAGGTCGCCGAAGCGCACGCGCTGCACCATCGAGAACGCGGACTCGGGCGGTCCGCCGTTGGACCGGTAACGCTCGCTCACTCTTCCGGATGCTCCGGCATCTGCATGCGTGCCATCGCTCTCACGAGCTTCCAGAACAGCACGCCGGCGGGAACGATCACGGCCACGAGGATCAGCACCGTGGCGCCGGTCGAGGCCTTGAAGAGCAGCACGGCCATGATCACGATCAGGATCGCGAGCACCGCCTCCATGCCGAGCACGGCCCAGTAGCGGACGCGCCACATGCCGTAGGCGAGGCTCAGCATGAGCAGCGCCTGGAAGGCGACGGTGGCGAACAGCGGGCGGTCGCCGTCAACCTTGAGGCCCGCGGCGTAGGCGCCGATGTTCACCGCCGCGAGCAGGAAGGCGACGATGGCGGCGATCGTGACGACCGTCGGGCGCTCGCCCTCCTCGAGCGGGACGAGCGCGGCGCGCACGGCCTCGTTCTTCTTCTCCTGCCGCTCGCGACGTGAGAGCGGCGCGCCGTTGACGGCCGCGGGCGTTGCGCCGGTCAGGCCACGCTTGCGCTTGCGCGGGCTAGTGGACACGTGCCTCCTCGCGTGCCAGGGCCGCGGCGGCCGCGCGCGGGTCATCGGCGTCGCGGATCGCGCGCACCACGGCGATGCGAGTGGCGCCGGCCTCGGCCACCGCGGCGGCGTTGCTCGGATCGATGCCGCCGATCGCGAACCACGGCTTGGCCGCGGCGTGTGCGGCCGCGTAGCCCACGAGGTCGAGGCCAACGGGCTGCACGCCCTCCTTGGTGGGCGTCGCGTACACCGGCCCGACGCCGAGGTAGTCGGCGGTCGACGCGAGGCCCGCCTCCACCTGCTCGGGCGAGTGCGTCGAGATCCCGACGATCAGGTCCGGGCCTACGGTCTCGCGCACGCTGTCGAGCGCCTCGTCGTCCTGGCCCACGTGCACGCCGTCCGCGCCGCAGGCCACTGCGAGGTCGGCACGGTCGTTGACGATCAGCAGCGCTCCGTGCCGGTCGCAGATCTCGCGCATCCATTTGCCCGTCTCCACGATGGCGTCGTCGGGCGCGTCCTTCTCGCGCAGCTGGACAACGTCCACCCCGCCTTCGAGGGCCGGGCCCAGAACGCGCTCGGCGGCGCCCGCCTCCATCACGAGATAGAGGTGGGCGCCGCGCAGGCGCTCGCGTCTTTCGTCCGCAATTGCCACGGCCCAGATGCTAGGGCCGCACGCGGGCCGGCGCTGCGGAGTGCCTAGCGGCCCTTCCTCGCCGCGCTGCCCAGCGCGAGCGTGAGGCCGCGGGTGGTCGATGCGATCTTGCCCGAGCTGCCGGTGGACGCGACCGCGACCGCCTTCAGGTGACCCTTGCGATCCGCCAGGCGCTCGCTGCCCCTGGCCAGCTTCACCTTCAGCGTCACCGCTGCGCCCGGCGCGATGTCGTAGCGCGCGCTCCCGAGCTCGAAGATCGCCTTCACGCCTCGCAGGTGCACGGGGCGCGCGGTGCGGAGCACGAGCGAGCCGGTGCAGTTGGCCGGTGAGTCGGCAGGACAGCTCACCCTGATCGACGCGGTGTGCTTCGCCCTGTTCACCTTCACCGTGCCGCCCTTGATCGTGACCGGGCGGGTCGAGGTGTCGACGGCGGGGTCGACCTGAGTCCGGTCGACCTTCTCGAAGCCGTCGAGGATGTCGAGGTCCGGGGTGTCGGCCACGACCGTGTCGTTGCCGACACCGCCGAGCGCGAGGTCGGCAGTGTTGTCGCGCACGTTCACCGTGTCGTCACCGTCGTCGCCGGAGACGAAGTCGAGCCCCCCGCCGGGGTTGATGGTGTCGTTGCCCGACCCGCCGAGGAGCGTCTCGGAGGAGCTGCCGCCCGTCAGGGTGTCGTTGCCCGAGCCACCGGAAGCGGTGACTGCGAAGGTGCCGACGTTGCCGACGGTTATCGCGTCGTCGCCGCCGAGGCCGTTGGCGTGCATCGTCTCGCTGGAGCCGATGTCGAGCGAGAACGGAACGAGGTTCGTGCGCTCGAACTGGATGCGCGCTCCATTCGGCTGGACCGTGAAGATGTCACCCGCCGGAGCGCCATTGACCTCCACGTCGTCGCGGCCATCGTCACCGTTGATGACGTCGCTGCCGTCGCCGTTGTTCCAGACCAGCGTGTCGTCGCCGTCATCGCCGTTCATGGTGTCGCCGCCGCGGTCGCCGACGATGCGGTCGTCGCCGCTGCCGCCGTCGAGGGTGTCGTTGCCTTCGCCGCCGACGATCAGGTCGGGCCCGTCAGTGCCCTTGATCTCATCGTCGCCCGCGCCGCCGTCCACCGAGACGAGCGTGCGAGCTCCCACGCCGTCGACCGACGTGAGCGAGTCGGCTCCGCCGAGCCCGTTGATCGCGAACCGCTCCGTCGTCGTCTGGAGCGTGAAGTTCACGAGGTTCGTCCGCTTGAAGACGATGCGGCCGGCCTGCGCGTCAGGAGCGATGGTGAAGTCGTCGCCGAGCGTGGGGTTGCCGTTGACCTCGACGCCGTCGTTCCCGGCACCGCCGTCCATCGTGTCCGAGGCGTCGCCGTTGTTCCACACCAGCGTGTCGTTGCCGGCGTCGCCGTTCATGTCGTCGTTTCCGTGGGCGCCGATGAGGCGGTCGTTGCCCTCCCCACCGTTGAGCGAATCGTTGGTGTCGGCGCCGGTGAGGATGTCGTCGCCACCGTCGCCGTTCAGGACGGCGTGGTCGAGTTCGGTGGTCTTGGCGAGCACGGTCAGCGAGTCGTTGCCCTCGCCGCCGTTGACGACCACGGTGATCGTGCCGTCGGCGGGCACGGTCTGGTCACCGGGAGTGGCGCTGTCCCAGTCGG
The DNA here is from genome assembly GCA_036555755.1 of Thermoleophilaceae bacterium. Lineage (GTDB taxonomy): Bacteria > Actinomycetota > Thermoleophilia > Solirubrobacterales > Thermoleophilaceae > JAICJR01. The sequence continues at coordinate 4,816 of DATBKS010000099.1, forward strand.
AGCCGCTGTTCAGGCCGCCCGTCACCTGACCATGTACAAGCAGCCCGCCGGAGACGGACACGGTCACGTTGTCGTCGGCGCCGTCGAGGTTGAGTGTGGCGGTCGCGTCGACGATCGACGCGGAGGTGACCGCCGCCTGTGCAGGTAAGGCGAGGGCGCCGAAGCTCGCGAGCGTCGCTCCGAGCGTGACGAGGATGAGTGGTGTTTTCACGATGCGTCCTTTGGATGGGTGGTGGGATCGGCAACAAGGACGCATGGCTCCCCCGAAACCTTTCCGGCCTCCGTCCGCTCCGGCTGGAGCGTCTCGGCCACCTTCTTTCGTGCCCTGAAGAGGCGGCTCGTGAGGGTGGCCTCGCCGATCCTCAGCGCGCGCGCGGCCTCCCGGTACTTGAGTCCGGCCACATCCACGGCGACGAGCGCATCCCGGAAGTTGGGTGGGAGCGCGCTGATGGCCTCGTAGATCAGGCGGGACTCCACGATCTCGTCCGGCTGCCGCGCGTGCGCGTTCTCGAAGCGGTCGATGTCATCGGCTCCGGCGAGCGTCGGCCGGCTGCTGTCACGGCGGTACTGGCTGATGAACATGTTCCGCAGGACGCGCAGCAGGTAGCTGAGGTCGTCGTCGCCTCGCAGGAACCGGGGCTTCGACAGGACGCGCACGTACGTGTCCTGCACCAGGTCCTCGGCCCGTTCCCGGGAGCCGCAGTACGCCATCGCGACGCGAAAGAGACGGTCGAAGTGATCGCCGATCGCGGCCGGATCGAGACGACGTGTTCGGTCCGTGGCCATCGAACATCAGCCACCGTCGGGCTCGCACGACGCGAGTGCCCTGACGTCGTCGGCGGTAAGGGGCTGGCCGGCGATGCCCCACTCGCCGCTCGCCACCTCCTCGACCATGCACCACGTGACAGGGCGCATGCTCTCGCCCGCGACTTCGATCATCGCCTCGCTCAGGCGCTCCACGATTTCGCGCTTCTGCGGGGCGGTGAACACGCCCTCGATGAGCTTGACCTGAATGAGCGGCACGCTGTCCTCCTGGTCGGGACGGATTGCTGGGAACCGCCATGCTCGGCCCGGGCCACGCTCCGCACATCGGGCGCACCCCCTGACATCGACCCCTGAACATTGCGTCGCTCTTCCTGAGCGGCGTACCATCGGCCGGCGCATGAAAGAGCCCGCAGTTGCTCGGCCGGTCGTGCTGCTCGAGCGCGAGCACGAGGTCGAGCGCATCCGTGGAGTGCTCCATGCGGCGGGCCGCCGCGATGGCGCGGCGCTGGTGATCGAGGGCGCTCCCGGGATGGGGAAGTCGCGCCTGCTCGACGAGGCGCGTGCAGGTGCAGAGGAGCTCGGACTGCGGTTCTTTCATGCGCGGGCGACGGAGCTCGAGCGGGGCTTTCCGTTCGGCGTCGTGCACCAGCTGTTCGAGCGGGCGTTGCTCGAGGCAGACAGCGATGAGCGCGACCGCTGGCTAGGGGGAGCGGCGGCGCTGGCGGCGGATCTCCTCACCGGCGCGCCCGCGGCACCGTCCGCGGATGCCGCCGCCGATCCCAGCTACGCCTGGCAACACGGCCTGTACTGGCTCGCCTGCAACATCGCCGCCGACTCGCCGATCGCGCTCGTGGTCGATGACCTGCAGTGGTGCGACGCGCCGTCTGCGCGCTGGCTGTCCTTCATCGCGCGGCGGCTCGAGGGGCAGCCGCTCGCGGTCATCCTCGCAACGCGCCCGCTCGATCCCGCGCTCGCGCCCGAGGCGGCGACACTCGTGTCCGATCCCGCCACGGAGGAACTGCGTCCGGCACCGCTCACGACGGCCGCCGTGGGCGAGCTCGTGTCCGCGAGGCTGTCGGACGACCCCGACGAGGCTTTTGTGCGCGCCTGTGCCGAGGTCACCGGCGGCAACCCGTTCCTCGTCGGCGAGCTGCTGGGCGAGGCGGTTGCCCGCGGCATGGCGCCGACCGCCACTCAAGCGGGCGAGGTCGCGACGATCGTCCCGCGCGGCGTCGCGAACGGCGTGCTGCTCCGCCTGTCGCGGCTGCCGGAGCCGGCCGGCGCGCTCGCACGGGCACTCAGTGTTCTCGACGATGGCGCGCAGGTGGGTGACGCCGCCCTGCTGGCGCGGCTGGAAGGCGCGGAGGTGGAGACGGCCATGGCGGAGCTGATCGCGGCCGGCGTCGTGGAATCGGGCGGCGCCGTGCGCTTCGTCCACCCGATCCTGCGGACAGCGATCTACGAGGACCAGTCGCCCGCGGAGCGCCAACGGCTTCACCGTGCCGCCGCAACGATCCTGCGCGAGCGCGGGGCGCCTCCGCTGCAGGTGGCCGCGCAGGTGATGCACACGGAGCCGGAGGGCGACCCGTCGACCGTGGAATTGCTGTACGAGGCGGGCCACGAGGCGTGGACACTGGGCGATGCGACCGGTACGGCCGCACTCCTCTCGCGCGCCCTCGAAGAGCCACCGGCCGAGGACCACCGCCTGCCGCTCCTGCTCGATCTGGGACAGGCATACGCTCGCGCCGGTGCGCCCGAGGCGATCGCCCCGCTCACCGAGGTCGTCGAGCGCGGGCAGCCGTCCGCACTCGCCAAGGCTGCAATTGAGCTCAGCGGGATGCTCTTCTTCGCCGGCCACGCGGCGGAGGGAGCGGCAATCCTGCGCCGCGCCCAGGAGCGGCTTCCGGCGGACCAGCCGGCACGCGATCAGCTCGAGGTCGCACTGCTGGGCGTCAGCTCCACCTCTGCATCGGCCCGGCGCGAGGCCGAGGCGATGATCGCGGGGCTCCGCGATCCAGGCGGCCCGGCGCGCGACGTGCTGCAGGCCACAACGCTCGCCACCCTCGCGATGGAAGAGATGCTGAACCTGCGCTCGGCGTCCACCACGATCGACCTCGCAACGCGTGCACTTGCGGTCGGACTCCCGCTCGAGCCCCACCGTGGCGAGAACTGGGTGCTGTTGGCCCTGGGAGCGCTGGGAGCCTCCGACGGTCTCGACGAAGCCCTGCAGGCCACCGACGACATCCTCGGGCGGGCGCGGAAGAGCGGCGCTGCGTTGACGGTCGTGACCGTCTCGGCGCTGCGGGCGCTGATCGAGGTGCGTCGCGGTGAGCTGATCGCCGCCCAGGCGGACGCGCAGGAGGCAATCGAGCTGGCCCCGGATCTGCTGGGCGCCCGCTTCCTCGTCATGGCGGTGGCAGCAGCGGTGCTCGCGGGCCTCGAGCGCGAGGAAACCCCCGACTCCCTGCAGCGACTCATCGAACGGGTCGGCGTCGGGTACGACGCTGACTTCACGTCGAGCTCCCAGCTGCGCTACGCCTCAGGAGTCCTGCGCGCCGCTGCCGGCAACCACGAAGCCGCGGTGGAGGAGTTGTGCGCCTGCGGTCGCGACGACCGCGCGTTCGGCGGCGAGAACCCTGCCCTGCTCGCGTGGCGCTCGGCGGCGGCCCTCTCACTGGTTGAGCTCGGGCGCCACGAGGAGGCCCGCGAGCTGGCTGCCGACGAGCTGCGCCGAGCGC
>DATBKS010000100.1:0-7744 GCA_036555755.1 Thermoleophilaceae bacterium
ACCGGGAACATCTCGGGCGGCAACACCTACGGCGGCTACGGCATCGTCCCCTTCGGCGCCAGTGGCGATCTCACCGTGAGCGTCACGCGCAGCCGTTTCGCGTCGAACCGCATGGGCGGCGACGGCACGACGGGCGCCTTCGGCGAGGGCCTCTTCAGGCTGGACTCGAGCAAGAACGGGTCCATCACGGTCGAGGACAGCAGCTTCGTCGGCAACACGATGGGCGGGGGCGCGCCCAGCAGCGCGGGCTACGGCATCCTGGAGGTCTATTCCTCCATGGCGCTGAACCTGGCGGTCACGAACAGCACGTTCAGCGGGAACTCGAGCGGTGGCGGCGGCACCGCCAGCGGCGGCATCGGACCGATCTACTACGTCGGCGGATCCTCCGGAAGCACGCTAACGGTCAGTGGCTCCACCTTCAGCGGCAACACGGTGGGCGGCAACGGGTCCGACGGCAAGGGCGGTGGGATCTACGCCACGCCCAGCGGGGACACGACCGTGACGGTCACGAACTCCACCATCACGGGAAACAGCGTCGGAGGCGGTGCAATGACCGCGACGGGCGATGGCGGAGGCATCTACATGGTGCCGTCCGGAGGCTTCACGCTCGACGTCGGTCTCAGCAATGTCACCGTCGCGGGCAACTCGACCGGGGGCGGTGGCGCCCTGGGTCACGGTGGCGGCTACTTCACGAGCGGCACGGTCAACACTCAGGTGTCGAACTCGATCATTGCCGACAATGTTGCGGCCGGCGCGGCCAACAACTGCAGCTTGCCGGTCACAAGCAGCAACCACAGCATCGAGAACGGGACGACCTGCGGCTTCGGCGGGGCCGGCGACCAGAACGCGGAGCCGCTGCTCGCGCCGCTCGGCGACTTCGGCGGCTCGACTCAGACGCGGCCGCTGTTGCCGGGGAGCCCTGCCATCGATCACGGCGCCGGCTGCCCAACGGCCGACCAGCGCGGCCAGCCGCGGCCGTTCGGCGCCGCCTGCGACGTCGGTGCCTACGAGTTCGCTCCGCCCACGCCCACCACCGGTGGCGCCACTCAGATCAAGCAGAAGAGCGCGCTGCTCGGCGGCAGCCTGGTCCCGAGCCTGCGCACCGCGAGCTTCCACTTCGAGTACGGCAAGACAACCGCGTACGGGTCGCAGTCCGCATCGCAGGTGGCGAACGGGCTGGCCGCCGTGGGTGCGTCGGCTCTGATCGGCGGCCTGAAGCCCGGCACCCGGTACCACTACCGGCTGGTCGCAACCGGGGACGCCACCGTCGCCGGCAAAGACGCGACCTTCAAGACAGCGCGTGTGTCGCTCAGCAAGCTGCGGCTGAGCCCGTCTCGCTTCCGTGCGGCCCCGAAGGGCGGCAGCATCGCCCGCAAGCGGAAGACCGGCACGAACATCGCCTACAGGGTGAGCAGCAGCTCGAAGACGACGTTCCGCGTGCTGAAGCCGGCCGCGGGCCGCCGCGTCGGCAAGAAGTGCCGCAAGCCTTCTGCGCGCAACCGCCGCGGCCGCAAGTGCACGCGCTTCGTCTCGCTGGGCAAGTTCTCCCACAAGGACAAGGCCGGCAAGAACAAGCTCCACTTCACAGGGCGCGTCCACCGCCACGCGCTCGCGCCCGGCAAGTACCGCCTGCGTGCCACCCCACGGGCAAGCGGCGTGAACGGCAAGCCCCGCACAGCGCGCTTCAAGGTCGTTCCATAGCCAGCCGGGCGATGGCCTCGTGCGGCGGGATCCTCATCTGCCGCAGCACATTGAGCAGCGTCAGTTCCGCCTCGCTCACCTCGCGCTGGACGTCGTCCGGCCCCAGGAGACGCCCGGGCTCGACATCGAACGCGTGCGCCACGTTCACGTAGGTCGCGAGCGGTCCACTGGCCCAGCCTCGCTCTAGCCGCGAGAAGAACCCGGGTGTGTAGCGCCCACCGTCCGGCTTGTCGACAGCGTTACAGAGGTCAATGAGCGCCATGTCCCCGCCGTGCCGGAGCCGCCTTATCCGGTTGCCCACAACCACGCCCCAGTCGCACCAGTAGCGGTCCGGACCAGTCGAACGGAAGCCGTCCCTGAGGGGGTCGAAACGGAATGGGCGCCTGGTCATGCCCGCCACCGTAAGCGCACTCCCACCCCTTCGCCAGCTCGCTACGGACTTAGTCACAAAGTTTTTGCGGTGGTCAACGAAGTTGTTGCACGAGCAAAACCTTTGTCAACGTGTTTGACGGGCGGTCAAAGGCGTTGATCCCCCGTCAAAGTTTTTGTCTAAGTCCGTAGGGCGTCGAGGAAGAGGTCTGCCCGGGGAGTCCTGGTGGGGGTCCTGGCGGCGCTCCGTCGGCGCGCCTCCGCGCCCGTCCGCTAGTCGCACAATCGTGCGTGAGGCGCAGGCCAAAGCGGCCTGATATCCCTAATAGCGTGAAAATTCTGGTCGCTGGTGCCGCAGGGATGCTTGGCAGCGATGTCATGCGTGCCGCCGAGTTCGTCAACCACGAGGTGGTGGGGTTCACGCGCTCGGAGCTCGACGTGACCGACCGGCAGGCGGTCTCGCGCGCGCTGCTTCAGGAGCGGCCCGATGCCGTGGTCAACTGCGCGGCATACGCCGATGTGGATGCCGCCGAGGACGACCTCGACGGCGCGATGGACGTGAACGCCGAAGGCGCTGCCAACATCGCCGCGGCGGCGGCGGAGATCGGCGCCCGGATCCTCTACCCCTCGACCGACTACGTGTTCGACGGCTCGAAGAGCTCGCCGTATGTGGAGTCGGACGAGCCGCGGCCGACGTCGCTCTACGGGCAGTCGAAGCTCGCCGGCGAGCACGAGACGACCGAGGCCAACCCGCGCCACTACATCGTCCGCTCGGCGTGGCTGTTCGGCACGGCTGGGCGCAACTTCGTGGAGACGATGCTGTCGCTGGCACGCGACCACGGCGAGGTGCTCGTCGTGCGCGACCAGGTGGGCTCCCCCACCTACGCCGCCCACCTGGCCGACGCGCTCGTGCGCCTGCTCGACACCGAGGCCTACGGGGTGCACCACATCGCGAGCCAGGGCGAATGCTCCTGGTACGAGTTCGCGCAGGAGATCTTCAGCCAGGCCGCCGTAGAGTGCCGGGTCATGTCCTGCACGGCCGACGAGTTCGGACGCGCCGCGCCCCGTCCCGCCTACTCCGTGCTCGGCACCGAGCGCGCGGAGGCTCTCTACCTCCCCCACTGGAAGGAAGGGCTGGCGAGCTACCTCGCCGAGCGCTCGGTGGCTGCGTGAGGCTGCTGATAACCGGCGGTGCCGGTTTCATCGGGTCGACCTATGTCCGCGTCGTGCTCGACGCGCGGCCGGACGACGACGTCGTAGTGCTCGACAAGCTCACCTACGCGGGCCGGCGCGAGAACCTCGCCGACGTGGAGGACAAGATCACGTTCGTCGAGGGCGCGATCGAGGACCCGCAGGCCGTCCGCGACGCCATGCAGGGCTGCGACGCCGTCGTGAACTTCGCCGCCGAGTCGCATGTGGACCGCTCGATCGCGGATCAGGACGCGTTCGCCCTCACACACGTGATCGGCACCTCGGTGCTGCTCGACGCCGCCCGTGAGCTGGGCGTGGGTCGCTACGTGCAGGTGTCGACGGACGAGGTCTACGGCTCGATCGCGGAGGGCTCGTTCACCGAGAGCTCGCCGCTCAACCCGTCCTCGCCCTACAGCGCCACCAAGGCGGCGGGCGACCTGCTCGTGTCCGCCCACACGCACACCTACGGGATCGAGGCGCTGATCTGCCGCGGCTCGAACAACTACGGCCCGCGCCAGTACCCGGAGAAGCTGATCCCCCTCTGCATCCTCAACGCCCTCGCGGGCGACAACCTGCCCGTGTACGGCGACGGCAAGCAGGTGCGCAACTGGCTGTTCGTCGAGGACTTCGCGCGCGCGATCGACGCCGTGCTCCAGAAGGGCCGGCCGGGCGAGGCCTACAACGTCGGCGGCCCGGACGAGGAGGAGAACCTCCAGGTGGTCCACAGGATCCTCGAGCACACCGGTCGCGACGAGTCGCTGATCGAGCATGTGACCGACCGCCCGGGCCACGACCGCCGCTACTCGCTCTCGTCGGACAAGGTGCGCGCGCTCGGCTGGGCGCCGCTCACGCTGTTCGAGGCCGGGCTGCCGAAGACGGTCGACTGGTACCGCGACAACGAGTGGTGGTGGTCGCCGATCCGCAGCGGTGAGTACAGGGAGTACTACGAGCGCCACTACGGCCGGTCGCTACGTTAAGTAGGTGACGCCTGCGCTCCAGACGGAGGCGCTGACCAAGCACTACGACGACGGCACGGTCGCGCTCCAGGACTTCGACCTGACGGTCCCCGACGGCGCCTTCTTCGGCCTGCTCGGCCCGAACGGCGCCGGCAAGACCACGCTGATCAGCGCCGTCTGCAACCTGATTCGGATCACCTCGGGCGAGGTGCGCGTGTTCGGTCAGGCTGCCGACTCGATCGCGGCTCGCAGCTGGGTCGGGCTCGCCGAGCAGGACATCAACCTCGACCGCTACCTCACGGTCGAGGAGACGCTCGTCTACCACGGCGGCTACTTCGGGATGTCGCGCGAGGAGGCGGAGGCCCGCGCGCACGAGATGATCGACACCTTCGACCTGAAGGCGAAGACGAACACGCGCGCGCCCAAGCTGAGTGGCGGCATGCGCCGCCGGCTGCTGCTCGCCCGCGCGCTCATGCACCGGCCGCGCCTCGTGATCCTCGACGAGCCCACCGCCGGCGTCGACTTCGAGCTGCGCCACGAGCTGTGGCGCTACATCCGCCAGCTCCACAGCGAGGGCACCACGATCCTCCTCACCACCCACTACCTCGAGGAGGCCGAGGAGCTGTGCGAGGAGATCGCGCTGATCAAGGGCGGGCGGCTGATCGCGCGCGACTCCGCCGAGGGTTTGCGCGAGCACTACGAGGCGGACACCCTCGCCGACGTCTACGTCAAGGCGATGGGCGTATGACGGGAATGATGTGGCTCTGCAAGCGCGAGGTTCTGCGCGTCTACAAGGTGTGGACGCAGACCGTGTTCGCGCCCGTGATCTCGTCGCTGCTCTTCATCGTCGTCTTCGGACTCTCGCTCGGCGGCCGCATCAGGTTCGTCGAGGGGTTCCACTACCGCGAGTTCATCGTCCCCGGCCTGATCGCCATGGCGATGATGCAGGCCGCCTACAGCAACAACTCGGCGTCGATCTTCCAGGCGCGCTCCGACCGCTACATCAACGACATCCTGTCGGCGCCCATGAAGCCGTGGCAGATGAACCTCGGCGTGAACGCCGGGGGCTGGGCGCGCTCGCTCGCGATCGGCGTGCTGCTGCTCGTGGCGGCGATCCCGATCACCGGCGTGCCGGTGCACCACCCCTTCTTCCTGATTGCCGCCGTCCTGCTCGGCATGGTGCTGTTCGGCGCGCTAGGCGTCGTGGTCGGCATCTACGCCGAGACTTTCGACCACCACACGTTCGTCAACAACATCGTGATCCTGCCGCTGGCGTTCGTCGGCGGCGTCTTCTACTCGGTCAGCCGGCTCGGCTCACCGTGGCACGAGCTGTCGCACGTCAACCCGGTCTTCTACCTGGTCAACGCGATGCGGTACGGCTTCCTGGGGATCAGCGACGTGAACGAGTGGCTATGCCTGGGCGTGACGGCCGCGCTGGCCGTCCCGGTCTACCTGTGGGCGCAGTACCTGTTCTCGAGCGGCCGCAAGCTCAAGGCGTGAGCGGCGCGAGCGCGGGCGCCTCGGCCTCGTCCGGGGCGGTGGCCTCAAGCTCGAGACCGGCCTCGCGCGCCCACGCAATGGCCTGGCTGTAGATCTCCTGCGCCGGCAGATCCGGAGGAGCCAGCGCCTTCAGGTCGTTGAACCGAGCTCCCTCGTAGTCGAGGACCGCCTTCAGCACGACCCCCTTGGGTCCGATGTGGTGCTGCAGCGCGTCCTTGACCTCGTCGGACAGCGGCAGTGAAGCCAGCACGACGTCCATCGGCGAGTCGAGCAGCGCGTCGACCACCGAGAACATGCCGGCCGTGAAGAACTCCTCGCGCTCGCGCGCAGGGCGGGCGCCGGCGGCGAGCTCGCACATCTTCGCCCGCACGAGCGCCGTGACCACGAGCTCGTTGGGCTTGTCGTCGATGTCGGCCATCGCGAGCAGGGTGGCCCACTTCTTCACGGATGAGATCCCGAGCAGAACTAGCGCCTGCCGGATCGACCCGACGAGGTGGGGCAAAGAGAAGAACGCCGAGTTGATGTAGCGCAGGAAGCGGTAGCTCAGCCCGACGTCGCGGCTGATCAGCTTGTCGAGCCCGTCGAAATCCGCCTCCGGATTGTTGAGCTCGGCGAGCAGGGCCAGCTTCGCGAGGCGGTTCGTGGGCACCGTTCCCTTGGTCACCTGCTTGGGCTTGCAAAGGAAGCCGCCCTGGTAGTAGTCGAGCCCGAGGTTCTTGCAGAACTCGAGCTCTTCGTGTGTCTCGACGGAGGTACCCACTAGCCGCTTGCCGTGCCGCTGGATCAGGCCCATCTGGTGCCAGAGGCCCTGCTGACCGAGCTGATGCACGTTGAGCTTGATCATGTGGACCTGCTCGATCAGGGCGTCGAGCTCCGGTCGGTATTCGAAGTCCCCCAGGGCGAGCGCGTAGCCGCGGCTCTTGAGCTCGGCGATCAAGGCCGGCTCGCCGCCCGAGATCTCGAGGATCAGGCGGTCGGCAGGCAACTGGAGTGAAAGCGCGTCATGGAGAAGCGCGTCCGACACCCTGACGCAGGCGCGTCGTGAACCGACCAGGTCCTGCACTCCCATGCTGCCGAACGTCCCGACGAGATCGGCCGCGTCCGCCCCACGGTCGTCGTGGAACAGCAGCTGGTAGGCGAAGACGCCTAGATCCTTGTCGAAGATTGGCTGCCGAGCGACGGATGTGTCCGACATGTCCCGGTGATCGCTCGCAACAGCCGTATCTTGAGGGTCATCGACCTCAAGCAGCTCGAATTGAGTATTACCCGCTGCCGCAAGTGCCCGCGGCTGGTGGAATGGCGCGAGCTCGTTGCTCGCGAAAAGCGCGCTGCATTCAGGGATTGGGACTACTGGGGACGCCCCGTTCCGGGCTTCGGTGATCCCAAGGCAAGGGTCTACGTCCTGGGCCTTGCGCCGGCCGCCCACGGCGGTAATCGCACCGGCCGAGTGTTCACCGGCGACCGCTCGGGCGACTGGCTCTTCGGCTCGCTCTACCGCACCGGTTTCGCGAACCAGCCGACGTCGGTATCGAGCGACGACGGCCTCGAGCTCACCGGCGCGTTCGTGGCCGCCGCGGTGCGCTGTGCACCGCCCGCGAACAAGCCGCTGCCGCAGGAACGCGACAACTGCCTCCCCTACGCGCAGCAGGAACTCGAACTGCTCACCGACCTGAAGGCGATCGTCTGCCTTGGCTCCTTCGCCTGGGACGCCGCCGCCCGCCTACTGGGAATCCGCCCGAAGCCCAAGTTCGGCCACGGAGCGGAGCACACAACAGACGGCCTCACCCTGATCGGCTGCTACCACCCCAGCCAGCAGAACACCTTCACAGGCAAGCTCACCGAACCGATGCTCGACGCGGTGTTCAGCCGCGCGCGCGAGCTGGCGGAATAGCGGGGGCCCGGCCGCTTCCCTGGGGCGAGGGGGCGGCCGGGCCGGAGGAGGGACCCGCTACTCGTACGCGAGTGCCTCGAGGACGTTCAACTTCGAGGCGCGTCGCGCTGGGGTGATCGCCGCCAACACACCGGCG
>DATBKS010000101.1:0-32528 GCA_036555755.1 Thermoleophilaceae bacterium
TTCGGCAACGTGCTCGTGCCGAGCCTCGTCAAGCGCGACTTCCACGAGCGGGCGGGCTTCATGACCGGGGTCTACACGATGGCCATCAGCGCCAGCGCGGGCGCCGCCGCAGGGCTGACCGTGCCGATCGAGGATGCGATCGGGCACGGCTGGCGGGCCGCGCTGGCTGTGTGGGCGCTGCCCGCGTTCGTCGCCGGGCTCGTGTGGATCCCGTTCGCCCGCCACCCGTCGGCGGTGGCGGACCGCCGCTTGCGCGTACGGCACGAGAGGCCGCGCCTCCTCCACGACCGCCTCGCCTGGCAGGTGACGCTCTACATGGGCGTGCAGTCACTGATGTTCTACAGCCTGCTCTCGTGGATGCCGTCGATCCTCCAGGACCACGGCATGTCGAAGGGCACGTCGGGCGCGTACCTCTCGGTGTATGCCCTGCTCGGCATCCCGGTGTGCCTCGTCGTCCCCATCATCGCCGCGAGGATGCGCGACCAGCGGGCAGCCGTGGTGGTGTCGGTTCTGTTCCTGACGATCGGCATCCTCGGGCTGCTCTTGTCGCCCGGCACGGCGGCAATCCTGTGGGCGATTTCCGCCGGTATCGCTCAGGCGGCCACGCTGGGGCTTGCCTTCCTGTTCTTCGTGCTGCGCTCGCACAGCCAGGCGGAGGCGGCCGAGCTGTCGAGCATGGCGCAGAGCTTCGGCTACGCCGTTGCTGCGCTCGGGCCGGTGATCATGGGCGCCCTGCACGAGGCCACGGACAGCTGGACGCTGCCGCTCGTCTTCCTGCTCGTGCTGGTCGTGCCCGAGCTGGTGTTCGGCCTCGCCGCGGGCCGCGACCAGCAGGTCGGCCGCTCGGACCCCGGCTAGAAGCCGGCGCCGAGCATGCGCACGCAGCTCTTGAGGCTGCTCTGGAGCTGGCTGCGCTCCCCGGGCGAGAGCTCCTCGAGCATCTTCGCCTCCACCTGCTGCGCCACGCGGTCGCAGGCCTCGAGCACGTCCTGGCCATTGGGTGTGAGAAGCGTGCGCAGGATGCGCCCGTGGTCCGGGTCCGGCACGCGCGTGATCAGGCCCTTGTTCTCGAGCGCGGCGATCACCTTGATCGTGGACTGCGGCGTGATGAGCACGCGCCGCGCGAGCTGCGCGTTGGAGAGCGCGCCGCGTTCGCGCAGCACCGACAGCGCGGTGTACTGCGGCAGTGTGACTCCCACCGATGCAAGCCCCTCCGAAAGGCTGCGCCGCAGTGCCAGATCGAGCCTCCCCATCACATAGCTCACGCTGGGCTCCCGCGCGGAACGCGGAGCACCAGACGCAGTCTGCGCCTTGGTGGCCTTGGGCACGAAGCGACCGTACCAGCGAACGCGGGCGGACGAGCCAGCTAGCAGCTAAGAGCAGCTTGTTATGTTCCCACCCGTGAGGACCCGCACTCAGGTCGGCATCGTCGGAGCTGGACCGGCGGGGCTCGTTCTCTCCCAGCTGCTCGACCGGGCCGGGATCGAGTCGATCATCCTCGAGAACCGCTCGCGCGAGTACGTGCAGGAGCGAGTGCGGGCGGGCGTCCTCGAGCAGGGCACGGCGGATCTGCTCGACGAGATGGGCGTCGGCGAGCGGATGCACCGCGACGGCATCATCCACCACGGCATCTACCTGCGCTTCCGCAGGCAGAGCCACCACATTCCGATGAGCGAGTTGACCGGTGGCCGGTCGATCTGGATCTACGGCCAGCAGGAGGTCGTGAAGGACCTGATCGAGGCGCGCCTCGCCGCCGGGCAGCAGCTCCACTTCGAGGTCTCGGACGTCAGCGTCCACGACTTCGACGGCGACAGCCCGCGCATCGAATACACGCACGAGGGCGAGCAGCACACGATCGACTGCGACGTGATCGCCGGCTGCGACGGCTTCCACGGCGTGTGCCGGCCCGCGATCGAGAGCGCGCTGACGGTCTACAACCACGAGTACCCGTTCGGCTGGCTCGGGATCCTGGCGCGGGTGCCCCCGTCCACCGACGAGCTGATCTACGCGAACAGCAAGCGCGGCTTCGCGCTGCACAGCCTGCGCTCGCCGGAGCTGAGCCGCCTGTACATCCAGTGCAAGCCGGACGAGAACCTCGACGACTGGTCCGATGAACGCATCTGGGAGGAGCTGCACGCGCGCTTCGCCACCGACGACGGCTGGGAGCTGAACGAGGGTCCGATCGTCGAGCGGCTCGTGGCGCCGATGCGCAGCTTCATGGTCGAGCCGATGCAGCATGGGCGGCTCTACCTCGCAGGCGACGCCGCGCACATCGTGCCACCCACCGGGGCAAAGGGGCTCAACCTGGCCGTGCACGACGTCCGCCACCTCGCCGATGCGCTGACCAACTGGTACGCCGACGGCGACATGTCGCTCCTCGACGGATACTCCGACCTCTGCCTGCGGCGCGTCTGGCGGGTGCAGCACTTCTCCTGGTGGATGACCTCGATGCTCCACCTCGCGGGCGACGCCGACGACTTCGAGAACCGGCTCCGGCTCGCGCAGCTCGACTACGTAGTGAGCTCGAAGGCCGCGGCCACGACGCTCGCCGAGAACTACACAGGGCTCGCGACGGTCTGAACTCCGGCCAGCTCGGCGGCCAGCTCGCGCAACCGCTGAAGGGTCGGCAGCTCGTCGCCGCGGCGCCAAGCGAGCGCGATGCCCATTGTCGGCTCGGGCGAGGCGAAGCGCCGGTAGACCGCGCCGGGGATGCGCAGGCTCTTCGAGCGCTCGAGCATGATGAACGAGATGCCCGCCCCCTCGGCCACGGCCGAGACGATGCGCTCCTCCTCCGGCTCGATCCGGTCGATCGGCGGCCACGGCGGGTCGCCCATCACCTCGGTGCGGACCTCGCGCCAGGCGCCCGGCCCGTGGTGCTCGGGCCACCAGACGAGCGGCTGGCCGTGGAGGTCGGCCGGCTTCACGCGCGTGCGCTTCGTGAGCGGGTGGTTCTTCGGCAGCACGCACACCATTGGCTCGCGGCCGAGCACGAGCTCCTCGAGCGCGGGGTTTTCGAGCGGCGGGCGCACGAAGCCGACGTCGATCTCGCCGGCGAGCAGCTGCTCTACGTGGAGCATCGTGGTGCCGAGCCGGAGGTCGAGGTCGACCTCGGGGTAGCGCTCGCGGTAGCCGTCCACGATCGCGCCGGCGATCCCGCCCGTGAGCGAGCGCGTGAGGCTGATGCGCAGCCGTCCTCGCTCGCCGCTGCCGGTGGCGCGCACGAGCGCCGCGGTCTGATCCGCGCGCGCGAGCAGCGCCTTGGCCTCCGGGAGGAGCGCCTCCCCCGCGGCCGTGAGCGAGGCCCCGCGGCGGTTGCGCTGGAAGAGTTGGACGCCGAGCTCGGCCTCGAGCGTCCGGATCTGCTGGCTAACGCTCGGCTGCGCGAGATGGAGGCGCTCGGCGGCGCGGCGGAAGTGCAGCTCCTCGGCTACGGCCACGAACGACGCGAGCTGGCGCAGCTCCATCCGCCCATGATAGGCACTGCCTTTCACAGCCGCCAGGATTGGGGCTTGAACAACGGTGCCCTCGGCGCGTAACTTCGCCTCACGCGGTTGGCGAGCTGAGGAGAGGTCCTGCGATGGCTGATACAGAGGTAGGAGTCGGAAGCTTCCCGAGCCCGTTCGAGGTCGAGGGGCCCGCGGGGTCCGAGGGCTGGGAGTCGATGTATCCGTACTACGCGCTGTTCAGCGAGGAGCGCCGCGAGAGCGAGGAGCAGCGCGGCTGGTTCCGCGACGGCATGCACTTCCCGGAGGCGATGTACCCGTTCGACTTCATCACCGCCGACTCGCCCTACCTGTGCCTCGGCCAGGCGAACTCACGCATCTTCATGGTGCCCCCGGCCCTTGGCATCGACCATCGCGTGCTCTACGGCTGGGTCTACATGAGTCCCAACGGCGTGGCCGACGAGGCCGAGATCGGCCGCCGCGCCGGCGAGTTCCAAAAACGTGCCGGTTTCTACTTCCAGAACTGGAACGACCTCTACGCCAAGTGGCGCTCGAAGGTCGAGGAGGAGATCCACGGGATCGAGGCGCTCGAGGTGCCCGACCTGCCCCGAGACGAGGACGAGGCGGTGGTCACCGAGGGCCGCGGCATCGGGTCGAGCCACACGCTGCTCGTCGCCTACAACCGGCTGCTCGAGAGCGTGGACCGCATCTGGCAGTACCACTTCGAGTTCCTCAACCTCGGCTACGCCGCCTACCTCGCCTTCTACCAGCTGTGCAAGGAGGCCTTCCCGGACATCGCCGATCAGACGATCGCGAAGATGGTCGCGGGGGTCGAGGTGGACCTGTTCCGCCCGGACGAGGAGCTGCAGCGCCTGGCGCGGCTCGCCGTCGGCATGGGGCTGGCCGAGGCGGTCAAGTCCGCCGCCGACGAGGACGCGCTGCGCGGCGCCCTGTCGGGCAGCAAGGAGGGCGCGGAATGGCTCGCCGACTGGGACGGGACGAAGTCGCCCTGGTTCAACTACTCGAACGGCAACGGCTTCTACCACCACCATCGCTCGTGGATCGACGACGCCACGATCCCGCTCGGCGGGGTGCAGTCGTACATCGAGCGGGTGCAGGCGGGCGACGACATCGCCCGGCCGCTCGACGCCGTGGCTGCCGAGCGCGACCGCATCACTGCCGAGTACCGCGAGCTGCTGCCCGACGACAGCGCTCGTCAGGCGTTCGACGAGGGGCTCGGGCTCTCACGCACCGTGTTCCCCTATGTGGAGAGCCACAACTTCTACGTCGAGCACTGGTACCACACGCTGTTCTGGAACAAGGTGCGCGAGTTCGGCGCGCTGTTCGTGAAGCACGAGTTCCTCGAGGACGCGGAGGACGTCTTCTACCTCCAGCGCCACGAGATCAACGATGCGCTCGTTGACCTGCGGCTGGCCTGGGCTGCCGGCTCGGTGGGGCGCGGGCCGGGCTACTGGCCGCCGATCGTGGCCGCGCGCAAGCGGATCATGGAGGCGCTGCGGGGGTGGTCGCCGCCGCCCGCTCTCGGCGCGGTGCCCGAGGCCATCACGGAGCCGATGACGATCATGCTCTGGGGGATCACCACCGAGCGCGTGCACGAATGGGCAGCCGGGTCGAGCTCGAACGGCGACTCTTTGAACGGCTTCGCGGGCTCGCCCGGCGTCGTGGAGGGCGTGGCGCGTGTGGTGCTCGACGTGCGCGACGTCGGCAAGCTCGAGGAGGGCGAGATCCTGGTCGCGCCGGTCACCTCGCCGAGCTGGACGCCGGTGTTCGGCAAGGTCGCCGCGGCGGTCTCCGACATCGGCGGGATCATGTCCCACGCGGCCATCGTCGCCCGCGAGTACGGGATGCCCGCGGTGGTCGGCACGGGCAACGCCACGGCGCGAATCTCGACCGGCGACCGCATTCGAGTGGACGGCGACTCCGGCGTCGTCACGATCCTGTCGTGAGCGACGCGCGCTTCGACGCCGTCGTCCTCGGCGGCGGCCACCACAGCACGATCGTCGCCTGTTACCTCGCACGCGCGGGGATGAGCGTGAGCGTGCTCGAGCGCAGCCCGCACTACGGCGGCGGCGCGCAGACCAGCGAGGGGCCGGCGCCCGGCTACCTCATGAACCACTGCAGCCACTGGACCCGCTTCTACGGCCACCCCGCCTACCGCGACTTCAACCTCGCGGCCGAGGGCCTCCGCTACGTCTTCCCGGAGCAGAACGAGGGGATGATCTTCGACGACGGCTCGTCGCTCATCGGCTACTCCGCGTCGACCGTCGTGGACGCGGCGAGCGGGCGGACCGAGCGCTCAGACGCGAACGTACAGCGAACGTTCGACCAGATCGCGCGCTTCTCGCAGCGCGATGCAGAAACGTACGTGTCCCTATTGGAGGTGTACGAGAGCCACTGGAAGCAGGCCTTCCGCCGCCACCGCTTCAGCGCCCCGCGGCCGTGGGGAACGCCGGATCCGCTCGAGGAGCTGCTGGAGGTGCCCGACTCGCGGATCGAGCCGGTCCACCAGTTCATGACGCTGCGCCAGCTCGCCTTCGACTTCTTCGAGAGCACGGAGCTGCGCATCCTGTTCATGCGTGCGGCGACCACCTCGACCGGCTGCTACCCGGACGACGTGCCGGGGCTCCAGGGGCTGGTCCACGTGCTGCCGCTGGCACTGTCGTTCGAGCCCGCGGCGATCGCGGTGGGAGGCAGCCAGGCGATCACGGACTCGCTGATGTCCGCAGGCCGAAAACTGGGCGTCGACTACTCGGCCGACGCCGACGTCGACCGGATCGTGGTCGAGCGCGGCCGCGCCACCGCGGTCGAGCTCGCGGACGGCTCGCGCATCGAAGCCGGCCTCGTGGTGAGCGGGCTCGGGCTGCCCCAGACGGTGCTGCGGCTCCTGCGCGACACGGACGTGGACGGCGAGCTCACCCGCCGCCTCCGGAACATCAACTACGACCGCGGGCAGCTCATGTGGGCCAACATCGCGATCGACGAGCCCCCGCGCTACGTGGCCGACGCGGACAACCCCGGCGTTGGGGAACAGCCGCGTCTCTATTGGGGGCCGAAGGACCTCGACTACCTGACGCTCCGCTACCAGCCCGAGATCTTCATGAACGGCTTCGCGAGCCAGCCGTACGTGCTCTGCTCGGTCGACAGCCTCTGGGACGAGACCCGCGCGCCTGACGGCAGCCACATCGTCGGCGTCGAGGAGTTCGCGGCTCCGCGGCGGCTGTTCACGGACTCGCGCTGGCGCGAGCTCAAAGGTCGGTTCATCACCAACCTGCTGCACGAGTGGTCGCAGTACGCGCCCAACATGACGTGCGACAACGTGATCGCCTCGCGCGTGTATGGACCGGACGACATCGAGCGCGAGCGCCCGGACATGGCGCAGGGCGGGTACTCCGCCGGCGCGACCATCGCCTCGCAGCTCGGCCGCTTCCGCCCCGTGCCGGGGATCGGCGGCTACAGGCTGCTGCTCGACAACCTCTACAACTGCTCGGCCAACCTGCACTCCGGGCCCGGCATCGGCCGCGGCTCGAGCTGGAACTGCTTCCAGGAGATCGCGCGCGACCTCGCGCTCGAGCCCTCGGTAGCGGCTGCGGCGGGCTGAGAAAACTTTCCGCGAGATAGGTCCTGACGCTTGTGCGCCAGCTCCGTTTCAGGAGCATGGAGGTTCAACACCGGGATTCCACAAACAAGTTGATGAGGGACCTGTTCAGCGAGGCCACAGTGATCATCGAGCGCGACTACGGAGACCCGCTCGAGGTCCCCACCGTGGCGGCGGAGATCGCCACCTCGCGGCGCCAGCTACAGCGGGCGTTCGCCGAGGCCGGCACCAGCTTCACCAGCTACCTGACGGAGGTCCGGCTGCAGAAGGCGGCCGAGCTTCTCCGGGAGAGCGCAATGTCCGTCTACGGCATCGCTCGCACGGTCGGGTACCGGCAGCATTCGCAGTTCGCGAAGATGTTCCGCCGCCGCTTCGGGATGACTCCCTCGCAGTTCAGGGCGAGGCTCTGAGCTGAGGGAACTGCGTGCCGCCCGAGAACCGGCCCTGCTGCCGGCACGGCGGCGTGGGGATGCCCTCGCGCGTGGACGAGCGGAAGACGAGATCACGGATCAGCTCCTGCAGCCCGTCGGGGATCGTGCTCGTCGGCGGCGCCGGGTTGGGGTTCGAACAGTTCGTCGCGTCGAACACCGGCAGCCCGGTGGCGAGCTGGTCGAAGCTGCCCGGCTGCGCGTAGGCGTTCTGTCGCGCGAAGCCCGGGATGTGCGGGTAGAAGGCGAGCCCCAGCGGCGTGAGCGGGTTCTCCGTGCGCAGGTACTGGAGCGCGGGGTTGCCCTTGGTCGGCGGCGTCTTGGCCTCGGTGGACGCGACCACGTTGGCGAAGAACGCGGTGAGCTCGCGCTTGTAGAGGCCGAGGAACTCGAAGAGCGGGTTGGCGTTTCGAAGGAACGGATCGACCTGGCCGAGCAGCGGCTTCAGGTCGTCGAGCAGGCGCTGCAGGGCGGGCAGTCCATCGCGCGACGCGTCGATCAGCGGGTTCAGCCGGGCGAACAGCGCGTGCAGGTCGGGCGCGAGCGCAAGCACCTGCTGCATGGTCGGGCTGAACTCCTGCGCCACCGGCTGGAGCTGGGTGATGAGCGGGTTGGTGTCGTCCGCGAACTTCGTGAGCCGCTCGAGCGTGGCACTGCTCTCCTGCTCGAAGGTCGGCAGCGCGACGAACGCTGCCGCCAGCTCGCGGTTGCGCTGCGCCGTAACTCTGAACACCTCGTTTGAAGCGGAGATCAGATTCCGCAGAGCGCCGCGCCGCTGCGAGATCGCGTCGAACACCACCCCCGTGTTCGACACCAGGCGCCGCACCGCGCCCGACTGCGCGTTGAGGTCCACGAGCAGCCGCGTGGTCTTGTCGGTGAAGTCGGGCAGGTTGCCGAGCGCCGCGTTCAGGTCCGGCCCGCGGCCGATGCCGGCGCCCGCCTGCGCCTGCATCCAGGTCTCGAACGCCGCACGCGTCTTCGGGTCGAACGCCCGGAAGATCTCATCGAGCTGCACCGTGGGCGACACCTGCGACTGCGCCAGCGTCCCGCCGTCCGCGACGTAGTTCCCAGGCCGGCGCGTGCCCGGTGCGAGCTCCACGTACGTCTCCCCGAGCAGCGTCTTCTGCCGCAGGACGGCGCGCGCATCGCGCGGCAGCGGTGCGTAGCGGGAGCGCAGCTCGATCGTGGTGGTGGTCGTGTTGCCGGGGCCGAGCTTCGTCGACACCACGTGCCCCACCGGCACGCCCGAGATCCGCACGTCCGCGTTCTGGGCGAGCGACACGGCCTCCGGGAAGTTCACCTTGACGCGGTAGCCCTTCGCCGCGAGCGGGATCGAGCCGCCGAATGAGACCCACAGGTACAGCAGCGCAGCGATGCACGACAGCGTGAACGCCACCATCAGCGCGATCCGCGCGTTGCTCGGCCGCTGTTTGATCACTTCGGCGCTCCCGGGCAGCCGGCCTCTTGCGGGGTGGGCGGGTTGAGCAGCTGGATGATCGTCGCGAGCGTGGGGTTGTGCGTGGGCGCGCTGAGGTCAGAGAGCGGCCCGAGCAGCCCGAGCCCGTTGCACGACACGAGCACGATCCCTCGCCGCAGCGGGCCGAGCGCGTCCTGGCCGCTGAAGATCTCGTTGGTGTTGTGGTTCGCCCAGGGCAGGTAGAAGAGGTAGCCCTGGTTCGCGATCCCGTTCCCGCCCGGCGGCTTGTACGCGAGCTCGTCGAGCAGGTAGTTGAGCACCGAGCCGACCGTCGTGAGCTTCGGCGTGGCGGCCGCCAGATCGTGGGCGGCTGGCGCCAGGGCGTCCACCGCCGGCTGCGCCTTGCGGGCGAACGGCCGCAGCTGGTCGCGGATGATGGGCGTCGTCCCCTTCAGGAACGGCTGTGTTTCCTTGAGCGACGGCCCGAGCGCACGCGCAGCCGGGCGCAGCCGCTCGAGCGTCGGCCCGAGCGTCTTGGCCAGCCGGTCGGTCTTCAGCAGCGCCTCGTTGGCGGCGGTCAACGCGTCGGGGAGAAGCGAGACCGTCTCCCCCAGGCTCTGGTTCTGAGCGGCGAACCGCTTGAACACGCCGTTCGAGTTCACGACGAACTGCGACAGTTGCTTGTCGTTCTTGCCGAGGGCGGTGGCGAGCAGCTGGAAGTTGTGGATCACGCGGCGCAGGTTCTGGCGGCGGTCGGCGACGAGCGAGGTGGCCTTGGCGAGGTCGCGCGCGGTCGGATCGAAGCGGCGCAGCACCGAGGCAAGGCGCTTGCCGTTGGCGCCGCCGAGCCCCTCGCCCCCGGCCGCGACGAGCAGCTGGAGGTAGCTGCGCGTGTCGGCGTCGAGCGAGGCCAGCACCTCGTCGAGGTTCACGTCGGGCAGCGTGTTCGACACCGGGATGGTCGACCCGCTGGCCAGCTCGTGCCCGGACGACGGCGAGCCCGGGTCGAGCTCGAGCACCATGTCCTTCAGCCCCGTCTTCGGCCGCAGCAGAACATGCGCATTCGGGTAGACATGCCCGAACTTGGACTTGATCTCCGTCGACACCACCGCGCGCCCATTGCGCAGGCTCACGCCGGTCACGCGCCCTACCTGCACGCCCGAGATGTCCACGGTCTGGCCCTGGCCGGGCGTGACCGCCTGGGCGGTGGAGAACTCGACGTCGAGCTTGAACTGCTTGTGCACGCCCGGCACCCACGCGGGCAGCGCGAGCCGCTCGTGCGCGGTGATGTAGACGGCCACCGCCGCCGCGAGCACGACCAGCGCCAGGATCGTGACGAACTCGCCCGCGTGTTTCTTGATCGCGCGCTTCATTTCGTCTTGTCGGCCGGGCCGTTGGAGGCCGGGCCGTTGACGTCGGGGACGGGGCTGCGGTAGCAGGGCGTGGTCGACACGTACGGCGGGCGGCGGCCCGGGTAGGCGGGCCGCGTCCCCACCGGCGGCGAGATCGCGTTGCCGTAGAACTTGTCGCCCGCGTTGGTCGACACGCCGCTCTCGATCAGGTGGCCGCCGCCGCCCGTCGCGAGCCGCAGGAAGGGGCCGTTGCCGTCGAAGTTCTGGCCCTCGCCCGCGAGCCCGACCATCGAGTACCAGAACTCCTTGTAGTTCTCGACGTCGCTCGAGAAGCCGCCGTCGTTCACCTTGATGTTGCCGGTGGGGATGATCGTGTGGGTGATGCAGCGGTCGAGCAGGTCGAGCTGGGAGAGCAGCGCGGGCGTGCGCGCGGTGAGCGTCGCCAGGTCCTCGGTGGCCGGCGCGAGCGCTTCCGTCAGACCGCCGAGCTCGCGCTTCGACAGGAACGGCTTCATCTGGTCGAGCCACGGCTCGGCGGCGGCGATCGTGGCCGGGGTCTCCTTCACCCCGGGGATCAGCTCCAAGGCGAACGCGCGCGTCGGGGGCAGCGCCTTGTCGAGGTCGGCGAACGCCGCGTGCGCGTTCGTGAGCGTCGGCCCGAGCAGCCGGATCGCGGTCTCGAGCGCGGGCGACTGCCGCGCCGTCGCCGCCAGCGTGGTGTTGAAGTTCGAGATCAGGTCCTGCAGGGTCGGCTCGTCGCGGTCGAGCGCCGCGCTCACCTTCCCGGCGGACGCGATCAGCTTCGACAGGTCGTGCGGCTCGCTGCCGAGCAGGCCGAGGTTCACGAGCGACACGTCGCGGAACGCGTCGGCGCTGTGGTCGAACGCCTTGTTCAATGCCTCGGCGCCGGTGAGCCCGCGCACGCGTGTGTTGAGTGCCGTGCCGTAGCCCTGCAGCAGCTGTTGGAGGTCGCGCCGGGTGCCGCGCTGGAGGGTGGTGAGCACCTGGTCGAGCTGCACCGGGTCGGCGGTCTGCGCGACCGGGATCACGTCGCCCGAGTGCAGAGTCGATTCCGACGCGCTCCCCGGCTGCACATCGACGAAGAAGTTGCCCTCGAGGAACAGGCGCGGGCGGATCTTGAGCTGGGCGTCGCGGCGGATCGGCAGCCCGCTCTTCGAGATCTTCATCGTCACGAGCGCGAGGTTCGTGTCCTTGTAGTGACCGACCTTGGTCACCTGACCCACGTTCACCCCGGCGACCCGCACCGGCGTTCCCTGGCGCACGTTCACGCCCGACTGGAAGACAGCCTCGAGCTTGAACGGATGCTGGAACGGCAGCTGCTTGCTGAACGCGAAGTAGGTGCCGACGACGATCACGGCGATCGCGATCAGCCCGGCGGCGAAGGGCTTCATCCCCTTCTGTGGGCGACGTGCCATCAGCGCCTCTTGTCCACCTTCGTGGTCTCGTGGAGCGTGCCCTGATTGCCGGGCACGTTGCCGATCACCGGGCGGCCCTTCAGGAACTTCTCGTTCGCCGCCTCGCACTCGCGCGGCTGGCCCGGCGCCGCGGTGTTCGGGTACGGGTTCGAGTGGAGGAAGCTGTCGCGCGTGAGCGGGTTGGTGGTCTGCGGGCCGTTCGCCGGAGCGTTCGCGGGACCCGCCTCGCTGTTCGCGATCTGCGGCGGCGCGACGATGATGAAGCGCTGCCAGGTGCCGATGTTGTCGCCCTCGGACAGCACCGCCGAGCCGTTGCGGAAGAAGAGCGCGAGGTAGTTGCAGACGGTTTGCGCCGGGGTGACGAAGGCGACCGTCGGGCGCAGCAGCGTGGCCGCGTTCGTGAGCTGGGTGAGGCCCATCGGAACGCGCGGGTCCTGCGCGAACTCCTGGACGCTCTCGAGCGCGGCGCTCAGCCGCTTGTCGAACGCGGGCGAGCGCTTGAGCGCCGGCGTTCCCGCGGTCACCGTGCCGGCCAGGTCGGGCGAGGCCTGGCCGAAAGCGGCGAGACCGGGGTTCAGGCGGTGGAACAGCAGCTCGGTGTTCTGGAGGAACGGGATCTGCCGGGGCAGGTCGCGCGTGGCGGTGTCGAGTGCGGGCGGCGCGCCGGTGATCGAGTCCTGGATCGCCTGCGTGACGGTGGCGAGCGAGCTGAAGGTGGTGTCGAGGTTCGCGAACAGCTCACCCTGCGCCTCGGCCACCGGGGCGACCTCGCCCGCCGCCTGGTTGAGGGCTTGGAACAGCTTGCCGAGGCCGGTGTCGGGCGCGGCCAGGTTGGCGGCCACCGGCGTCACGTTGGCGAGCAGGCGCGGGAACTCCGCGATCGCCTCGTTCAGCCCGAGCCCGCGGCCCGCGAGCGCGTCGCCGAAGGTCGTCAGGTTCACGGCGCTCGCCTCGCGGGTGGGCGCGTTGAACATGTTGAAGACGTCGTCGATTTCAACCGGCGTCGGCCGCGCGTTGGCAACCGGGATCGTGGCTCCGTTGTCGAACCCGCTGCTAGCGCGCCCGCGCGTGATCTGCACGTACTTGAGCCCGAGCGCCGAGCGCGGCCGGACGAGCACGGTCGAGTCCGTCGGCAGCGGCTGGATCGAGCGCTCGAGCTTCAGCGACAGCACCGCGTGCGCCGACCCGTTCGGCAGCGCCGTGGCGGAGATGTGGTTCACCACGCCCACGCGCGTGCCGCCGATGCGCACCTCGTCGCCCTTCACGAGGTTGGCCGCGTCGGGCAGCTGCACTTTGAGGTCGTAGGTCGGGACGAACGGCAGGCCGTTGTTCGCGTTGTAGGCGAGGAAGACCGCCACCACGACGACCAGCGTCGTCACCGCGCCGACAAGGATCGGGCTGCCCGCGAGTGAGCCTCCGCCGCGCCGCCTCATTTCGAGCCTCCGTCGCCGAGCAGGAAGTTGAGGAGCTGGGTGGTCGAGTCGTCGTTGCCTGTCTGCGGGGCCGGGGCGTCCTTCTGGACCGCGCGCGTGACGAGTGGCGGCGCCGCGTTCGTGCTCTCTGCCTGAGTGGCGGGCGCCGGCGCGTTCGACTTCGCCGGCGGCGCCGTCTTCGCGTTCGGCTGCGTCGACTTGTCGAAGAACGAGAAGCAGCTCGGAGACGGCGTGCTGAAGTACGACGAGCACAGGTTCACCACGAGCGCGGCGCGCAGGTAGTGGCTGATCGAGTCGTAGCCGTTCTCGGAGGACGTGAGGTAGAAGACGGTGTCGAGCGCGCGCTCCACCCCGCCCGAGCTCTTGAAGCTCGACGCGAGGGCCGACAGGTCGGAGGCGAGCGGCGCGACGTTCTTGCCGAATGCGGCGAGCTGCTCGATCACCGGCTGCGACGCGGTGAGCGTGCGACTGCCGACGTCCGCGGTCTTACCGAGCTCGCGCAGGGCGGGCAGACCGGCCGTCGAGAAGGGGCCGAGACCCTCGACGAACGTGTTGATGTCGGACGTGTGCGCCCGCAGGCTGTTGAGACCCGGCGTGATCTGGTCCGCGGTCCTCCCGAGCTGCTCGGCGGTGGGTGTGAGGACGCGCAGGAAACCCGGAAGTTTCTGAAGCGTGCGCTCGAGATCCTCGCCGCGCGCGGCGGTGGCGGCGCCGGTGGCGCTGGCCTTCGTGATGAAGTCGGCCGCGCGCTCGCGCTCGCGCGCGAGTGGCGCCAGCGCGATGTCGGAGTTGCGCGCGAGGTCGGCGAGCGTCTTGTTCTGCTTCGCGAGGATCGCGAGGACCCGGTCGGCCTGCTGCAGCGCGGGGTCGGCGCGCCGGATCGCGTCGCGAAGCGCGCCGCCGTTGCCCGCCAGACCGGCGCCCAGCTCGTTGATGATGAGAGTGAGGCGCTGTCGCTCGGGGAGGCGCAGCGTGTCGCCGATCAGGTCGAGCCCGACGGGCGTCGTGGTGTTCTGCACCGGCAGCAGGTGCTGCCCCTTTCCGGCGCCGGACTCGATCGCGGCGAGCTCGGGCGGCAGCGGCGCGCCGGCCTCGCGCGGTTGCGTGGGCGAGCACTCCACGAACTGCTCGCCGATCAGCGACTGCGGGCGGATCTGGCAGTGGGCGTCGGTGCGGAAGGGCTTGAAGGCCGAGTCGTCGATCCGCAGGACCACCACCGCCTTGTGCTGCGGGGTGAGGTCGAGCGAGTCGATCGTGCCGACCTTCACCCCGGCCACCTTCACGTCCTCGCCGGGGATGACGAAGTTGGCGTTGTCGAAGATCGCGCGCACGAGGTAGGTGCCGCCGTCCGAGCCTGAGCCGCCCGCGGCGACGAACAGCACGACGGCGGCTGTCAGCGCCAGCGCGGAGACCGCGGCGAGCAGCTTTCGACGCAGGCGCCTCACCGGCTCGGCACCTCCGACGGATCGCAGTCGGCGTTCGAGAGCGGACCCGGATCCACGAACGGCGCCGACCCATCCGCCGGCGGCGCCGTGGCCGCGCCGGGGCAGCGGCGCAGGTTGCCGAAGTGCACCGCGTCGGCCAGGCCGCGCTGGTTGGGTTCCTTCGGCGTGAGCGTGCCGCCCTGGCCGTCGTCGTTGTAGGTGAAGGCGTCGAAGATCGGCGAGACGCGGACGTAGTGACCGTTCGCGTCATACGGAGCGGCGCCCTGGCCGAAGTCGCGCAGGAAGCCCACGAGGTCCGGCGCGTAGGGGCGGATGAACTCGATGATCGACTGGGACTGCTGCAGCGTGTCCACCGCGCGCGGAAAGTCGGAGTCGGCGAGGTTCGCCAGATGCGGCAGGGCATTCAGCTGGTCGGTGAGGTCGTTGCTCGGCCCGGGCTGGTAGACGATCTGGCGCAGCTGCCTGACGGTCGGCGTCGCCTCGGTCACCACCGGGCGCAGCTGGCGCAGGAACGGCGCGAGCCCCTTCGTCCCCACCTTCGACGCCGCCACCAGCTTGTCGAGGTCGTCGAGCGCGGAGCGCAGATCTACAAACGTGCTGTTTCCCTGGCGCAGGGTGTCCGGCAGGATGGAGAGCGCCTGATTGAACGACTGCGTCTGCGCCGCTACCGCCGACGCCGTCTGCCCACCATTCGACACGAGCCCGGCCAGGTCATCGCGCTTCTCCGCGAGCGCGCTGACGAGATCCGACGTGTTCACGAGGAAGTCGGTGAACGCCTTGTTGTCGCTCGAGATCTCGTCGACCACCCGCGTGGTGGTGGACAGGGCTGGGCTGAAGTAGTGCGCGCTGAGGTTGGCGAGCCGCTCCTTGCCGGCGTACTGGGTGGCCGAGCCCTGGATCACGTTCTGGAGCGCGCGCCGGGTGCGCGGATCGAGCGTGTTGAACAGCTCGTCGAGGTCGACGATCGATGTCGTGCTGTCCGTGCGCAGCGTGGCGCCGGCGCCGAGCTTCGGCTTGAAGTTCGGACCCGGTGTAAGCGAGATGAAGCGACTCGCCACACCGCTGAGCGACGGCGAGCGGATCACCGCGGTCGTCCCCTCGTGGAGCGGCGCGTACGGCTTGTCCACGGAGATGGTGATCTCGGCGTGGTTGTCCTTCGTCAGCTCGATGTCCTTGATCGAGCCCGACGGCACGCCGCCGATCTGCACCTGGTCGCCCTTCACGAGCTGACCGGCGTTCTGGAAGACGAGCTTGTAGGTCGTGCCCCCGCCGGACGAGGTGAGCACGACGACCAACAGGACGACCGCCGCGATCAGCGCGGCAATTGGCAGCCCCCGCCTCATTCAGACGTCCACGCGTCCGAGGTCATCCCTCCGTACCGCTGTGGTCACAGCGCCTCACCCCAACGTCCCTGTTCGACGCAAGACGCACGAGTCCCGCGTTCCCACTCCTCGCCGCGATCCTACATCCGCCACCCCGCGCGCGGAGATCGCTGAAAGTGGCCTTCTCGGACCGTTAACGCAAGCTGCGCAGCGGCAGCTCGCCCCGTGACCGCCACAACATAAACGTAGATTTTTCTAATTGTCAAGGGCTCGCGGGCCGGTTAATGTGAGCCGGTGAAGACCGGCGTCCCGATCCATCTGACGCCAGGCGCCCACGGACTCCCGCGCGAGGTCGTCAAGGCGGTGCAGCGCGAGCGCATGCTCGATGCGATCGCCGAGGTGGCGGCGCGCGACGGCTACGCCTCCACCACCGTCGCCAAGGTGGTCGCCGCCGCGGGTGTGTCCCGCAAGACCTTCTACGAGCAGTTCGCGAACAAGGAGGAATGCTTCCTCGCCGCGTACGACGAGACGATCGAGCACGTGCTCGAGATCATCGCCACCGAATACGGCCGGCCAGCGGTGCTGCGCACCCGCGTTAGGCGCGGTTTACAGGCATTTCTGCGCTTTTGCGCGGCTGAGCCGGCGCGGGCACGGCTGTGCATCGTTGAGGTGCTGGCAGCCGGGCCGGCGGCGCTCGAGCGGCGGGTGACCACCATGAAGCGCTTCGCCCGCTTCGTGGAGACGGTGCGCGAAGACGTGCCCGGTGAGGCCGCCGCGCCGAGCCTCGCGGCGGAGGCGGCGGTGGGCGGGATCGCCGAGATCCTCTACTCGCGCCTGCTCGAGGGACAGGCCGAGGAGCTGCCCGAGCTCACCGACGCAATCATGCGCTCTCAGCTCGGTCTGCTGATGCGCCGGCGCTCGGTTCGATACGTAGAAAAGCACGGTGCCGAAAGCGCTCAGCGAGCCTAATTGAAAACGACGACGTTTGCGGGCGCGGACTATTCTGAGGTATGGCCACTCCACGCTCCAAACGGCGTCGGCGGCCCGAACAGCTGCCCCCCGGACGGCACGGGCTGTCGCGGCGCGACGTGGTTCGGTCGCAGCGCAGCCGAATCCTCAGCGCGGTTACCGAGGTCGTCGCGGAGGAGGGCTACCAGGCGGCGCGCGTGACCGACGTGATTGCCCGCGCGGGCGTCTCGCGCAAGACCTTCTACGAGCACTTCTCCGACAAGGAGGAGTGCTTCCTCGCCGCCTACGACACCAACCTCGCCGACCTCATGGGCGCCACCTCGGCCGGGTTCGACCGCAGCGACGACTGGCCCGAGCGCGTCCGCTCCGGGCTCACGGCCTTCCTCGAGGGACTGGCGTCGCGGCCCGCGGCGGCGCGCATGTGCATGGTCGAGGTGCTCGCCGCCGGCCCGAAGGCGCTGGCGCGGCGTGAGGCGGCGATCCGCGGCTTCACCTACTTCCTCGACGCCGGCCGCTCCGGCGCGCCCCGCGGACTGCCGCCGTTCACCGCGCTGGCGATCATCGGCGGTGTGAACGAGCTGCTCTACGCGGAGATCCTGCGCGGCTCGGTGGCCGACCTGCCCAAGCTCCTGCCCGAGCTGATGTATTGGGTAACGCTGCCGTTTCTAGGTCACGAGGCGGCAGAGGCCCAGCGCGAGCTCGCGCTCCAGCCGATTCAGGCGACCGCGTAGCCGGCTTCGGCCCAGCGGGCCGCGAGCAGTGCGGCGATCGATTCGACGAACGCCAGCTCGTCCGGATCGAACTCGCGCGGCTCGGTGCTGTGCGCGCCGAGCACCCCCTTGCGTCCGATCGGCATGTAAACGCTGCTGGTCACGCCCTTGCGCTCGAGCACCGGGATCGAGCTGAAGCTGGCGTCGGGCCCGTAGTTGCGGATCACGACCGGCTCTCCGAAGTCGAGTGCCAGCCTCTGCGGGCGCCCCGGGGGTATCTCGAAGGCCGCCATCTCGTCGAGGTCGTCGTCGTCCCAGCCGACCGCGGAGAGCGGTCGCATCCTGTGCTCCCCCACCCACGCGCCGATCGCGACGTACTCGAGGCCGAGCACGTCGGCCACGACCTCGACCGCTTCCTGGAGCAGCTCGTCCAGCGACTCGCCGCGCAAAGCGCGGACGCACAGGTCAGCGAGGATCCGCTGGGCGTCGTTGCGCAGCCGCTGCCGGATCTCGGCCTCCTTGCGCTCGCTGATGTCGGCGAGCGCGTTGACGGTTCCGCACCAGCGGCCGTCGTCGTCGAGCCACGGCGCCGAGCGCATCGCCACCCAGATCACAGAGCCATCGGGGCGGACGATCTCGTGGTCGCCTCGCTCGGGCCCCTGATGCAGCGCCCGGTAGACGCTCTGCGGCTCCTCGTCGATGAAGTCGGCCATCACACAGCCCTCGACCTCCGACGCCGGCCGGCCGAGCAGCTCACAGGCCGCCTCGTTCACGTACACGGTGCGCGCCTTCCGGTCAGTCACCCAGACGCCGACGGCGGACAGCTCGAGCAGCCGCTCCGGCGGAGGCGGAGCCACCGCGGCGTTCGTCACCGGGAGCACCTCGCGAAGGCCCGTAACGTACGGCGCCAGGCCCTCGCCCGCACGCGCCACGACGCGCTCGAGGTGCAACTGCTCGGCGAGGGAATAGGGATGGTCGGCGATGTCGCGTGCCGCGGTGACCGTGCCGATCACACCGTCCCGCCCGCGCAGCGGCACGATCAGGCCGCGCACGCGCAGCGTGTCGCTGCCGAGCGCGGTGGGCAAGCCCGAGAGCTCATCCCAGGTCGCCTCGTCGAGCCGCACCGACACGTTCTTGCGGACCGCCTGCCCGTTCCACCCCGCACGTACGTCAAGCGGCGCCGCGGACCGCAGCCCGGGCAGCCCTCCGATCGAGCTCGGCACGCGCTGGTCTGCGGCGATCAGCGTCAGCTTGGAACCGCGCATGAGCAGCCGGACGACGCACGTGTCGCCGACCACATCCACCACTTCACGAGCGAGCGCTTTGGCCACACGCTCAGCCCCCGCCTCACTGCCGGCTCGGCCCTGATCATGCTCGAGGTGTGTCGAGTGGACAGCCATCTCTCCCCCTCGGCGCCACTCCCGGCGGCATCATAAACCACAATGTTTCCGGATTGCAAGCGGCGGGAAGAGTCGGGTCATGCAGGGGATCCGAGCACGCCCGCGCGGCCGAGACGCTGAGACTCGCGGTGGCGTCCCGGCCACGCTTGCTCTTCGTGGAGCCGGGAGTCCGGCCCGAGCTTCACGAAACCCGGCGCTGCTCTCCCACACCGACCGGAAGCGGCCTGGAGAGGACGAGACCGCTCCGATCACAGCGCCCGGCTTGCCGGAGATGGATGGCCCACCGGCTTTCACCCACCACGACCCTGCAGCACTGCTCGCTTGGCCCCAGGGCCGCGGCAGGGCCATCATAAACGTCGACTTTTCTATCTGTCAACCCAAGTTGATGCTGCTATTGGCGCAAAACTGGGGTAGCAGCTCCGCCGCGGGACGGTCTATAACTGACCGCAGACGGGCGGGTCAATGCTGCGGTCCGCGCCTGTCCTCTGCGCAACTCATCCCCGCCTGATCGAAAGCGCAACGAGATGCCCGAACAGCGCAAGAAGAGACGTCCCGAGCAGTTGCCGCCCGGCCGCCATGGGCTCGGCCGGCGCGAGGTCGCGCGCTCGCAGCGCACCCGCATCCTCGACGCGGTCGTGGCCGTCGTCGCCGAGCAGGGCTATCCCGACGCCCGCGTGACCGACCTGATCGCCCGCGCGGGCGTGTCACGCAAGACCTTTTACGAGCACTTCGCCGACAAGGAGGAATGCTTCCTCGCCGCCTACGACCAGACGCTCGCGGAGCTGCTGGCGGCGACGACCGCCGGCTTCGAGGTCGGAGACGATTGGCCCGACCGAGTGCGCGAGGGCCTGATCGCCTTCCTTGGGGTGCTCGCCGACAAGCCGGCCGCCGCACGCATGTGCATCGTCGAGGTGCTCGCCGCGGGGCCCAAGGCACTCGCCCGTCGCGACGCCGCGATGCGCGGCTTCACGCACTTCATCGACGCCGGTCGGCTCGAGGGGCCGCGTGGCATTCCCACCTTCACCGCGATCGGCGTGCTGGGCGGCATCAACGAGGTGCTCTATGCGGAGATCCGCCGGGGCGCCACGCGGGACCTGCCGCGGCTGATGCCCGAGCTCCTCTACTGGGCGCTGCTCCCCTTCCTCGGCCACGAGGCGGCCCAGGAAGAGCGCCGCCTCGCCGACGAGATGCAGCGCGAGGAAGCGGTCGCCGCCCGCGAGGCGGCCACGCGCGCCTCGTGACGAGGGTGCGCCGGTACCACCCTCAAGTCTCATAAACGTCACCTTTTCCAGAGCGCCGGAATCGGTTATGGTCGCCCCAAGCCCATGCAGGCGAGCGACCCGACACCGAGGCCGTTGCGCCTCCCTGGGGAACGTGGTCGGCTCCTCGACGCCTTCGCACATGTAGCGGCGGCGGAGGGTTACGAGCGGACAACGGTTTCACGGGTAGCGCAGGCTGCTGACATCGACGAGGAGACGTTCTTGCGTCACTTCGGCTCCGTCGAGGACTGCTTCGTGGCCGCCTACGAGCTCGCCATCGAGCAGGTGACCGACCGGATGTACGAAGCGGCGAGCGGAGTGCAAGATCCGCAGGAGCAACTCGACCGCGCCGTCGGCTCGGTGCTCGACACGATCGCGAGGGAGCCGGCGTTCGCGCGACTCTGCACCGTCGAGGCGCCCGCCGCCGGAGCGGCAGGTCTCGCGTTGCGCGAGCGCACCCTGCGCTTCTTCACCGAGCAGCTCGACCAGCACCGCGACCGCGACGAGGACCACGTCCCCAAGCTCACGGCAGAGCTCGTGGTCGGCGGGCTATACGAGACGGTTCGCGCCCACGCGCGCGCGGGCGAGGTGGAGCGTCTTCCCGAGGTCATGCCGCACGTCCGCTCGTTCTGGCTCGTGCCACTGGTCGGCGAGCGGGGCTCCGGACCTATGGGCGACGACCACAGAAACGGGGCGGCGTGAACGAGCCGCAGCAGCTGCCGAGCGGCCGGCACGGCCTGCCGCGGCGCTTTGTAATCCGCAATCAGCGCGAGCGCCTGCTCGCCGCCACGGCTCAGGCCGTGGCCGCGCAGGGCTACGGGCGGACCAACGTGGCCGACATCATCGCGGCCGCCGGCGTCTCGCGCCGGACGTTCTACGAGCACTTCGCCGACAAGGAGGAATGCTTCTTCGCGGCCTACGAGGCGATCGTCCTGCTCGTGTTCCGGGCCGTCGAGGAGGCGTACTCGACGCCCGACGACTGGCCCCACAAGGTCAGCTCGGGCATCGAGGCGCTCGTGGGCTTCGTGGTCAACGAGCCCGAGTTCGCGCGCATGTTCTTCCTCGAGGCGCCGGCCGCCGGCGCGGCCGCGCGCGTGCACCGCGATCGCGTGATGGCGCTGTTCGCTCAGTTCCTCGAACCGGGTCGCGAGCTTCCCGCAAGAGAAATCGAGGTGCCCCAGATGGCGATTCAGCTGCTCGTCGGCGGGCTCTACGAGATCATCTACTCGCGCCTGATGCGCGACGAGCGGCAGCAGCTCCAGGACGACCTGCCCGACATGGTCTACTGCGCGCTCGTCCCGTTCACGGGCCACGCCCAGGCGGACGCGGTGCGCCAGGAAGTGCTCGGGCGAGATCTGCCGCCGGTCGTTCCCTCCGCCTGAGCGCACCGTCGACGTCGCATGAAGCGCGGAACCAGCGCGGTGTTGCACGGCCGCCATCCACTCGGTAGGTTTGCGTACACGAGATTTTCTAAAGGCCGCGCGCCGATCGCGGCCGAGTCACCTCGAGGAGGAACCATGCGCGCACTTGCTCTCCTGGCCACGACCGCCCTCGTTGCCGGACTCGTGGCAGCAGCCGTCGCACTGGGCCAGGCCGGCGGCTCGCAGCAGACGCTCGAGGTCACGGTCAAGCCCAACAAGGCCGGGACGAAGAAGCATCCGCGCAACGTGGTGCTCAACATCGTCACCAAGGTCGTCACCCTCTCAGGCCAGCCGAAGCCGACGATTGCGAAGGCGGTCCTCGACTTCCCAAACGGCTCGCTCTACAACGGGGGCAAGTTCCCGCACTGCTCTCAGACCACGCTTGACTCGCGGGGGCCGTCGGCGTGCCCGAAGGGCTCGAAGATCGGCAGCGGGCTGGTGGACGCGTTCGCGGGGACGATCGAGGCCAAGCCGACGGTGACCGCGTTCAACGGACCGGGCAAGAACCACGTCGAGCTCTTCCTGGCCACCGACGTGCCGGTGATCATCCGCCAGACGATCCCGGGCACGCTGACGAGAGGCAGCGGTCCCTACGCGCTCAAGCTGACGCTGCCGATCCCGGACGCGCTGCAGACCGTGGTCGGCCTGCCGGTGAACCTCGTCTCGTTCCAGACACGGATCAAGAAGACCGGGTTGATCCAGGCGGCGTCGTGCCCGAAGTCGCACAAGTGGCCGTTCGACATCACGACGTTCACGACGGACGGGCAGCAGCTGCACGGGTCGACGACGGTCACCTGCAAGCGCTAGGGCGCCCTACAAACAAGCCAGAGGGACAGCGCGCCGAGCGCGCGCACGCGGCGGCCTTGACTTCCGAACATTACCGATATATCGTTATGCATCGTTGGCATTCAACGAAAGGACTAAGCAATGACGAACGCCAGCTATGCAATCAACGCTTTCCCACCGCCCGCAAGGGCCCGTCACCGGCGCAAGCACCACGGCCTCAAGGCTGCGGCGCTGCTCGCCATGGCGGCGAGCCATGGCAGAGGCCGCGGCCGTCACCGCCATGAGTTCGGCCCGGGCGGAGGAGGCTTCTTCAACATCCCGTTCGGTGGACCCCCGTTCGGCCCCGGCGGAGGCCGCGGCTTCGGTCGGGGCAAGGCACGCCGCGGCGACGTCCGCACGGCGGCGCTCCTGCTCCTCAACGAGGGGCCGCGCAACGGCTACCAGATCATGCAGGACATCGAGGAGCGCAGCGGCGGCGTATGGCGCCCGAGCCCGGGCTCCGTCTACCCCGCTCTCCAGCAGCTCGAGGACGAAGGACTCGTGCGCGCGACGGAGACCGAGGGCCGCAAGCAGTTCGAGCTGACCGACGCCGGCAAGGAGTACGTGGCCGAGCGCGGCGCCGATGAGCCCACGCCCTGGGACGAGATGAAGGGCGGTTTCAGCGACGAGGCGATCGAGGCGGGCGCACTTATGCGCGAGGTGGGCCTAGCCTTCATGCAAGTGCTTCGCGCTGGCAGCCCATCCCAGATCGCCGAGGCGTCGAAGGTCCTCGCGGACACTCGCCGCTCTCTTTACCGGATCCTCGCCGACGGCGAGCCCGAAAGCGACGAGTCGTGACCCAAACCCTCGAGCACCCGGACCGGACGGCGGAAGCGCGGGAGCCCGCCGTCTGGACCCGCGGCCTGGCCAAGAACTACGACGAGGTCCAGGCCGTGAAGGGCATCGACTTCGAGGTGGCGCCCGGCGAGATCTTCGGCTTCCTCGGACCGAACGGCGCCGGCAAGACCACCACCATCGCGATGCTCTGCACACTGGCCCGCCCGACCGCCGGCGAGGCGCGCGTGGCGGGTCACGATGTGGTCGCCGAGCGCAACGAGGTGCGCCGCAACATCGGCCTCGTGTTCCAGGACCCCACGCTCGACGGCTATCTCACCGCCGAGGAGAACCTCCGCTTCCACGCGGACCTCTACGGCGTCCCGCGCGCACTCGCGCGCGAGCGCATGAAGATCGTGCTCGAGATGGTCGGCCTCTGGGAGCGCCGCGAGAGCATCGTGAACACCTACAGCGGTGGGATGCGCCGGCGCCTCGAGATCGCCCGCGGCCTGCTCCACTCCCCGCGCGTGCTCTTCCTCGACGAGCCCACGATCGGCCTCGACCCGCAGACGCGCAGCTCGATCTGGACCTACATCAAGGAGCTGAAAGCGCGCGAGGAGATCACGATCTTCCTCACCACCCATTACATGGACGAGGCCGAGTACTGCGACCGCATCGCGATCATGGATCAGGGCGAGATCGTCGTACTCGACACACCCGAGTCGCTGAAGGCGAGCGTCGGCAAGGACCGCGTGATGATCAAGACCGAGAACGACGACGCCGCCATCGCGGCACTGAAGCAGCGCTTCGACCTCGACGCCGTGATCGCCGAGGGCGAGGTGACGTTCTCGGTGCCCGAGGGCGAGCAGTTCGTCCCTCGCCTGTTCGCCGAGCTCGGCGTGCCGATCACCGGCGTCAGTGTGTCGCGCCCGTCGCTAGACGACGTCTTCATGTCCTACACCGGCACAACCATCCGCGACGCCGAAGGCTCGGTGATCGACCAGCAGCGCGCGATGCACTCGATGATGGGCAGGCGGTAGAGCACCATGGCGAGCGAATCCGCGATAACGAGCACGGGCAGCCAGCACCAGGTCGCCCGCGTACGCGTGCCAGGCGCCGGCCTGCGCAGCGACCTGCGCGCCATCCGCGTCGTCTGGCAGCGCGAGTTGATCCGCTTCTCGCGCGACCGCGCGCGCATGGTCACCGCGCTCGTCCAGCCGATCCTGTTCCTGTTCGTGCTCGGCACCGGACTCTCCCGGCTCGCGTCTGCCGGCACGCACGGGGTGAACCTGCGCACGTTCGTCTACCCGGGTGTGCTCGCGCTGGCGGTGCTGTTCACCGCCATGTTCAGCGCGGCGTCGATCGTCTGGGATCGCGAGTTCGGCTTCCTGCGCGAAATGCTCGTGGCGCCGGTCGGCCGCGGCGCGATCGTGATCGGCAAGTGCTTCGGCGGCGCGACAGTCGCCGGCTTCCAGGGCGTGATCATGATCGCCATCGCCGGGCTCGTCGGCGTGCCCTACTCCCCGGTGATGATCCTCGAGGTGCTGATCCTCCAGCTGCTGCTGGCGTTCGCCCTCACCGCGTTCGGCGTGATGATGGCGGCGAGCATGAGCCAGATGCAGTCGTTCATGGCCCTGATGCAGATGGTGATCATGCCGCTGTTCTTCATCTCCGGCGCGCTCTTCCCGGTGGTGGGCCTGCCGGTATGGCTCAACGTCCTCAACCGCGTCGACCCGATCACCTACGCGGTCGATCCGATCCGCAAAGCCGTGTTCGCCCACCTCGACATCAGCGAGGCCGCGCGCCAGGCCCTCGCCCCAGGCGTGACCTGGTGGGGCTGGCACCTGCCCGGCGTGTTCGAAGCGGCACTCGTCGCGATGATCGGCCTCGGCCTGCTCAGCATCGCGATCGCGCGCTTCAGCCGCACGGAGTAACGAGCCCAGGCAGAATCCCGCGCTCCACGACGCAAGGAGCCGCATGGAGTTCGAGGAGATTCTGTACGAGGTCGAGGACCACGTCCTCACGATCACGCTCAACCGGCCGGAGCGCCTAAACGCGTTCACCCCGACCATGGGCCGCGAGCTGATCGAGGCCTTCGATGCCGCCGACGCCGACGACGACGTGCGCGCAATCGTCGTCACCGGAGCGGGCCGCGGCTTCTGCGCGGGAGCCGACCTGGAGGCGGGCGGCAGCACGTTCGACTGGCGCGAGCGCCAGGCCGGCGGCGAGGAGATCCCGCGCGACGGCGGCGGGCGCATCTCGCTGCGCATCTTCCAGTCGGTGAAGCCCGTGATCGCAGCGATCAACGGCCCCGCCGTGGGCGTCGGCATCACGATGACGCTCCCGATGGACGTGCGGCTCGCGGCCGAGGGAGCGAAGATCGGCTTCGTGTTCGCACGCCGCGGGATCGTCCCCGAGGCCTGCTCGAGCTGGTTCCTGCCACGCGTCGTGGGGATCTCGCAGGCGATGGAATGGGTGGCCACCGGCCGCGTGTTCGACGCAGCCGAGGCGCTGAAGGGCGGCCTCGTCCGCAGCGTTCACGACCCCGACGACGTCTTGCCCGCCGCCCGGGACCTCGCGCGCGAGATCGCCGACAACGCCGCGCCGGTGTCGGTCGCGCTCGCCCGCCAGATGATGTGGACGATGCTGGGCCAGAGCCACCCGATGGACGCCCACCGGGCCGACTCGCGTGCGATGTTCGCCCGCGGCCAGTCGGCCGACGCGATCGAGGGCGTCACATCGTTCCTCGAGAAGCGCGACGCCACCTTCCCCGACCGCGTGAGCGATGGCCTGCCCGAGATCCTCCCCTGGCTGACCGAGCCGGAGTTCGCCTAGGTCACTAGGCAGCGTCCCACCCGGCGCCGCCCCAGGCACCCGGTGGGACTGCTCCACCCCCGTGCGGCTAAGCGCCGCCCAAGAAGCGCATGAAGACGTTGGGGATCGCGCGGCCGCCGCCGCCGTCGGCCGCGATCCCCGCGGCGTTACAGGTGAACGCCACATAGTTGCCATGCGCACTGGTTGCGGGCGCGACGCTCGGTGCCGAGAACGCGCCGTTGTTCGGTGGCCGCGACTCGCGCGACACGTTGCCGTACCCGCGGTTAGAAGAGAAGTTCCAGAGGAAGACGTCGCGGACGTGCCCGTTCGGATCGGTCCCGACCATGCTCGCCTTGGGCCGCAGGTTCGTGGCCGTCGAGTCGAACAGGATGAACTGGCCCGCGCTCGAGATCACGGGGTTGTTGCTCGCCCCGTTGCCCTGAGCGTTCGCGCCGTACGAGAACGACGCCATCTGCATCCGGTCGTGCGACCGCGCGCCGGAGCTCATCGTGCGGCGGAAGACGTCGCTCGTCGCGCCGTTACGGTCGCCCGAGATCCCCTTGCAGAGGCCGTTGCAGAGGTTGGTGGCCGTCGACTCGAACGCGATGTACTCGCCGTTCGCGTTCACGGACGGATGCGAGCTCGCGCCGTTGCCCGCGCCGTGGCCCGCGCTCACGAGCCGTTCGGGCCCGCGCTTGTGCAGCCCGTGCTTGCCGCGCGCATAGCGCTGGTACCAGACCTGGCCGTTCCGGACGTACGCCACGCCGCGCCCGTCGGTCTCCTGATCCGGCTGCGTGCCGGGCGCGATGGCGAGCGGCGCGCCGTGGTGCACGCTCACCACGTAAACGACGCCGCCCGCCTCGTAGGTCATCAGCTCGCACGCGCCGTCGATCGTGGGATCGGTCGCGTCAACGGCGCCCGGGGCTATGACCCTTGTGGTCCCCCGTGAGAGGTTTCGCAGGTAGATGTCGGAGTCCGGCGAGGTGTCCGCCGGGTCGAGATTGGTGGAGGTCGACTGGAAGGCGACGCAGTGCGGACTGCGGCCGTTCGTGCCGTCCACCGAGGGGCCCGAGCTGTCGCCGTTGCCCTGCACCCCGTTGCTCGACACGCTCGCGCGGCTGATCGCGCCGCCCATGCCGTTGCGGTGCAGGACGAAGACGTCGAGCCGGCCGTTGCTGTCGTTGTCGACCAGGTTGCTGGCCGCGCTCGTGAAGGCGTACAGCGAAGCGGTGCGACCGTCCTGGCTGAACGCCCCGCCGGTGCTGGGCCCGTTGGCGTTGCGGCTGACCACGGCGGTCACGCGGGTGCCGTTGACGCTCGCCGGAGCGACCGCGCCGGCGACGGCAGCAGTGCA
Organism: Thermoleophilaceae bacterium; assembly: GCA_036555755.1. GTDB lineage: Bacteria > Actinomycetota > Thermoleophilia > Solirubrobacterales > Thermoleophilaceae > JAICJR01. The sequence continues at coordinate 27,419 of DATBKS010000101.1, forward strand.
CGCGCTCGCCAGCACGACGGCGAGCGCGAGCAGCACCTTTCGTGCATTCGCGTTGCGCGCGGCACCAGCAATCCGTGGCTGCACCGGTCACCCCTTCTTTCTGACGCCTACGGGGTGAGCTGACGGGCTCGCGCGAGAAAGAACGCGCTACGCAGCACACTGGCGTGCGATTCGCCCCATGGACCGGGAACGACACCGGCCCTAAATTGGTTCCCCCGTTTCCCGCCATCCTGGGACGGCAGGAATTCGGCTGGTTGTGACCGGGCAATAAAGCACATATCCCGGTCGGACGTACCGCAGCCGGGCTACCTCAGCTGACGGACTGCCTGTCTAAGGCTTCAGCAAGCCTTTCCGCAAGCCATAAGTCGAGCATCCAGTCGCTGTTCCCGGCCGACTTGCGGCGGATGATCACACCGCCGTCTCCGCCCTCTCCGCGCACTTCGTTCCAGCGCGGTGAGTTGGGTACCGCCCGCAGCGACTCGCTTACGGAATCGGGCGCGCCCTCGACCGCCTTGAGCCTGCCGTCGCGCGCCTTGAACTCGAACGGCGGCCCGCCGCCGACCGCGAGCCGCACTTCGCTCGGCGAGCGCACGCCGGCGGTGGCGGGCATCCGCACGGTCACGTGGCGGCGGTGGCGCTCGCCCTCCAGCACGAGCGCGCCGCGCATCACCGGCCCGGTGCGCATCGGCGCCACGCCCTTCACCTCGATCGAGAGGTCCGGATGGTCCACCACGGCGAGACCCAGCGGAGCCATGGCCGCGCTGGCGGCGTTGTAGGCCTCGTCCACCCCACCGCCCATCAGGCGGATCGACTTCCAGAAGACGATGAGCAGGATGATCGGCCCGCCGATCAGCAGCGGCACGAACGACTCGAGCAGGTACATCGGCGGCACCGTGAGCATGATCAGCCCGGTGACGAGCCACGCGCCGTGCATGCTCCCTCGCGTGATGCCCCACACCTGACGCCGCGCGCGCACCGCCTCGTCGTCGATCGGCTCGATCGCAAGTGCCGCCCAGAGCACCGGCTCGTCGAGCACCGCCGGGTTGTTGATCACCTGCGGGACCTCGTCCGGGACGGTCGCCCTCTCCGCCCGCATCAGGTCGAGGTTCTGGAACAGGATCAGCAGGACGATGTAGGCGCCGACGATCCCGAACACGAGCCCGAGCGCCTTCTTCGGATGCGCGTTGTCCTGGCCGTACTTCTGCGCGACGTACACGCACAGCGCGGCCACCACGAAGACGCCGACTATCCCGAAGAACCCTGAGCGCCGGAACGGATTCAAGGCGCCACATTAACTGCCGCGACGGACCGTGGTGACGAAAGTCAGCGCTCGGCGGGGAACTGCTCGAGCACCCACGCCGGCCCGAGCGGCACGCGGCGGTATGAGCGTCCGCGGATCGGCACGTAGTCGCGCGTGCGCGGGTCGAGCGGCAGGCCGGACTCGATCGGGTACCAGTCGTTGTGCTCCTTGATGAGCTGGTTGATGTCGTCGAACGACCACTGGTGTGCGCGCTCGTGCCAGGCGCGCGCGAACGCGTCGCGATCGTCGCCGCACTTCTCCTGCAGCAGCTTGTAGGCGCGCGCGATGCGGCGGCGCAGGTTTCGTCGCTCGGCCTCGATCTCGCGCAAGCGCTCCATGTAGCGCGGCATCACGCCCGCGGCGAGGTAGGCCTCGACGGTGCGGCGCGTCTGGCGGGCGCGCCGCGAGAGCGGCTTGCCCTCCCGGTTCTCGTCAGTGCCGCTACGGATGATCCGGCGCTCGACGGGGGAACGTGCATGCCGTTGAGCCATTTGCGAGACGATAGCCCCGCGCTCTTTCCGACCTGGCGAGCGGTTACTCAAGTATGTGAGAACGGTCTGGGCGAAGCTGACGTTGCTTGCGGTACTGGGGCTGGCGGCTACTCCGGCAGTCGCGGCCCGGCCGTTCTCGTTCTCGTTCCTCATCCACCCCACCGACCAGCTCGGCGTGCCCGGCTACGTGTCGGGCACCACGGTCACGCCAGAGGGCTCGCTCTACACGGGCTGGGCGGAGCTGGTGTTCCGCTACGGTCGGCGGCTCCGCTTCACGAGCGCGCCCGTACGCGAGCTGCTCGATGGGCGCTTCCCGGTGGTTCGCTACACACAGCGCTCCGGCGACGTGCGCTATACGGTCACCGCCTTCTCGGCCGAGGTGGGCAAGCGGCCGGTGAACTTCGTACGCGTGCTGCTGCACAACGTGAGCGGCCGCCCTCGAGCCGCCAACTGGGCGGCGGCGCTGCGCCACTCGGGCGGCGCGCTCAAGGCTGACGGCAGCCGCGCGTTCCGCTTCCCGCGACCGGCGCAACCCGCGCGCGAGGGCCTCTATACGCAGCCGGGCGTCTCGTTCGATCCGGACTCGGTGTGGGCGTTCGCGGGCGACACGGTCACACGCGACGGGGACACGCTGCTGGTGTTCCCGCCCGCCCCGTCCGGCCTCATCCGGCAGCTCAGCCTGCGTCCCGCAGGCAGCGCCCAGCCGGTGAGGGAGAACACGCTGTTCGGCCAGGCGCGCTACCACGGACCGCTGCCCGGGCACGCCACGCGCGCGATCGACTTTGCGATGCCCGTCGTGCCGGTCGACCCCGACGATTCCGATGACCTCGCCGCGATCGAGGACACCGGCTACGACGCACAGCTCGCCGCGACGGTCAGGTTCTGGAAGGGCATATACGGCGACGCGATCCAGCTGAAGGTGCCGGAGCGCAAGGTCGAGGACACCTTCTACACGAGCCTCGCGAACATGGACATGCCGCGCTATCCGGCGGCCGACGGCGGTTGGGTCCAGGCGGTGAACAAGCTCCAGTACAACTCGTTCTGGCTGCGCGACGCCGCGATCATCGCCAACTCGTTCGATCTCGCCGGGCTGCACTACCTGGCCGCCCAGGATCTCCAGTTCTTTCCCTACTGGCAGCAGGACGACGGGCTGTTCATCTCGCGCGCGGGCCAGTACGACGGGCTCGGCGAGGCGCTGTGGGCGATCGGCCAGCACGCCCTGCGCACGCACGACCGCTCGTTCGCAGCGGACATGCTCGGGCCGGTGCGGCGAGCCATGGACTGGTTCGAGCACGAGCGCGCAACTGAGCCGCTCGGCCTCATGCCGGTCGGCGACCCGAAGGACAACGAGCTCACCACCGGGCACATCACCGGGGACGACTTCTGGGCGGCGTACGGAGTACAAAGCGCGATCGCGCTGGCATCGCTTGCCGGCCGTGACGACCTCGCACAGGGCTGGACCACGGATCTCGGCGCGTTCGTCACCGACCTGCGTGCGCGGCTCGCGCACGCCGAGTCGCTCACGGGTGGCTGGATCCCGCCCGCGCTCGAGGCGAATGGCGGCGAGGACTGGGGCAACCTGTGGGCGGCCTATCCCGAGCCGACCGTCCTGGCGCCGGGCGACCCGGCGGTGAGCGCCACCCTGCGTCACGCGCGGGCGCACTTCCGCGAGGGGATCGCCACGTATTTCCACGGCCGGCTGCTGCACGACTACCTCGGCTTCCGCGTCTTCGAGACCGAGCTGCTGCGGGGCGAGCAGGCAAACGTGGTCGACGGCCTCTACAGCGAGCTCGCCCACACGACCAATACGAACGGCGGCTTCGAGACCGGCGTGCGCCGGCGCGGGCGCCGCGAGATCGACGAGAACCTCGCGCCGCACGGCTGGTTCGCCGCCGAGTACGTCGACCTGCTGCGGAACATGCTCGTGCGCGAGCGCGGCACGAATCTCGTGCTGATGTCGGCCGTCTCCCCCACCTGGCTCCTGCCCGGCCGCCACATCGCGGTGCGCGGCGCGGACACCACGCGCGGCCACATCGACTTCACCCTGCGCTCGATCCACGGCGGCGCGCTGCTCCACTGGAACGCGCAGCTGTTCGCGGGTACGAAGCTCGTCTGGCCGGTTCCCGCCGGGACGCGCGACGTGCTCGCGCCCGGGCTGACGCCCGACGGCCGCAACATCGTGCTGCCGGCCGCGGCCGGCCGCCTGCGCGTCCACTGGCGGCTGATCGGCCCGTTCCCGACGTACCGCGGCACGGTGCGCCGTGTGATGGCCGCCTACCGGCGCGGTTAGCCTTCCGGCCCGCATGCTCCTGCCGTTCGCCGCGCGCACCGACGCGACCCTCAAAGCCGAGCGCCTGGTTCGCGACCCGTCGCAGTTCAAGTGGTACGCGGTGGCGCTGCTCGCGTTCGTGATCTACGCGTACGCGAACGAGGTCGAGCGCGGCCGCTTCGACATCATCGCCGCCGGCCTCGCGGTCTGGCTGGCGGACTGGTTCAACGAGATCATCAACTCGCTCGTGCTCCAGGCGAGCAACACAGCCCCCCTCTGGGCCAGCACCGGGCCGACCGCCTACCAGTTCCTGATCGGGCTGAACGTCGAGATCTCGTTCATGTTCGCGCTGGCCGGGATCGTCTACGTCAAGCTGCTGCCGCCGGACCGCTCGGTGCGCATCCTCGGCATGCCCAACCGCCTGGCGGTTGCGCTCGGGCTGTCGATCGTCAGCGTGGCTGTGGAGCTGTTCCTGCACGCCAGTGGCACGTTCCACTGGCACTACTGGTGGTGGAACACGCCCTTCGTGCCGCTGATCGTGATCCTCGGCTACCTCTGGTTCTACCTGTTCGCAGCCTGGGTCTATGACGCTCCGAGCTCGCGTCAGCGCTGGACCCGCGTCGGCGGACTGGCGATCATCGACGTCGCAATGGGACTCGTGTTCGGAGTCGTGCTCGGCTGGCTGTGACCTAGGAGGCACCGCATGACGTTCATCTGGTTCGTGATCTGGCTGATCTCAAACAACGTCGGCGGCCACGAGCCGCTGCTGTTCAACCCCGTGAACGCGTGGACGGGAACCCTGATCCTCGCGATCGCGCTCGACCTCGGGGCCGCACACGCGTCGCGCGGGCGCGGCGGGTTCGCTTAGCCAGAGAAATACTTCGCCGCGAGTTGCTCCATCGTGCCCATCGTGCGCGCGGTGGTGAGCCCGACGAGCTTCTCGATTCGCTTGCGGTCGAGCTCGGATTCGAGCGTCCCGCCGCTCGGCAGCCAGTAGAGCTCCTGCACGCCGAAGGCGAGCTGGTCGCCGTCGGTGGCGAGGCCGAGCAC
>DATBKS010000102.1:0-8585 GCA_036555755.1 Thermoleophilaceae bacterium
CGAGCGCCAGGAGGGCAGCGGCCTCGAGATCGGCTCATACGCCCACCGCCCGATCATGCTCGACGCCGACGAGATCCCCTCGATCGAGGAGTCCGCGCTGTCGCCCACGGAGCTGCCGTTCACACAGGACGACTTCGAGCCCCAGCTCGAGCAGGCGCTCGAGCTGATGCCGGAGATCGTGGGTGACGAGAGCGTCGGCATCAAGTACGCGATCAACGGCCTCCTGTCGGTGACCTTCGACGGGATGCCGCTCCTCGGCGAGATGCCCGAGGTGGGCGGGGTGTGGTCCGCGGCGGCGATCTGGATCAAGGAGGGGCCCGCCTCCGGCAAGACGGTGGCCGAGCTGATGGTCCACGGCGAGTCGGAGATCGACGTGTACGCCTCGAACGTCGCGCGCGCCTACCCGTGCCAGTCGACCAGGGCGCACATCAAGGCGCGGGCGGGCGAGGGGTTCAACAAGATGTACGGGATCGTCCACCCGTCCGAGCAGTGGGAGTCCGACCGGGACGTCCGCCTGTCTCCCTTCCACGAGCGGGAGAAGCAACTTGGGGCGGTCTTCTACGAGACCGTCGGTTGGGAGCGGCCGCACTGGTACGAGTCGAACGCCGGGCTGCTCGAGGAGTACGGCGATCGCGTGACGAGGCGCGAGGCGGAGTGGGACTCGCGCTGGTGGTCGCCGATCATCAACGCCGAGCACCTCGCGATGCGCGACCGCGCCGCGATGATCGACCTCACGGCGTTCTCGATCTTCGACGTCACTGGACCGGCGGCCCTCGAGGCGGTGCAGCGCGTGGCGATGCGGCAGATGGACGTGGAGATCGGGCGTGTGGTGTACACGCCGATCCTCACGCCGAGCGGCACCTTCAAGGCCGACCTGACGATCATGCGCCTCGGCGAGACGCAGTTCCGCGTGGTCACCGGCGGGGCCTACGGCAACTCCGACATGAAGTGGTTCGCTGACCATCTGCCGGACGACGGCTCTGCGCAGATCCATGACGAGACGAACGCCTGGTGCACGCTCGGCCTCTGGGGCCCGCGGGCCCGCGACATTCTCGCGAGCGTCACGAGCGACGACGTGTCGAACGAAGGCTTTGCGTTCGCCCGCTGCAAGAACATCGAGGTCGGTCCGCTTGAGGTGCTCGCGTCGCGCATTTCGTACGTTGGCGATCTCGGCTGGGAGCTGTACGTCCCGATGGAGCAGGGCGCGCGGCTGTGGGACATCGTGGCCGAGGCCGGCGCGCCGCACGGGATCATCCCCGTGGGCATCGGCGTGTACGGCACCACCGGGCGCCTCGAGAAGTGCTACCGCGCCTACGGCGCCGAGCTGGACGGCGACTTCAACGTGGTCGAGGCCGGGATGGCTTGGGGCAAGGTCAAGGAGGACGAGTTCGTCGGCAAGGAGGCACACGTGCGCCACCGCGAGGAGGAGCCGGCAGCGACGATGTGCACGCTCACTCTCGATGACGAGGCGCGCTCCGCCTCCGGCGAACGGCGCTTCATGCTCGGCAACGAGCCGATCCTCACGCCCGATGGCAGCCCGATCGTCGATTCCAAGGGACGCCGCTCGTACGTCACGAGCGCGGGCGCCGGGCCCTCGATCGGCAAGCACATCCTCATGACCTACCTGCCGCCCGAGCGCGCGGTGGAGGGCGAGCGGCTCGCCGTCGAGTACATGGGCGAGCAGTACCCCGTGACAATCGACATCGTGGGTTCCACGTCGATCTTCGATCCCGAGAACGCCCGCGTGCGGTCGTAGTCTTGAACGTCCTGGTCTGCGTCAAGCGGGTACCACTGACGGGCGGCAAGATCGTGCTCACGCCCGACGAGCGGGCTATCGAGACGCGCCACCTCGGGTTCGCGATCAGCCCGCACGAGGAGTGCGCGGCGGAGGAGGCGGTGCGGATCGTCGAGCAGCACGGGGGATCGTCGGCGGTGCTCACGCTCGGTCCGCCCGAAGCCGAGGAGCAGCTCCGCGACGTGATGGCGATCGGGGTGGACCGGGGAATCCACGTGGTCGCGGGGGAGGGCGAGCGCGATCCGCAGGCCACCGCGGCGGCGATCGTCGACGCCGTGCGGGCCGAGGCCGAGCCCTTCGACCTCATCCTGTTCGGCAACGAGTCCGCCGACGCCGGCAACTACCAGGTGGCGATTCGCGTCGCATATGCGCTGGGGCTGCCGTGCGTGACCGGCGTGAAGGGACTGAGCGTCGAGGATGGGAGCGTCCGCTGTGAGCAGGAGGTGCCCGGCGGGCGCGACATCTACGTGGTGCCGACGCCGGCCGTGGTGACGGTGAAGGAGGGGCTCAACCTGCCGCGCTACCCGTCGGTGCCGGGACGCCTGCGGGCGAAGAAGAAGCCGATAGCGAGCGGGAGTCCGGCCGAGCGCGACGCAAAGCTCGAGATGGTCCGGCTGGTGCTGCCGCCGGACAGCGGCAAGCAGACGGAGATCCTGGGGCACGGGGCCGATGCCGCGCCCGGGGTGCTCGCCATGCTGCGCGACTTGGGGCTCGTGCGCCAATGATCCTCGTCTTCGTCGAGGACCCGGCCGACGAGCTCTCGCAGCAGGCGCTGACGTTCGCGCGCGGGCTGGGGGATGAGGTGCATGCGGTGGTCGTGGGAGGCGAGGGCGATGGCGCCGGTCTCGTGGAGTACGGCGCTGCCACGGTCCACGCGGCCGGCCACGAGCAGCTCGACTCGTACGCGCCCGCCGCCTGGGCCGCAAGCGTGCAGCACCTGGTCGGCTCCCTGTCGCCGTCCGCGGTGATCGGCCCGGGCACCGATCGCGGCAACGAGGTGCTCGCACATCTCGCGGCGCGCCTCGATCAGCCGATGTCGGCCAACTGCACGTCGCTCACGCCGGGCGAGCCCGCGACGGTCATGCGCGTGCGCTGGGGTGGAAGCCTGCTGGAGGAGGCGCGCCTGCACGGCTCGCCACTTCTCCTCACGGTCGCTCCGCACGCGGTGGCGGCGGAGGCCGGGGCCGGGGCGGAGGCGTCGGTCGAGCAGTTCACGCCCGAGCTCTCCGACGCGGACCTCGTGGTCAAGATCTCCCAGCGCGAGAGCGCGGCCAGCGCCGGGGTGTCGCTGGAGGACGCGGACGTGGTGGTGTCAGGCGGCCGCGGCGTGGGCTCGGCCGAGGGCTTCGCCGTAATCGAGGAGCTCGCCGAGCTGCTCGGCGGCGCGGTGGGCTGTTCGCGCGCGGTCACGATGGCCGGCTGGCGCCCGCACACCGACCAGGTGGGCCAGACGGGCACGAAGATCGCGCCCGAGCTGTACATCGCCTGTGGCATCAGCGGCGCCACGCAGCACATGGCGGGCTGCAAGGGGGCGAAGAAGCTGCTTGCGATCAACCCCGATCCCGAGGCGCCCATTCTCGCGAGCGCCGACTACGCGGTGATCGGTGACCTGCACGAGGTCGTTCCAGCGATCTCGCGCGAGATCAGGGAGGCGAAGGGCGCATAGCCTCGGCGGCCTCAGCAGCTGCCCTGGGGGTCGTCGTGCTGATCGCCGGCACGGTGTTCGGCCGCCGGGTGTCTCTGCTGGCCGGACTGGTGAGGTCGGCTCCGCCGTCGTCGCGTGGCGGCGAGCTTCCGCTCCGCGTGCGCAACGAGGCCACGATCGTGCTCGGCCAGCGCAAGCTGCTCCAGCGACTGGTGCCGGGCCTGATGCACGCATTCATCTTCTGGGGCTTCCTCGTGCTCCTCCCGACGATCGTGATCGCGCTGATCGGGATCGTGGACAAGGATCAGACGCTGCCGTGGCTCGGCCATCAGGGCTGGTTCGCCTTCCTCGTCGACCTCTTCTGCGTGCTGGTGCTCGTCGGAGTGGTGACCGCGCTGTGGATCCGCAAGGTGCAGCGCCCCGCCCGATTCGAGGGCAGCCACCTCGGCGAGGCCGACCTCATCCTCGGGCTGATCGCGACGATCGTCACCACGCTACTCCTCTGGCACGCCACCCGGATCGCGCTCGGCCTGAACGAGTGGCCCGCGTCGTCGGCGCCCGTTTCGAATGCGCTCTCGCATCTGTTCTCGGATAACGAGGCGACGCGCGTGCTCGAGCGCGTATTCGTGTGGGCGCACGTCCTCACGATCCTGTTCTTCCTCTCGTATCTGCCGTACTCGAAGCACCTGCACATCCTCACCGCGCCGCTCAACGTGTGGGCCGCGCGCACCGGGCCCGGCGGGCGGCTCGAGCCGCTCTCGTTCGACGAGTCGGCCGAGGAGGAGGACATGCGCTTCGGCTCGGGCACGGCCGCGGATCTCACCCGCAAGGAGGTGCTCGACGCGCTCACGTGCACCGAGTGCGGGCGCTGCCAGGACGTCTGCCCGGCCTTCGCCACCGGCAAGCTGCTGTCGCCCAAGCTCGTGATCATGGGGCTGCGCGACCAGCTGCTCGCGGGGGAGGAGGGCTCGGCGCTCGTGCCGGCCGGGGTCCCCGAGGAAAGCGTGTGGGACTGCGTGACCTGCGGCGCCTGCGTCCAGGCCTGCCCCGTCTCGATCGAGCACGTCGACCAGATCGTCGACCTCCGCCGTCACCTCGTGATGGTCGACTCGAACTTCCCGGCCGAGTCCGAGCCGATGCTGCGCGACATCGAGCGGGCATCGAACCCGTGGGGCAAGCCGCAGGCGGAGCGGGCGGACTGGGCCGCGGACCTCGGGGTGCGCGTGCTCGAGCCCGGCGACCCGGTGCCGGAGTACCTCTACTGGGTTGGCTGCGCTGCCTCGTTCGACGAGCGCGCTCGGCGCACCGCGCAGTCCGTCGCGAAGCTCCTGAACGCGGCGGGAGTCGACTTCGCGATTCTCGGCCCGCGCGAGGCCTGCACGGGCGATCCCGCACGGCGGATCGGCAACGAGTACGTCTACCAGGAGTTCGCACAGCAGAACGTCGCCACGCTCGACGAGGCGGGCGTGACCAAGATCGTGGCCAGCTGCCCGCACTGCTTCAACACGCTCGCCAACGAGTATCCGGACTTCGGCGGGAACTACGAGGTGATGCACCACACGGAGGTGCTGTCGCGGCTGGTGCGGGACGGGCGGCTGTCGCCCAAGCGCTCGGACGAGCTCTCGATCACCTACCACGACTCCTGCTACCTGGCCCGCCACAACGACGTGCTCGCCGCGCCGCGGGACCTCGTGTCGGCCGTCGGGTCTCCGATCGAGATGGAGCGCAGCGGCAAGCAGACGTTCTGCTGCGGCGCGGGCGGCGCTCACATGTGGATGGAGGAGCGCGGCAGCGGCATCAACGAGGAACGCGCCCGCGAGGCCGCCGAGACGGGGGCCGAGACGCTGGCCGTCGCGTGCCCGTTCTGCACGGTGATGCTGGACGACGGCGTGCAGGCGTCAGAGGCGGACCTGCGCGTGGTGGACGTCGCCACGCTGCTGGCCGAGGCGATCGAGGAGTAGGCGGGCGGCTCGCTCCGACGCGGCCGCGCCGTCTCGGCGGTTAAGGCGGCGATGAGGGAACCCAGGGAGGTAGTGCGTCATCTAGCTGTTGCTCAGCAACAGCTAGATGCCACAGTAGGCGCGATGGGCCCCGTCGGGCCGGGCGTTATTGCCGCAGTTCGCGCGCGCCCCACCCGCCCGCCTAGGTGCCGGCGACCCCTACGTCGCGGCGCTTACCAGTTCGGTCAGCTGGCGCGCGAGGCCGTCGTCGCCCACCTCGCGAATCTCGAGCGGCAGGCCGATGCGCTCGGCCGCCTTCTGCGCGGCCCGCTCGGTGGCCGGCGTGCGGCGCTGGGCCAGCCAGATCACCCGGGTGTAGTGGCCGAAGTAGTCATCGCGCAGCTCGGGGTGGCGGTCGAGGCCTAGCTCGCGGACCACGGTGTGCTCGAAGGTGCGGGCGAGGAAGTCGGTCAGGAAGTAGGTGCCCGGCTCTTTGTCCAGCGCCTCGCGTACCTCGTCGAACGCGAACACGTCGTAACAGTGGTTGCCGCGCAGCCTGGGAAGCCCCAGTTCATCGATGGCGCCGTAACTGCCGCAGTCGGCGTACGCAAGAACCACCCGGTCGTAGCGCGAGCTGAGCTCAGCGACTGCGGGCGCGATCTCCTCCGGGCGGTTATGCAGCGTCGCCGGCACCGGCACCACCTCCACGTCGAGGCCCTCGCGATCGGCGATCTGGCGGACGTGCACCGCCAGCGCGCCACAGGAGATCACCGCGACGCTCATCCCGGGAACGCCAGCTGGTCGACGAACGCGTCGTTGAAGTCGGTGCGGCCGGAGAGCTCCACGTACTCGATCTCGCGCACGATCGACTGCGCCTCGGCGCGCTCGCGGTGGGAGAGCGCGGCCATCTTCGCTCCCTCGCCCGCCACGTTGCCGGCGGACACGATCCGCGGGAGCGCGAGCGGCGGCACCAGGCCGATCCGCACTGCGGAGGCGGGGGACAGGTAGGAGCCGAAGCTGCCGCCGAGCAGCACCTGCTGGATGTCGCCCGGCTCGACTCCCAGCTCGCCGAGCAGGATGTTCCAGCCGGTGGCGATCGACGCTTTGGCGAACTGCAGCTCGCGCACGTCACGCTGTGACAGGTACACGTCGTCGGCGAGCATGAACACGCGCTCCTCGCCGACCTTCGTCAGGCGCGAGGCGAGCTCGTCCGGGAACTCGCCGAGCGACTCCTCCGGCACGAAGCGCCCGGAGTGGTCGAGCAGCCCCGCCTTGACCAGCTCGGCCACGCAGTCCACGAGGCCGGAGCCGCAGAGCCCCGCGGGCTCGATGTCGCCGATCACCTGGAGCGAGAGCTCGCCCTTGTCGATCTTCACGCCTTCGATGGCGCCCTCGGCGGCGCGCATGCCGCAGCGGATCTGGGCGGCCTCGAACGCCGGGCCCGCCGGCGCGGCAGTGCACACCACGCGCTCGTTGGATCCCAGCGCGATCTCGCTGTTCGTCCCTACGTCGATGAAGAGCCGCAGGCGCCGGTCGCGCGTGAGGCCGGTGGCGAGCAGGCCGGCGACGATGTCGCCGCCCACGTATGCGCCCACCGACGGGAACACGAACGCCGGCGCGCGCTCGTGGACGTGCGGGCCGAAGTCCGAGGCGAGGGTCGGGGGCATTTCGTGCGCCGCCACCACGAACGGCGCCATCGACAGCGGCTCGGGGTCGATCCCGAGTGCGAGCTGCGTCATCGTCACATTGCCGCACACCGAGATCTCGTAGACCTCCTCGGGCGCGACGCCCGCCTCCTCGCACGCCTCGGCCATCAGCTCGGCGAGCGTGCCGTGGACGCGCGACTGCAGTTCGCCCAATGCCGCCGGGTCGAGCATCGTGGCGGAGATGCGCGAGATCACGTCGCCGCCGAACGGCTGCTGCGAGTTGAGCATCGAGCGCACCGCCACAGGCTGCCCCGCCTCGAGATCGAGCAGAGTGACCACCACCGTCGTCGTGCCGACGTCGAACGCCGCGGCGAACCTGCGCCCCGTCGTGTCGCCGGGCTCGACGTCGATCATCTCCTCGTCGACAATCACCGCGGTCACCGCGAAGCCGTTCGCCCGCAGGACACCGCCGAGCTTGCGCACCACCGGGAGCGGCACGCGCGGCTCGAGGTCGTCGACCGCATCGAGCAGTCGCTGCACGTCGGAGCGCTGGTCCTCGAGCGTCGGCTCCTCGAGCTGCACGAAGCGCTTCTGCACCGCCGGGCGCAGGATCACGTGGCGGCCCACTCCCACGAGCGCCGCCTTCGGCCGCGTCTGCAGCGGCGGCACGTGCACGGCCAGGTCCGAGCGCGCGGGCGCGCGGCACGCGAGCCGCCAGCCCTCGCGCAGCTCATCGGGGCTGAACGCCCGCGGGTCGACGGAGCTCACAGGCACGTCGCCGCTCAGCACCTGCACTTTGCACTTGCGGCAGGTGCCGTGGCCGCCGCAGGTCGAGTCGATCGCCACCCCGTTCCAGCTCGCGGCGTCGAAGATCGGCGTACCGCTCGGCACGCGCACCTCGGTGCCGTCCGGAAGGAAGCGCACGAGCACGCGCTCGGCGCCGTCGCTGTGGACGAGCTCGTCGACCCGGCTCTCGCCGTCCGGGACTGGTGCCGGATTGGCCGTCACGAGCCCGCCGCCGCCTCCTGGGCAACCCGCTCACGGTGGCTCGCGATCCAGCGCGCGCCCCACTCGTCGTGGCCGAGCAGCAGGTCGGACGCCCGCACGGAGTCGACCACCTCGCGCGCGCTGCTCATGATCGCGCTGGTGAGGCCCGCAGCCATCGCCATCGGCAGGAACGCGCCGCCGAGCGTATGCCGCTGGGGGAGTCCGAAGGACACGTTGGACGCCCCCAGCGACATGTTCACCCCAAGTTCGTCACGGATCAGCCGGATCGCCTCGAGCGTCACGTTCACGGCCGTGGTGTCGGCGCCCACGGTCATCGCGAGCGGATCGATCACCACGTCCTCGGGCGGGATCCCGTGATCCCCGGCCGCGCTCACGATCTTGCGCGCGATGTCGAGCCGCTGCTGCGGCGTCTCCGGGATACCGGTCTCGTCGTTGGCAAGCCCGATCACCGCCGCGCCGTGCTTGGCCACGAGCGGCAGGATCTCCTCGAGCCGCTCGTCCTCGCCGGTCACGGAGTTCACGAGCGGCTTGCCCTCGTACACGGACAGGCC
>DATBKS010000103.1:0-26148 GCA_036555755.1 Thermoleophilaceae bacterium
GCGCACCTTCACGCCGCGCTCGGCGGCGCCGCGCAGCGCGCCCGACACGTGCTCGCCGATGCCGTCCGGCAGGCGGACGTCGTAGAGCGCGATCTCGAGGCTCTTCTGCGCCTTCGCGAGGAAGTCGACGAGCCGCGCGCCGACGTCCTCGGCTCGCTGCTGCCCGTCGGCGAGTGTCGCGATCTCGATCAGGCCGCGGACCCTAACGCGCGCGGCGCCGGCGACCACGGCCCTGCGGCACCGGGCCGAGCGCCCTCATCGCCGCTGTAAGCGTCGTGAGCGAACCGAGCCGCTAGTGCTTGTGGCTCTTCTTTTTCGTCTTCTTCTTTGCCTTCGGGCAGCCGCCGACCTTCATCGTCGGCGAGCTCGTCGTCCGCTTGCCGTTCTGGGCGAGCACGTTGGTCGATGCCTTCTTGCTTGCCGTGCACAGGTTCTTCGTCGCGGTCAACAGACCGGTCTTGCCCCCGTGCAGCGTCAGGACGAAGGAGGACAGCGCCACGTCGGGCACCGCCGGGAACGTGTTGATCACCTGGCCGGCCTTCGTGAGCGTCGTCTGTGCATCGACGTTGATGTTCACTCCGTTGCCGGAGAGCCGGACGGCCAGCGCCGGTAGGCCGGTGCCGCTTCCGACGATGAACACCGGGCCCGAGAGCGGCAGTGGCAGGAGCGGCGAGACGGCGTTGGCCGTGCCCACCTGCGACGCCGCCGGGCAGGTGTTCGAGTTCAGCTGCGCCGGGGTGCAGACCGTGATCGAGCTAACCGCCACGCCCAGCGACTTCGGCAGCTTGACCGCGACGTTCTTCAGGTTCGACTGTCCAGCCGCCTGGGTGAGCGTCACCTTGACCTGCGGGTGGCTCTTCTGCTTGTGCCCACCTGACGTCGCGAGCTTGAACTTCGGCGCCACCGGGAGGCTCGCGCAGTCGCCCACCTGGAAGCGGGTGGAGACGTTGGCACCCGGTCCCGAGCTCGGGAAGACGGTGCCGCCCACCGTGGACTCGGCACACGAGGTCGGGTTCTGCACGAAGCCCGGCCGGTCGATGTTGATCCGCACATCGCGGACCCGCAGCGGCACTCCCTGCAGGATCGACGGCAGCGGATCGGAGACGATCGTCAGGTGTGCGTCGTGCGGATCGATGGAGATCCCTGCGCGCACCACGACTATCCCGAGGTCCACCGGGCCGGCGACCGCATGCACCACGATCGCGAGGCCGAACGGCGCACCCTTGTATGGGCCGGTGAGGTAGACGTTGCCCGGCACGTACAGCGGGTGTGAGCCCGCGCCCGCGCCGATCTGCGTCGTGCCCACCTGCGTGTCGGCCGGGCAGTTGCCGGTCGCGGCAGCTGCGTCAGAGCACAGCGGCACGCCGGTGATCTTCGCGATCAGACCTGGCGGCATCGTCACGTTGAGCGAGTGGATGTCCGGCATCCCGTCGGCGCGCGTGACCTGCAGCGCGAACGGAGAGAAGCCGCCCGCCACCGGGCTCGTCGAGCCGGCGGAGAAGCCGGGGGCGAAGCCCAGACCGCAGCCGCTCGTGAACGACAGCGGGCTCGACGGGCTCGAGGTCTGACCCGAGTACGTCGTGATCTGCGAAGTGGCGTTGAACGTCCCGCAGGCCTGCGGGTTTGCCAGCGCCGCATCCGGGCCGCCGAAGAACCTCAGCTTGAGGTCGCTGAACGGCTGCTGCGGCGCGTTCTCGAACGTGGTCACGAGCCGGCCCGTGCTCGCGTCCGGGTGGACGCTGCCGACGAGCGAGATCGTCACCCCCGCATCGGGGTTCGAGGCGATGATGTAGATCCGGTACGGATTCGCCACAGTCGGTGACGCGAAGAAGATGCCACCGGTGAGCGGGTCGGGCAGCAGAGGCGACTTGATCGAGACCGAGCCGATCTTCGACGCGTTCGGGCAGTTCGTGGCCGCGAACTGGGCATCAGAGCAGCCCGCCAGCCCGTCGCCCACGGGCGGGGACAGCGAGGTGCCCGCCGGCAGCGTGACGGTGACGTTCTTCAGCGGTGGCGTGCTCAGTCCGACCGGGTCGTCGTTCTGCGGGACCGAGAGGTCCACGTCGTAGCCGGACGGCGTGTCCGCCTGCGAGCTGTCGGAGTGCACCGACAGCGACGGGTTGACGGCGAGGCTCGAGCAGCCGCTTGGCGCCGGCGACGTCGTGGTGCCCGTGATCTTCTGGTTCGGGTTGTCCCACGTGTCGAGCGTCAGCTTCGTGGTGAGCACTCCGCCCGTGCAGTTGGACGGGTTGGTGAGGAACGGCGCCGGCTGGACTCCTGCCGGTGTCGGCGGCGCGCCGAACGGGCCGTTGAAGCGCTCGGCGTCATGACTCGGATCCGCCGGGACGCCCCAGAGCGTGAGCGACGACGCGATGATCGGCACCTCCTGGGAGATGTCGTTCAGGCTCGCCGTCAGACCGTACGTGCCGTCCTGGCGCACCTTCGCGTGGATCAGGATGTTCACGAACAGCAGGCTCGTGCCGAAGCGAGCGGGCTCGCCCGGCGCGGGCTGGAGGTTGTAGATCGGCAGGGCGCCGGTGACCGTCGGGGCCGGCGGGTCCTGGTCGAAGTCCGCGATGCCGAGCGTGAGCGAGATCAATCCGATCTGCGAGGCCGGCCCGCAGTCGAACAGGACGAACGTGGTCATCTTGCATTGCGGCACGGCCTGCGGGTTACCGATGAAGCCCGGCGGCAGGTCGACGTTCACGTCCTTGATGCTGCCGTCCGGCAGGTCGATGTCCGCGCCGTTCTGCACGCCCGGATGAGTGGACACGCTGAACGAGACGGTCGAGTCAGGGTGCGCGCCGGCCTGCGGCGTGCTCACATCACTCGAGAACGAGGTAATGCTGAGCGGGGCCGCGTGGGCCGCGGCGGGCGCCATCCAGAAGGCGGCGGCCGCGCAGAGTGCGATGGCGATTCGGGTCACGTTGGAGCTCCTGTTACGGCTCTGTCGGTCGGTCCTCATCGTCCTCACGCCCCCTTCCTGGTCGCGGCCTTTGCCCTGCTGGCTTTGAGCCTCAGGTGCGCGGTCTGCTTCGACTTCTGGCCAGACATCCCGACGCTGATCGTCAGCGGCAGGCTGCCGCGTGCCTTGAGGGCGTCGAGCGCGTTGCCCGACAGCGTCAGGGTCAGGTGCACGGTGCCCGCCTTCTTGACGCGCTTGGACGCGCTGGCGAGGGTCCGGGTCTTGCCGTGCTTGGTGAGCTTGCCGGTGATCTTGCCGGTCACGCGGCCGGCGGCCGAGACGTGGAGCGTCAGGGTGATCTTGCCGGTGCTCGCGAGCTTGCGCCGCTGCTTGGCGGTGATGCTCGACACCGTCACCTTCGGCAGCTTGCGCAGCTTCTGCTGGACGTTGCCCGGGCCGATGAACGTCTGGCTCAAGGGCGTCGGGAAGAACGGCGTCAGGCCGCTGCCCTGGTGGCAGCTCGAGTCGTCACACGGCGGGATTGGTCCGGCCGGTGCCGGGAAGCCGCCGCCGACGCGGGCGTCGTAGACGTCCACCGCGCCGCCGTCAGTGTCCTGAGGCACGAGACTTTCGGTGGTCTGGAACAGGACGTCGCTGCCGTTTGGCGTCACACCCGAGAGCCCGGAGGCGCGGGTGCCGTGGCCGCTCGAGATCAGCGAGACGGTTCCGGCCGACCACTCGTACACGTCGATCGAGCGGTTGACCGTGGGCGCCGTGGCGGCGTTGACGTCGCCGGGCACGAGCGCGTCGGGCGTGTCGAAGAAGACCTTCGACCCGTCAGAGGTGATCGCGGTCGACTGGCCGGGCGGGCGATACGAGCCGCCCACCGTCCCGCCGAGGTCGGCGTTGCCCCTGTGGGTCACGCCGTTCACGCAAGACACGCAGGTGAGCGTCTTGGTCGCGGTCACGTAGCGGTAGACCTCGGAGAAGCCGCTGCTGTTGTCGCCGGTCAGGTCAGCGTTCGAGGTGAAGACGAGGACGCTGCCGTTTGCCGTCGGAATGGCGGGCCGGCTGAAGTCCGCCTGGTTCACGAGCGACGGGCCGTTGACCGAAAGCGGGTCGGCATCCGTGTCGCTCACCGGCGCGATGTAGTTGATCGTGTCCGCGACGGTGTCGTAGACGTACAGGTTGTGCGAACCGTCCGACGCGCCGCTCGCGAGCGCGGACTCGGCGATGAACCACACGTGCGAGCCGTCGTTCGAGATCGCCACCACGCCGTCGAGCCCCGAGCCCGCCGGGTCAGAGGCACCGCCAGACAGGCGCGTGGTCACCTGAGTGTTCGTGTTGTACTCGTAGAGGTCCTTGGCGGTGTCGGTGTCGTCACCCGTCAGCTGCTGGGTCGTCGTGAAGAAGACCTTGGAGCCGTCGGACGCCGCGCCCTCGTAGGTCGCCGAGTCGGCCGGGTCCGTGGCGCTCGGGCTGTCGATCTGCACCGTGGTGGCGTTGTTGGTGCGCACCCACAGGTGACTGATGAACTGCTGGGTGCCGTACGGCGTGGGCGGCGGGCTCTCGAAGAAGATCTTCGAGCCGTCCGTCGAGATCGCGTTGGTCGTGACGGCGTAGATGTTCGGCGAGAGGCCGTTGCCGCTGATGAACCAGCCGTGGCCAAGAACGGCGCCGTAGGGGTTCAGCAGGTCGCCGGCGTCATCGACGTTGACGGTGTGGGTCTGGCCGCCGGTGCGGTCATAGAGGTACTGCCCGTAGGACCCGGTGCTGTCGGGCTGGATCGGCGTCGCCGCGGCGGCGTCGGTCAGTGCCTCGCCGGTCGAGAAGACGACGTGGCTCGCGTCGGCCGACGCCCAGTCGAAGGTCGCCTCGAACGGGCCGGTGCCGGCACCCGCCTCCGGGCCCGTGGACAGGAAGTCCATGTTCCCGATGCCGGTGCTCTTGTAGAGGTCGGAGTGGCCGTTCGGGTAGCCGCGCAGGTCGTCGGGGTCGTTGTCGCCCGCGTTGTACGACAGGACGGTCGAGAAGATCGTCGTCCCGAGGTCCGGCGTCGAGAACATCGGGCCCTGGGTGAGCAGCGCCGGCGCCGGGTTGAGGTTGGGCGGCGGGGTGAGGTCGGTGCTCGTCCAGCCGGTCGCGGTGCGCGTGGCGCGCAGGACGTTCGCCTGCGTGCTCGACTGGTTGCCGGGCAGCGAGCCAAGCGAGTAGTACTCGGCCGAGTTGCCGTCAGTGGACGGGATACCGCCCAGCGCGATCGCGCCGTTCTTCTCCGGCGGCGTCACTTCCTCGTAGCCGCGGTTGTCGGGCAGGCCGTTACCGCCGGCCGTGGAGCCGCCCACGCCCGCGCGCGTGGTGAAGGTGTGATCGGTGTCCGGGATGCTCCCATCGAGCAGCACGCGGTAGTGGTAGGTGGTGTTGGGCTGGAGCCCGCTGATGTCCTGGCTCGCCGGCTGGTCGGTGTTGAAGGAGCCGAGCGGCTCCGGGTCGGCCGGCACGGTGCCGCCCGTGTAGTTGGTGTCGGTGCCGTACTGGAACTGGTACGAGGTGGGGCTGCCGGCCGGGTTGATCTGGGCCTTGAGCCGGGCCGTGCTGGCGGTGATGTTCACCACCGAGGTCGAATCAACCGACGGGACCGGGCCCGTGGTGAACGTCTCGTCATCCCCGTTGGTCGTGCCGTCCGTGTTGTTCGCGACTACGCGGTAGTGGTAGGTCGTGCTGGGGGATAGTCCGGTCAGCGTGGCGCTGACGCTCTGGTCCGCAAAGCCCGAGCCGATGTCGTGCGGCGAGCAGTCCGCGGACGTCGCATTGGTGTAGCCGTTCGCCTGGAACTCGGTGTCGTCGACGTACTCGAAGTGGCAGGTCGTGTCGTTGCCGAACGGGTTGACCTGGGCGTGCACCTTCGCGCCGACCGGTGAGACGTCGGACGACGACTCGCCGTCGATCACCGGCGGTCCCGGCGAGGGCGGCGAGAAGATGGTCACGTCGCTCGTGCTCGAGTCGGTGACGTAGAGGTCGCCGGCGTCCGAGCCGAACGCGATGCCCGCGGGGCTCGTCACACCGGTGAGGTTGGACGGATCGATCTGGGTGTTGCTCGAGTTGTACGCGGCGACCGAGCTGCTGCTCGCCGTGTACATGTCGCCGTTGCTGGGATCGACCGCGAGGAAGTTGCGTGAGCTGTTGTCGACGGCGGTCTCGTCGCCGCCGGCGCGCGTCCAGCGCTCGGTGGCGCCCGAGCCGCGGATCAGGTAGAGCGCGTCCGTGGTCGAGTTGACGGCGATCGCCAGCGTGCTGCCGTACGTGTCGCTGAACTCAGAATCCATGACGTACACGCCGAGCGGGTCGAACTCGTCGATGTTGTTGGTGCTATCGGCGGTCCAGAGGTTGCCGTCCTGGTCGACCGAGATCCCCACGGGCCCGGAGAAGGCGCCGTTGGGGCTGGCGGAACCGTCGATCGTCGCCACGTAGGAGCCGTCGGACTCGAACTTCTGGACGATGTGGTTGGTCGAGTCGGACACATAGACGTCGCCGTCGGAGGCGCCGCCGGAGTTGTCCACCGAGATGCCCTTCGGGTCCGCGAACTGGCCCGCGCCGTTGCCCGAGATGCCGGCCTCGCAGCCGCTCGTGCAGGTCTGGATGGTCGCCGTGCCGTCGTCGACGCCCCAGCCGAAGGTGAGGATGAAGTTGCCGTCGGAGTCGTACTTGACGACGCGGTGGTTGCCCGTGTCGGCCACGTAGACGTCGCCGTTGGACTGGTCGACCGCTATGCCGGTCGGGCCGGAGAGCTCGCCGTCCCCGGAGCCGGAGCTCCCGAAGCTGTCGGAGGGCGAAATGGTCGCGTGGGCGGAACTCACCCCGAAAACAAACACGAGCGCCAAGGCGCATAGCGCCAGCCGCAGGACGTCGTCAACCCAGCCTCGACCGAAGCTCGTCATACCGGCCCCTCTCGCTCCCTACTTGGATGGTTCCGCAGCGGCTACGGCCCTCGGAGTCCTGCACGTCGCCGCTTGTACGCGTTGTCGTCGGCCGGCTCAGCCCGCCGACGGGTTAAACATAAACACGGCGTACTCTAGAAGTCAACCCCATATTTTCTAAACAAAAAGGGCCCCGCCGAAGCGGGGCCCTCCTTTTACGTACGGCTGCGTTCTTATTCGGCTCTAATGGCCGTGGCCGTGGCCGCCCACCGACGCCAGTGTGACGTCGTCGACGAGGAAGCCGTTGCCGAGCGTGGTCGGAACGGGAAGGCCGCCCTCGCGGAACAGGAACTTCGAGACCTCCGGCACCTGATTGCCGTTGCCCGCCTGCTCCGGGTCGTAGCGGTAGTAGTCCTCCCACGTGGTCCCGACCTTGCGGACCCGGCCGTCGATCACGATCGCCACGACGTCGTTGTGGGGGCCCGGGTTGAAGTGGATCAGGAACCCGATGAGGTGCGAGTGCTTGCGGTCGAGCGTCGCGATGTCGCTCTCGCGGAAGTCCGCAACCGTGCCGAGGGGGCCGCGGTCCTTCACGTCGTCGAAGAAGACGTGAACGCCGTCGGCCTGATCCTCGAAGCGCAGGTAGCTCATGCGGCCGCCGTTGCCGTCATCGGGGCTCACCGACATGGCGAGGCCCGGCTGCACGGTCGACTGGGCGGTGCCGATCAGGAAGCCGCCCGCGAAGTCGCGTGCGCCGTCCTCACCGGCGGCGTCGTCGAGGCCAGGCGAGAACGTCTGGTCGCCGAAGCTGCCGCTAGCGAACGCGTTGGACAGACGCAGAGCCTGTCCGCCGAAGAAGTAGTGGGAGGCGGCGGGGAAGTCGGAGACCTTCGCCACAGCCACGTCGTAGGGACCGGTCTTCTGCCAGCCCTGCTGTCCGTTGATGTTGCCGGTCGTGTAGGCCGGCGCCTCGAAGTTGATCGGGCCGACGACGTCAGCGCTGGCCGCGGACGCATACGCCCCCGCGAGTCCGAGCGCCAGCACCGTGGCAGCACCGATCGTGCCGATAAATCGACGCAATGGAACCCTCCTGATATGGCGAGCGAGAACAACGCCGGGCCAACAGCGTGTCCTGAAGCCTGACCCCCGCCCGCGTTGGTCAGCGATTACTGAACGAAGCTAACCCAGGCTTCGCTTTGTCGCCATAGGGGAATCAGGTCCTGTCAGCGTGCTGACCAAAGCGATTACGGGGTGACCACGATGCGAATGCGTGGTGGCTCGACTTAGCGTCGGCCACATGCGAATCCCACGCCCCACATATTCGAACGTCGCGGCCACGCTGGCCCTGTTTGTCGCTCTCGGCGGCACCTCGTATGCAGCGGCCACGATCACCAGCAGCGACGTCAAGAACGGCTCCCTCACCGGCACGGACATCAAGAACGAGTCGATCAAGGGGAGCGACATCGACAACAGCTCGCTCACGGGCAGCGACATCAAGTCGAGCTCGCTGACGAGCTCCGACATCAAGGATGGCTCGCTGCTCGCGGCGGACTTCGGCTCCGGGCAGCTGCCCGCCGGGCCGGCCGGTCCCGCCGGGCCAGCGGGTGCGACGAACGTCGTCGCGCGGCGTGCCACCGCGGTGCTCGCCTCGGGCACTGTCGGTGCAGCCACGGCCCACTGCCTGCCCGGAGAATCGGCCACCGGCGGCGGCGCCGATATCACGGGCGCTCTCGCGAACACCTTCGTGCTCGACGACGGGCCGCGCGAGGCCGACGGCTCGAGCCCCGAGGACGGTGAACCGATCACCGGCTGGCACGCGTCCGGCGGCAACGGCGGCGTCGTGCAGAACACGTTGACGGTCTACGTGCTCTGCGCGTCCCCGTGAGAGGAGAGGAGCCTCATGGCATCCGGTCCGCTCTTCGGTGCCCTGGCGATGCGGGCTCTCGACCCCACCCGTGAAGGACAGGCGCCCTCACCGGGCCACCGCCCCCTCCGGCCCGGTGGGCGCCTGCGCCAGCGCATCAGCAAGCTCGTGCCGCGACGAGATCCCAAGGCGCCGATAAGCGCTCGTCAGGTGGGTCTCGACCGTGCGCACCGAGAGAAACAACGTCGCCGCGATCTCGCGGTTTGAAGTACCGCCGGCTGCGAGCTCCGCGATGCGGAGCTCGCTCGGCGTCAGCTCGTCGTCCGCGGTGGCCCGCTTGGGGGGCCGCCCGCGGGCGGCGCGCAGCTCGGCCTCGGCGTGGCGCACGAGGCGGACGCAGCCCAGCTCGTCGGCCCGCTTGTAGGCGCTCCTGAGCGGGTCGCGGGCGCGGGCACGCTCGCCCTGCTGGCGGATCGTGCGGCCGAGCTCGATCAGGGCCTCGACGCCGACAAGCTGCGCGGTCGTGCCGGCCAGCTGGGCCGCCGCGGTGAAGTGCTCCTCGGCCCTGACCCGGTCCTCCTCGGTCAGGCCGAGCAGCAGCTCGGCATTCGCGTGCGAGCGCGGGCAGGGCCAGCGTACGGTGAGCTCCACGTGCTCGAGTGCGAGCTTCCGCGCCTGCTTGAGGTCGCCCACGCGCAGCAGCGCGCGGACCGCGGGTATTCGCCAGCCGGTGGTGTTCGCGTTCGAGGCGCCGAGCCTTTGCTCGCGCTGCTGCAGCTCGAGCAGGTCGTCGAGCGCGCCGTCGGTGTCGCCCTTCTCGAGCCGGAGCCGCCCGCGCTCGTACATGAGCGTGGTGAAGAGGAGATGCTCGGGCAGGTCGCCGTCGAAGCCGTACTCCACGAGCACGCCCTCCGCCTCCTCCAGCTCGCCGCGCTCGAGATGCGTGGCCACCAGCAGGCCGACCCCGATCGCGAGCGGGTCGAGATCGTTGTCGCGGCCCGCCTCGAAGGCGCCGCGGATGTCCGCAACGGCGAAGTTCACGCGGCCGGCGCGCAGCTCGGCGTCACTGCGCAGGATCCGCGCCACGCAGTACCAGCCCACGGACGCGCGGGCGATCACGCTCGTCAGCGACCGGTCGATCTCGTAGATCGCCGCGTCGAGCCGGTCGGCCACGATCAGCGCGTAGACCGCGTAGGACCAGACGATCCACACCGAGCTCTCGGCCGCGAGCACGCCGTCGCCGAGCGCGCGCTCGGCCTCCTGCGCGGTGCGCTCGATGTCGCTCCCCTCGAACATCAGCTGGCGCGAGCGCGCCGCGAGCACGAGCCGGCCGCCCGGGCTGGAGGCGTCCACCTGGCCGAGCTCGGCAAGCACCTGCCGGGCTCTGCCCACCATGCGGGGATCCACCGTTGCCATCCCGGCGAGGTCCGCGGTCAGGACGAGCCGCTCCTCGCGCGCGAGGTCGTCGCGGGCGATGGCGGACTCGAGGGTGCCGACGGCCTGCTCCACGTCTCCGCTGGACGCCTCGGCCTGGGCGAGGCGGCGGATCGAGTCGATGTCGTGCGTGTGCGGGTCGGCCAGAGCGTGCGAGAGGTGCGCGGCCGCCGCGCCGGCGTGTCCCGCCTCCAGCTCCGCGGCGCCGAGCCGGGCGAGCACCTCGGTTCGTCGGTCCGGGGCGGGCGGCTCGGCCAGCGCGCGATCGAGCAGCTCGGCCGCGCGCTCGGGCGAGCCGCGGCTGCGCGCGGTCGACGCAGCCTCGAGGAGCGTCTCGGCCGCCCAGGCCTCGCCCGCGGGCTCGCTCTCGAGCAGGTGGGAGGCGATGCGCTCGGCCGCGGCGTGCTCGTCGGCGAGCAGCGCGGCGGCGCGGCGGTTGTCGAGCGCGAGGCGCCCGTCCGGAGCGCGCCGGTAGACCGCTGCGCGCACGATGCCGTGGGCGAACTGGGGTGGTCGCGCACTGCTGAGGATCCCGGCGTCCGCCAGCGCGTCGAGCACCTCGAGCGCGCGCTCGAACGGCACCTCGGCAAGGGCGGCGAGGTTGCGCGGCTCGGCGCCGTCGCCGAGCACGAGCAGGGCACGCGCGAGGTCGGGACCCTCCGCTGCGGCGCCGGCGATGCGTGCCTCCACCGTGGCGGCGATCGCCTCGGGAGCAAGGGCGCGCACGGCCGGCTCGCGCCTGGCGTCCGGATCGCGGGCCATCTGGTCGGCGAGCGCGGTGACGAACCAGGGATTGCCGCCGGTTGCCTGCAGTGCGGCCTCGGCCAGCTCGTCGTCGACGGCGGAGCCGAGGCGCTCGGACAAAACTGTTTGTACTCCTGCGCGCGCGAGGGGAGCGAGCTGGAGCCGCATCACCTCCGGCCCAGAAGCCAGACGAGCGAGCGCCGGGCCGAGTTCCCCGGGCCCGGTGCGTGCGGCCACCGCGAGCAGGAGCGGCAGATCCTCCACGCGCGTGGAGAGCAGGGCAAGGAGGTCGAGAGTGGGGTCGTCCAGCCAGTGTGCGTCGTCGGCGGCGAGGATCACCGGTCCGCGCTGGTCGCACAGCTCCTCGACGACCGCCACCAAACCGAGCAGACGGGCGGTCATCGGCTCTGGCGTGCCCGCCTCGTCCTCGAGGACCCCGCGCGCGGCAGCGGCCTGTCCTTCGAAGCGCCTGTCTACGGAGCCCAGCAGCCGCCGCGCGCCGCCGAACGCGTCAGAGCGCTCGAGCGGGGTCCCGCGGACGGCGAGAGTCGACATCCCGCGGCCCGCGGCGAAGTCCTGAGTGGCGGACAGGACGGTGGTCTTGCCGATTCCGGCCGGACCTTCGATGAGCAGCGTCGCCCCGTGCCCATGAGCAACCCGCTCGAGCGACTGCTCGATGGCGATGAGCTCTTCGTGGCGTTCCTGCACGGGGGGTCTAGAGAGACAGTAACCCTTGACTCGCTGCCTTCGCGACGAGAAGAATCGTCTTCAGAGACTCCGTGTCGCGAAGCGCTGCAACTGGATTTGCCACCGCCGTCGTGTGGGCGGCGATGGCTCTGCCGGTGGCCGCCTTCGGCGACGACTTCAGCGCGAGCACCGTGCAGACGCCCGGCAACCCGGTCACCGTCGGCACGACCGTCACCTATGTCACGACGGTCACCAACACGAGCGGCATCCCGTTCCCCTTCGCCACGTTGCCGGCATTCGACCAGCCGTTCCTCGACATGTTCCTGTCGCTCTATCGCTCGGACAAGGCGCCGCCCAACAACTACGCGTCGGTCACGCCGTCGCAGGGCACGTGCAGCCCGCAGGCCACGACGCCGCCGTCGGTGCGGTGCGACTTCGGCGCGATGGCGGCGGGGGCGAGCGCCACCTACACCACCACCGTCGTGGCACAGGTGAGCATGGAGAACCGGGTTTCCGTGGTCACGTGCACCTCGGTCTACGACTGCGGCTCGATCGCCTACACCAACTCCGACACCATCGTTCTTCCGAACTGCATCGTCCCCGACGTCCGCAACCGCACGCTGCCATCCGTCAAGCGGCGGCTCAAGAAGCACGCCTGCACGCTCGGCAAAGTCACGCGCAAGCACTCGCGCCGGGCAAAGAAGGGCCGTGTGATCCGTCAGCGGCCGGCGCCGGGCACGACGCTGCCGAACAACGGCAAGGTCGCGATCGTCCTCGGCAAGGGCTAGACGGGTTCCGACAGCTCCACGAGGTTGCCGTCCGGGTCGCGCAGGTACAGCGAGCGGAGCGGTGCACGCGCGCCGGCGCGGTCGACCGGTCCGAGCTCCACCGCGATGCCGGCGGCGGCGAGTTCCTCAGCCACATCCTCGATCCGGCCGTCGACCAGGAAGCAGAGGTCGCCGCTGCCGCGCGTGGGCGCCTGCGCGTGCGGCTCGAACTCAGCGCCCGCCGCGTGGAGATTGATTTTCTGCTCCCCGAAAGTCAGCGCCACCCGGCCCTGGCCGAACACCTCCCGCCGCATCCCGAGCAGCTCGTAGAAGGCGACGGTCGCCTCGATGTCGGCGACGGTGAGGACGAGGTGGTCGAGCGAGCGGATGCGCATGGCCTAGTCGGTCGGCGGTGGCGTGGTGGCAAGCCCCGTCTCGGCGAGTGCGGCCGGCAGCTCCTGACGTGACGAGATTCCGAGCTTGCCGTAGCTGCTCGTCAGGTGGGCTTCCACCGTCCTCAGTGTGACGAACAGCGCCTCCGCGATCTCGCGGTTGGTGCGGCCTGATGCCGCCAGCTGCGCGACCCGCAGCTCGCTCGCGGTGAGGGCGTCGCGGCCGCGCAGCGCGTCGCGGCGGGGGCGCGCTCCCGCGATCACGAGCTCCTCGCGCGCGCGGTCCGCCACGGCCACACCGCCGAGCTGGTGGGCGAGGTCGAGCGCGGCGCGGAGGTAGTCGCGGGCCTTGGGGCGCTGCTTGGCCCGCCGCAGGGCGGCGCCCATGTACATCAGCGCGCGGGCGTGCTCGAGCGGCGCGCTGGAGGACTCGAGCACGTCGACGGCCTCCTGCAGCAGCGCGAGACCCTGCTCGCTCCCGTGGGCGACCCCGGCCGCGCACAGCGCCACGCCGATCGCACGCGGCGCGCCCCAGGCGCGCGCCAGCTCGACCTCCTCGTCAGCGAGCTGGATGGCCCGCCTCCGGTCGCCCAGGTGGGCGAGGGACACCGCGGCGCTCGAGCGCCAGGGCTGCATCGCGGGGTTGCGCACTCCCCAGGCCTCGGCGCGCTCGCCGGTGGCGAGCAGATCGTCGACCGCCGCCTGGTGGTCGCCGGCGGCGGCGTGCAGGCGCCCGCGCGCGAGTAGCAACGGCGTGGTGGCCCAGCCGCCTGGCAGCTCGTCGGCCAGTCCGCGGACCGCGAGTTCGGCGCGCGCCTCGTCGATCTGCCCGCGCTCGATCAGCGCCTCGACGAGAAAGGCGATCGTGATCGGGGCGAGCCGGATCTCGGCGTCGGGCGCGACCGCTCCCCGCGCGCTTGCCACCGCCTCGCTCACCGCTCCGCGGTAGACGGCGGCGAGCGTGGCCACGGTCGAGCCGAACACGATCGCCAGCGGCCAGGCTCTGCTGCGAGCGAGCGCGACCCAATCCTCGATCGCCACGCGCGCCTCCTCAGCATGGTCCGCGAACGCGAGCACCAGCATCGCCTCGGGCAGCGCGGAGGTGGCCGCGCCGGTGGGCCGCTCGGTGGCCGCAAGCGTCGCGCGCGCGGCTCGGACCGCGGCATCCAGGTCAACCCCGTCGGCACAGGCCTCGATCGCGAGCTGGCTCTGGAGGCGCGGGTCGAGCGGCTCACCCCGGGCCTCGCGCTCGCGGATCGCCGCGACGAGCTCGCCGCGGAGCTTCTGCGCCGTCGGCTCCCAGCGCGCCGCGCCGAGCCGCGCGGCCTCGAGCGACGACAGCAGCGCCGGCGCATCTTCGCCCTCGAGCTCGGCGATGCTGTGGCTAAGCACCTCGACCGCCTCCGCGAGCCGCCCAAGCACACTCAGCCCGTCGCCGAGCGCGAGCGTCACCTCCGCGCGCCGCCCAGGCTCTGTCACGAGCCCGAGCGCTTCGCGAAGTCCCGGAACCGCGGCCGCGGGGTCGTGCACCAGCTCGATCTGGGCGAGCTCGAACCGCACGAGGCCGCGGGACTGCTCGCTGGGCGGCTCGGCAAGGGCGCGGCGCAGGTAGTCCGCCGCGACGTCGGGAGCGCCGCGCGTCCAGGCGTCCGCCGCTCCCCGCCGCAGCTGCTCGACCGTCCACTCGTCGGCGCCCGGGTTCGACTGGACGAGATGGGCGGCCACGCCCTCGACCGGCGCGTTGTCCTCCGCCAGCAGGCGCGCCGCCCTGTGATGCCAGCGGCTGCGCTCCGGCGCAGCGAGGTCCTGATAGACGGCGGTGCGGACGAGCGGGTGGACGAACGTGAGCGTGTCGTCCTCGGCGAGGATCCCGGCGCGGATCAGCGTGCCCGAGCTCGTCGCGGCGTCGTCCACCTCGAGTCCGGCCAGGCGCGCGGCGGCCTGCAGCGGAGCACCCGCGCCTAGGATGGCCGCGGCCCGCGCCAGGCCAAGCGCCTCCGGCGAGAGCCGGGCCAGGCGTAGCAGCACTGTGGACGACACGGCCTCCGGCGTCATCCGCCGCACGTGCTCGGCCGTCACGTCGCCCGGCGCCCCGTCCTCGCCGGCCAGCTCGCTGGCGAGCGCCCGCAGGAGGAACGGGTTGCCGCCGGTGAGCTCATGGCAGGCGAGGCAGACCTCGTCGCTCGCCTGCCCGGCAAGCTGCCGGCGCACCAGCACGGCGGACGCCGCCTCGCTCAGTGCGGCGAGGCGCATGCCGGTGACGCCTTGCTCCGCCGCGATGCCCGCGAGCAGGTCCTCGCTCGCGCCCGGTTCCGACCCGCGTGGCCGGCTCGCCAAGAGCAGCAGGACCGGCAGCTCGGCGATCCGGGGCAGCAGGTGCGCGATGAAGCGGAGCGACGGCGCGTCTGCCCAGTGCAGGTCGTCCACGAAGAGCACCAGCGGACTGGCCTGCGCCACGTTGACGGTCAGCCAGTAGAGGCCGTGCAGGGCCGCGTAGGACACATCCATCGCGCTCTCGCCGGCCTCGATCCCGAGCGCCGGCGCCGCCAGCGCGGCCGCCCCCTCGAGCAGCCGCGCGCGCTCCGCGGCGGGCGCGCGAGCCACGGCGGCGTCGAAGAGCTGGCGCACGACTCCCCATGCGAAGTCGCGCTCGAGCTCGCCCGCCCGGGCCGAGAGCACGACCATCCCGTGGTCGGACGCCGCCCGCTCGGACGCCTCGGCCAGAAGCGCGGTCTTCCCGATCCCCGCCTCGCCCTCGACCAGCACGGCTGCCCCGGAGCCCCCTGCCGCGGAACGGATCAGGCCCAGAAGGGCATCGAGCTCGCTTTCGCGTTCCTCTAGATGACCCACCAGGGTCAGCACTTTTTCACTCTACGAATGTTTGTGGTGCCACCCGTAATGCGAGTCACGCGACGGACGGGGATCGTGGAGACATGGGGACGAATGAGCCGCTGCGGCTCGCGATCGCCGTGGACCGTGATGTAACCCCGGTCAGCGGCCTGGTGACCACGCCGGACGGCCCGGAACGCCCGTTCGCCGGCTGGACCGAGCTGTTCGCCGCGCTGCAGGCGGCGATTGCCGCCGAGGAGGACAGCCCAAAGTAGTGCTAGCCGCCCTTTTGGGCGCGTCTCCGATGCCGTATCTTGCTCAGCGGAGCGACTTTTCAAGTCGAGCGTCTCGTAGGGAGGTGGCTGCGCAACAGTGCTTTACGGCAGGGACGTGGAGCGCGCGCGCATCGCCGAACTGCTCGACGGGGCGCGCAACGGGCAGAGCGGAGTGCTCGTAGTCCGCGGCGAGGCCGGGGTGGGGAAGTCGACTCTCCTGGCCGACGCACGCGAGCAGGCCGAGGGCATGACCGTCCTCAGCGGCGGCGGGATCGAATCCGAGGCGCAGCTGCCCTACGCCGGGCTGCATCAGGTGGTCCGCCCGGTGCTCGACCATTACGACAAGCTGCCCGATCCGCAGGCGCGCGCGCTGGGCGGCGCGCTCGGGCTCGAGGGCGGGGCCAGCGACCAGTGGTTCCTCGTGTCGGCTGGGCTGCTCAGTCTCCTGGCCGAGGCCGCGGAGGAGCGGCCGCTGGTGGTGCTCGTCGACGACGCGCACTGGCTGGACGACGCCTCGAGGGAGTCGCTCATATTCGCCGGCCGGCGCCTCGAGGCCGAGGGGATTGCGATGGTCTTCGCCGCGCGCGAGGGCGACGTGCGCTCGTTCGAGGCGCCGGGGCTGCCCGAGCTGCAACTGCGCGGCCTGGACGCCGACGCTTCGGGCGAGCTGCTCGACCAGCGCGCGTCGGCCACGCTCTCGCCCGAGGCGCGCGACCGCCTGATCGAGGAGACCGGCGGCAACCCGCTCGCCTTGCTCACGCTCTCGTCGGTGCTCACCGAGGCGCAGCTCACCGGCGCCGAGCCGCTGCTTCATCCGTTGCCGGTAAGCGCCCGCGTGGAGCGCGCCTTTCTTACACGCGTGCGCGAGCTACCCGACGAGACGCAGGCGCTGCTGCTCGTGGCCGCCGCCGACGACAGCGGTTCGCTCGCCACCGTGCTGGGCGCGGCTGAGCGGCTCGGCGCCGGGGTGGAGGCGCTCGACGCGGCCGAGCAGGCACGGCTCGTCCGCGTGCAGGGGCGGGAGCTCGAGTTCCTGCACCCGCTCGTCCGCTCCGCCGTCTACTACGGCGCGCCGCTGTCCAAGCGCCAGGGCGCGCACCAGGCGCTGGCCGACGTGCTCGTGTCCGAGTCGGACGCGGACAGGCGCGCCTGGCACCGCGCGGCCGGCTGCGTCGAACCGGACACCACCGTGGTGGACGAGCTGGAGCAGGCCGCCGAGCGCGCGCGCCGGCGCAGCGGATTCGTGGCCGCCTCGCTCGCCTTCGAGCGCGCCGCCGCGCTCACCGCCGATGACCACCATCGCCTGCGCCTGCTCACCGGCGCGGTGGAATGCGCCTGGCTCGCGGGCCGGCTCGAGCGCGCGGTGGTACTGCTCGAGCGCGCGCGACCGCTCGCGACCGAGCGCGCGGAGCTGGCCGAGCTCGACCGCTGGCGCGGCCTGATCGAGGTGAACGTCGGCGTGCCCGCCGACGCGTGCGAGCTGCTCGTGCGCGGCGCGCGCACGATGGCGGAGACCGACTGCGAGCGCGCGCTCTACATGCTCGCGATCGCGACCACCGCAGCCGGCTACGCTGGCGACGCAGACGGAGTGGTGGCGATCGGCCAGCTCGCCGCCGAGCTGCCCTCCTGCAACACGCCGCTCGGGCGCTTCCTCATGCAGTTCCTGATCGGTGTGGGCGCGTTCTTCGGGTCTGACTTCGCCACCTCGGCCCCCGCCTTCCGTGCTGCCCTCGAGCTGGCGGACGGGGTCGACGCCGAGTCGCGAACGATCTTCCCGGGCCTTCTGATCTTCGCGGGCGCGGCGGGCCTCTTCCTGCCCGACGACCGCGGGGCGGACCGCTTCAACGGCCAGCTCGCCGCCCAGGCGCGCGAAAGCGGGGCGCTCACGATCCTGACGCAGGCGCTTCCGCGGCTCGCCCTCAGCCAGATCGCGACGGGTCAATGGTCATCGGCAGCGGCGAGCCTGACCGAGGGCATCGAGATCGCGGAGCAGACCGGTCAGCGCCAGGTGCTGGCGCACATGCTCTCCGAGGTGGCGCTCGTGGCCGCGCTTCGCGGCGACGAGGAGGAGTGCAGGGCCGCGGCTGCGGACGCCCGCGAGCTGGCCTCGGAACGCGGGCTCGTGCACGTCGAGCAGACCTCGCGCTGGGCCCTGATGGCACTCGAGCTGGGACTCGGCGATGGGGAGGAGGCGCTGATCTGCGCGCGCGAGATCAGCCGGCGTCCCGTCCTCGCCTGGGCCGGGCTCGACCGCATCGAGGCGGCGATGCGAGCCGACGAGCAGGACCTCGCCCACGAGTGGCTCGCCGCGTTCGAGGCGTGGGCCCAGCCGAGCGAGGCACGCTGGGCCCTGGCCGTGGCCGCGCACTGCCGCGCGCTCGTGTCAGACGACGACGAGCAAGCCGAGCGCCACTTCCTCGCGGCGCTCGACCTGCATCAGGGTGCGGCCCGCCCGTTCGAGCGTGCGCGCACCGAGCTCGCCTTCGGCGAGTTCCTGCGCAGGGCGCGCCGCCGCGTCGAGGCGCGCGAGCATCTGCGGACCGCGCTCGACGGCTTCGAGACCCTGCGCGCCCCGCTGTGGACGGAGCGCGCGCGCAAGGAACTGCGGGCGAGCGGGCAGACGGCGCGCAAGCGCGATCCCTCGACGCGGGACGAGCTGACGCCGCAGGAGCTCCAGATCGCCCGCCTCGTCGCGCAGGGGATGACCAACCGTGAGGTTGCGGCGCAGCTCATCCTCAGCCCTCGCACGATCGACTTCCACCTGCGCAACGTCTTCCGCAAGCTCGACATCGCGTCGCGGATGCAGCTCGCGCAGCTAGAGCTGGACCCGGACGAGGGCGCCGTTCAGGACAGCTCCTCGGCCATGCTCTCGCGCACCTGACCCACCGGCACGCCCTTCATGCCCTTGCGGAAGCCCTCGCGCCAGCTGGGGAAGATCAGGTTCCACTCCAGCTCGCGCTTCGCCTTGGCGTTCGACGCGCCGCGGTTCTTGATCATCATCGCCACGGCCACCTCACCGCCCGCGATGCGGCCGAGCCAGACTGGAACGTGCCGCGGCGGCGGGGCGTCGAGCGCGCGTGCCAGGGCGGGGAGCCACTCGGTCACCGGGGCCGGGTCGTCGTCGCAGATGTTGTAGATACCGGTCTCGCCCCGCTCGAGGGCGGCGACCGTCGCCGTGGCCGCATCATCGACGTGGACAAATGACCAAACGCCGCCGCCGTCGCCGATGATCGGAAAGCGCCGCTTGCGCAGCAGCGGCGCGATCTCGCCAGTTGGCGAGAAGCCGGAGCCCGGACCGTAGAGGCCGCCATAGCGCAGGACCACGCCGACGAGGTCGTCGGCTCCGGCGACCTCGCGCTCGAGGTGGCGGACGGCCGTGAACGACTGGCGCTGGTGGGCCGGCGGGGTGTGCTCGAGCGGATCTTCTTCCGTCTGGGCCGCCGGGCCGGCGTGCTCGTACCAGTTGCCGAAGCTCTGCGCGATGAAGCGGCGGGCGCCGGCTGCCCGCGCCGCCTCGAGCAGGTGGTCGGTGCCCTCGGTGCGCAGGCGGTTGGTGAGCGTGAAGGCCTTGTCGAAGTTGCGCAGGTTCGTCATCCCGGTAAGCGCGGTCATCTCGTGAATGACGGCGTCGGGCTCGCTCCGCATTACCGCCTGCATCACGGCGACGCGGTTGAGCCCGTCGGCCACCACGGCGTCGGCGCCGGCGCGGAGCAGCGCGCGTGCGTTGTCCGCCGATCGCGACATACCTACGACGTCATGTCCGGCGGCAACAAGCCGCGGCACGAGGCGCTTGCCGATCGCGCCGGTGGCTCCTGCGAGGAAGACCTTCATGTTCAGCTCCTTCGGTGAGGGGTCGCAAAGTTGCGCGCGGGCCGCGGTGCGACTGGGCAGCGCACCGCAGCCCGCGCAGCGGGTTGCATCGGGGGGAGGGGGAACGATGCAAGCCCGGTTGGCGCCTCCGCGGAGGACGAGGGGGCCGGGGCGGCCGTTGGTTCATCACCCACGGCGCGGAGCACCCATGGCGGGGCCAGTTGAGGAGTAGGAATCGCCATCGCAGCGAACCCTCGCTCGCTGCGGCTTTGGTCGCACCGGCGATATGGCCGGGTTTGGCGAACCCGGCGATGCACCGGCGATTCTGCCGGTGCGAGCGCGCCCGGCCGTTCGTACGGTCGGCGGAGATGGCCCAGACGCCACTCCAACTCCTCGCCGAGTACGGCCAGAGCCCATGGCTGAGCGCCCCGCCACGTCGCATCGGCCTGGATGGCGAGCTCCAGGAGCTGGTCCGGGACCATGGGATCAAGGGCGTCACGTCCGCCGGAGCGAATGGCGACGAGGCCGGCACGGACGTCCGCCAGGCGTGCGATCTCATGCGGCCGCTCTGGGAGGCGAGCGGCATGCGCGACGGCTACGTGACCCTTCAGGTCGACCCCACGCTCGCCCACGACGCCCCGCGCATGCTGGCCTACGCCAAGCGACTGCGGGCGCTGATCGCCCGTCCGAACCTGATGGTCGGCATTCCGGCCACCAGAGCGGGACTCGAGGCGATCGAGTCCGCGATCGCGGCCCGCGTCCCCGTCGAGGTCACGCGGATCTACTCCCTGGCCCGCTACCGCCAGGTGGTGGACGCGTATGCGCGGGGCGTCGAGCGACTGATCGGGTCGGGCGGAGATCCGGCGCAGGTTGCTTCGGTCGCGGCCGTCCAGCTGTGCCCGGTAGACGCCGAGGTGGACAGGCGGCTCGATGCGATCGGTGGCGACGCGACGCGGCTCAAGGGCAGGCTCGCGATCGCCAACGCGCGCCTGATCTACGCGGAGTACAAGCAAGCGGTCGCGAGCCCGCGCTGCCTGTGGGTGGCCGCGCCCGTGAGGGGGTGCTCAGACGTGCTCTATGTGGAAGAACTGATCGGCTCCGAGACGGTCGTGGCGGTGACGCCCGAGACGATCGCTGCGGTGGAGGACCACGCCCTGGTGGCGGACACGCTGGAGCGGGCGGCGGCCGAGGCGCCGAGAACGTTCCGCGAGATCGAGGCGGCGGGCGTCGACCTCGACGACGTCTGGCGCGTGCTCGAGGCGCGCGCTGAACAGGCGACATCGCCGGTGCGAGCGTAGGGCGCCCCGGGCATCGTGAGGCCATGACCCCCATTCACGACCTGGCACCGGAGGTGCGCTGATGGATCGCAAGTGGTGGACGCTCACGACGGTCTGCCTCGGCATGTTCATGCTGCTGCTCGACATCACGATCGTGAATGTCGCGCTGCCGAGCATCGCCAAGGACCTCGGGGCGTCGTTCACCGATCTCCAGTGGACGATCGACGCCTACGCCGTATCGCTGGCCGCGATCCTGCTCGTAGCAGGCTCGCTGGGCGATCTGCTCGGCCATCGCAGTGTGTTCGCGGCCGGGCTCGTGGTTTTCTCCGTCTGCTCGCTGCTCTGCGGCCTGGCGTCAGATCCGCTCTTCCTCAACATCAGCCGCGCCGCGCAGGGAATCGGCGGCGCCGCGATGTTCGCCACCTCACTCGCGCTGATCGCGCAGGAGTTCCGCGGCCGGGAGCGCGGCACCGCGCTCGGGATCTGGGGCGCGACGGCGGGCGCGTCCGTTGCCGTCGGTCCCTTGATCGGCGGCGCGCTCACCTCCGGCATCAACTGGCGCTGGGTGTTCATCGTCAACGTCCCGATCGGCGCGCTCACGCTGTGGCTTCTGCTGGCCAAGGTCGCGGAGACGCGGCGCCGTCACGTCCGCCCGGACTGGCCGGGGGCGATCGCCTTCAGCGGCGCGCTGTTCGGCCTTGTCTACGGGCTGATCCGGGGCAACCCGGACGGCTGGTCGAGCACCGGCGTGCTCATCGGCTTCATCGGCGGTGGCGCGCTGCTCGTGCTGTTCGTGCTGATCGAGTACTTCAGCCGCGAGCCGATGGTCGATCTGGCCCTCTTCCGCAGGCCGGCCTTCGTCGGCGCCTCGCTCGGCGCCCTCGCGCTCTCGGCCTCGCTCTTCTCGATGTTCCTCTACATCACGCTGTACCTGCAGAACATCCTCGGCTACTCGGCGTTCCGGGCCGGGCTGCGCTTCCTGCCGGCCACGCTGCTCGTCCTGCTCGTGGCGCCGATCGCGGGCAAGCTGTCCGCGCGCGTGCCGGTGCGGTTCCTGCTGGCCGCCGGCCTGCTGCTCGTCGGCGTCGGGCTGGGGCTCATGACCCTCGTCGGGCCGAGCTCGGCTTGGACGGCGCTGCTCGCCGGCTTCATCGTCGCGGGCGCGGGCTCCGGTCTCACCAACCCGCCGCTCGCGTCCGCCGCCATCGGCACCGTCCCCGAGGACAAGGCGGGGGTCGGCTCTGGGGTCAACAACACCGCGCGGCAGGTCGGGCTCGCGGCCGGCATCGCCGGGCTCGGCGCGGTGTTCCAGAGCCGCGTGCACGAGATGCTGGGCAGCCAGCATGCGCCGCGGGTGGCGTTCGTCGCCGGGTTCGACCGCATCCTCTGGATCGCGGCCGCGATCGCCGTGGCAGGCGCGGTCCTGGCCCTAGTGCTCGTGCACGAGCGCGATTTCGAGACGAGCAGCCAGGAATCCAGCGTCTCCGCGCCCACCCCTGTGTCAGCCGCCTGACCAGGTGTTAAAACTCTTCACAAGTCGTGAGCACCCGGGAAACGGAGTTCCTACTGCCGGAGGCGCTTGACCTCGGCTCGGTGGCCGATTCGCTCGGTCCGCGTTTCGCGCTGGCAGCGGAGTCGAGGGGCGAGTTCCAGCAGACCTTCTTCGACACCTTCGACGGCCGCCTCCACGACCACGGACAGACCCTGGTGCATCAGGCCGGCCGCCTGGCGCTCGTGAACGGCGACGGCCACAGCGAGATCGCGAGCGATGAGTGGGCCAGGTCGAGGGAGAAGCTGCTTGTTGCCGACCTGCCGCGCGGCCTCCTGCGGACGAAGCTGGCATCGGTGGTGGATGTACGCGCCCTGATGCAGCTCGTGCGCATCCGCGGGCGCCGCCGCATCTATCGCGTGACCGACGACCAGGGCAAGACGGTC
This sequence comes from Thermoleophilaceae bacterium, assembly GCA_036555755.1. Classification (GTDB taxonomy): domain Bacteria; phylum Actinomycetota; class Thermoleophilia; order Solirubrobacterales; family Thermoleophilaceae; genus JAICJR01. The sequence goes on from DATBKS010000103.1 coordinate 22,837, forward strand.
GTCCGGCTCGTGCTCGAGGAGCCGAAGCTGGCCGGGGACGGGGGAGCTCTCCAGCCACGCGTGCGGCTCGTGGGAGTGCGCGGCTACGACCGGGACCTCGAGCGCGTCGCGCGGCTCATCACAAAGCGCCTGCGCTTACCTATTGCGGAAGTGACCGTGCAGGATGAGGCGGTCACGCGCACGGGCGGCACCCCCGGGGGGTGCGCGTGGAAGGGGAGCGTCGAGCTCCGCCGCGGCGAGCGCGCCGACCGTGCCGCGGCACAGCTGCTCCGTCGGCAGCTGCTCGTGATCGAGAGCAATCTGCCGGGGGCGATCGCGGATGTGGACAGCGAGTTCCTCCATGACCTGCGTGTGGGCGTGCGGCGCACGCGCTCGCTGCTTCGCGAGCTTGCCGCGGTGTTCGCGCCCGGCCCGCTCGAGCACTTCCGGGACGAGTTCCGCTGGCTGCAGCAGGTGACCGGACCCTGCCGCGACCTCGACGTCTACCTGCTCGACTTCGACGACTTCCGGGCGAGCCTGGCCGAGTCGCGCGCCCACGACCTCGACCCGCTGCGCGGCCTGCTCAAACGGCGTCGCTCGCTCGAGCGCCGTCGCCTGCTGCGGGCACTTCGCTCCGAACGGACCACGCAGCTGCTGGCCGACTGGGCCGCGTTCCTCGACCGCCTCGATGCCCAGACCGGCCCCACCGGGCCGGCCGCGTCGCTCCCGATCGACGAGCTCGCCGCAGGGCGGATCGGCCTGGTCTACCGCCGGATGGTCAAGCTCGGCCGCAGGATCGACGACGACACGCCGCCCGAGGCCCTGCACGATCTGCGCAAGAAGGGCAAGGAGCTGCGCTACCTGCTCGAGTTCTTCGCCTGCCTCTATCCCGACCAGGTGGTCGCGCCCGCGGTGCGCTCGCTCAAGTCGTTGCAGGACACGCTCGGGCGCTTCCAGGATCGCCAAGTCCAGGCGCTGCTCATCAACTCGCTGGGCGACGACGTGCGCGCCCTCGATGACGGCGCCGCGGCGCTGATGGCGATGGGGCAGCTGATCGAGCGCCTCGAGGACCAGGAGGCGGAGGCGCGCGCCGAGTTCGCCGACCGTTTTTCCCACTTTGCGTCGAGACGTCAGCGGGCCATGATGCAGGAGACGTTCGGATGAGTCAGATACTCGCGACATACAACATCAAGGGCGGCGTGGGGAAGACCTCGGCGGCGGCCAACCTCGCCTACCTCGCCGCGCGCGAGGGCAAGACGACGCTGCTCTGGGATCTCGATCCGCAGGGCGCGAGCACCTACCTGTTCCGGATCAAGCCCAAGGTCAAGGGCGGCGGCCGCAAGCTCGTCCGCGGCAAGACGAACATCGCCGCGCGCATCAAGGGGAGCGACTACGAGCGGCTAGACCTCCTGCCGGCCGACTTCTCCTACCGTCACATGGACCTCGCGCTCGACGCCTCGAAGAAGCCGACGCGCCGGCTGTCGCGAGTGCTGGCGCCGCTGGCCGACGAGTACGACTACATCGTGCTCGACTGCCCACCAAGCATCTCGCTCGTCTCCGAGAGCGTGTTCGAGGCGGCTGACGCCCTGCTCGTCCCGCTGATCCCGGCCACGCTGTCGGCGCGCACGTTCGACCAGCTGCAGAAGGTGGCCGCCGGGAACACGCGCGTGTTCGCGTTCTTCTCGATGGTGGACGGGCGCAAGCGCCTTCACCGCGAGGTGATGCAGCAACTGGCACTCGATTCCGAGCACGTTCTGCGGACGGCGATTCCCGCCTCGAGCGATGTCGAGCGAATGGGCCTCAGGCGCACGGTGATCGACGAGTTCGCTCCCCGCAGCCGCGCCGCCAAGGCATACCGCTCGCTCTGGAGCGAGGTGCGCGAGCGGCTCGCGCTCTCTACCAACGGGCACGGCACGGCTTAGAGTCGCGCATGTCATGGATCAAGACGAGGCAGCGAACTTCGCTCAGCGCTGGCAAGCCGCCTGGAACGCACACGACCTCGACGCTCTGCTCGCCCACTTCTCGGACGACGTGATCTTCCGCTCGCCCGTGGCGGCCCAGCTCCTGCCGGACTGCGACGGCGTGATCCGCGGCAAGGAGGCGCTGCGCGAGTACTGGAGCAAGGCGCTCGAGCTGCTGCCGCAGCTCCACTTCGAGGTCGAAGGCGTGTACGCCGGCCTCGACACCGTCGTCATCAACTACCGCAACCACATGGGCAACCGCGTCTGCGAGGTGCTGACCTTCGACGGCCCGCTCGCCGTTGCGGGGCAGGCCACCTACGAGACGGACGCCGCGGCCGCGGACAGCGGCCTACCTGCCTGACGCAGCCTTCGGCGCGAGCGCCAGCCCGACGAAGCCGAACGGCAGCGGCAGCCAGTAGGAGAAGAGGCGGTAGGCGAAGGTCGCCAGCACGGCGTCGCCTGGGTGCACGCCGGCGAGGGTCAGCATCGCCGTGAGGCCGGCCTCCACGAAGCCGAGCCCGCCCGGCGTGACGGGGATGTTGGCGAGGGCGCGTGCGCCGCAGAAGGCGAGCAGCACGAGGCTCGGGCGCGGATGCGAGCCGATCGCGGCGAGCGCTGCCAGCAGCGTCATGTAGTCGAGGATCCAGCGGCCGACCGTGGCGAGCAGCGCGCGCTTCCAGCGCGGGCCGAGCGTCTTGAGGATCCGGTCGCGCTCGCGCAGCAGGCGCTGCGGCAGCTCGTGCAGCGGCTCGGACTTGCGCCGCAGGCGGTTGCGCACGCGCTGCACAACGCGTCCGACCCAGGCGAGCGGGCCGTCGGTGGTGAGAAAGAGCGCGCCGACGCCGGCCGTCACGGCGAAGGCGACGATCGCGCCGATCCCGGCCTCGAGCAGGCTGCGGTTGACCTCGCCGCGGAAGAGTCCGGGGAGTGCCAGCACCGGCAGGCCGAGCACGACGGCGAACACGAGCACGTTGACCGCGGTGAGCGCGGCGGCGGTGGGCGGCCCGGGGAAGCCGGCCGCGATGAGCATCCGGTATTGGAGCGCCGCGCCGACCGGCCCGCCGCCGGGCGCCACGTTCGAGAGCGCGTTGCTCGCGAGCTGCGCCGCGATCACGGGCCGCCAGCGGCGCGTGCGCAGCGCCAGCCGCTGGAGCTCCCAGAGGCATGCGTTCGTCCCGATCTGGAGGATGAGCATCGCGAGCAGCCAGGCGAGCGAGAAGCGCGTGATCTGCCGCCACGAGCTGAAGACGTCGACGATCTCCGGGAACACCAGGTACAGCGACACTCCGGTGATGCCCAGCCAGATGATGTTCCGGCGCAGCCGCTTCGGCTGCGGTTGCTCCCGCGCGCCGCGCTGAATCTCGCCGGCCGT
>DATBKS010000104.1:0-13719 GCA_036555755.1 Thermoleophilaceae bacterium
CGCAACAAGCCCACGCCGGCGCTGCCGTGGTGGTTCTTCGCCCTCGGCCTCGGCCTGTTCTGGCTGGGCGACATCTACACCTACAGCTACCCGAAGCTGCTGCACAAGGACGTCCCGTTCCCGTCGCTCGGCGACGGCATCTATCTCGCCGTCTACCCGGCGCTGATGGCGGGCCTCCTGATGCTGGTCCGCCGCCGCAACCCCGAGCCGGACCGCGCCGGGCTGATCGACGCGCTGATCATGACGCTCGGCCTGGCGCTGCTCGAGTGGGTGGGGCTGATCGCGCCGTACCTGCATGGCGATGACATGTCGACGGTCGCGCGACTCGTGTCGATCGCGTACCCGCTCGGCGACATCCTTCTGCTGGCCGCCGCGATCCGCCTCATCGTGGACGCCGGCAAGCGCCAGCCCGCCTTCTACCTGATGACGACGAGCATCGTGGCGCTGCTGATCACGGACTTCGTCTACGGGCTGCTGCTGCTCCACGGCACCTACACGCACCAGCTCTGGCTCGACATCGGCTGGATCGCCTTCTACCTGCTCTGGGGCGCCGCCGCCCTGCATCCCTCGATGCGCAGCCTCGCGGAGTCGGATCCGGACCGCCAGCGGCGTCTGCACCCCGGGCGGCTCGCGCTGCTCACCGCGGCCGCGCTGATCGCTCCCTGCGTCCAGATGATCCACGAGATCCGCTACGGCGGGATCGACATGTTCGCGGTGATCGCCACGTCGATCGTGCTCTTCTGCCTCGTGGTGGCGCGCATGGCGGGGCTCAACCGCCAGCAGCAGCGCTCCGCCGAGCGCGAGCGCGTGCTCAGCGCGGCGGGCGCAGCGCTCGTGGCCGCCACCTCGCGCGAGGACATCTACGCCGCCGCACTTCACGCGGTCCGCAAGCTCGCGGGCGAGGCTTCCTCGGCGCGGATCTGCCTGGTCGAGAAGAGCGCGATGGAGGTCGTGGCGACGACTGGCGGCGACGAGAGCGACCGCTGGCACGTGCCCGCGGCCACCGCCGGCGTGCTCTTCGACCTCTCCGGCACCGAAGGCGGCGGGCGCGCCGCGATCGACGCGAGCATGCGCGCCGACATGCACCTGCCCGCGACGGCGGGCGCGCTGCTCGTTCATGCGCTCAGCTGGGATGGCGAGACGCACGGCCTGCTGGTGACCGCCGACGAGAGCCATCCCTCACGCGCAATCAAGCTGTCCCTCCAGGCCCTAGCCACGCACGTCTCGCTCGCACTCGAGAGCGCGGCGCTTACCGAGCAGGTTCTCGTGCGGACGAGCGAGGCGCGTCTCAGCTCGCTCGTCCAGCACGCGAGCGACCTGATCACGGTGATCGATGCGGAAGCGCGGATCGTCTACCAGAGCCCGTCGATCGAGCGCGTGCTCGGCTACTCCGCCGAGGACATGATCGGCAAGCGCCTCGACGAGCTGCTCACCGCGGGCGGCGAGTCGCGCCTGCTCCAGCTGCTCGCTGACGGCGACGAGTACGCGGGCCGCGAGGGCGAGGCGATCGAGTGCACCTTGCGCCACAGCGACGGCACCCAGCGCCAGTTCGAGATCCTGCGCAGCAACCTGCTGCACGACGAGAGCGTCCGGGGCATCGTGCTGAACGGCCGCGACGTGAGCGAGCGCAAGGCGTTCGAGGAGCAGCTCGCACACCAGGCCTTCCACGACCCGGTGACGAACCTGGCCAACCGCGCGCTCTTCGTCGAGCGCGTGCGGCACGCCATCGCGCGCACGCGGCGCGACGACGAGGGCCTCGCCGTGATCTTCCTCGACCTGGACGACTTCAAGACGATCAACGACAGCCTCGGCCACGCCGCCGGTGACCAGGTGCTGCTCGACGTGGCCAAGCGGCTCGAGTCGTGCGTCCGCGCGAGCGACACCGCGGCGCGCTTTGGCGGCGACGAGTTCGCCGTGCTGCTGGAGGACGTCGAGAGCCTTCAGGAGGCGTCCGACGCCGCCGAGCGGATCATCGAGGCGTTCCAGCATCCGCTGCAGATCGGCGCGAAGGAGCTGTCCGTGCGGGCGAGCATCGGCATCGCGATGGCCGGCAGCGGCGGCAGCTCCGAGGCCGACGAGCTGATCCGCAATGCCGACGCCGCGATGTACATCGCCAAGCGCGACGGCAAGGGCGGCTACCGGATGTTCGAGCCGGAGATGCACGAGGTGGTGGTCGCCCGGCTCGAGCTGCGCGCCGACCTCCAGCGCGCAATCGCGAACAACGAGTTCGAGCTTCACTACCAGCCGGTCGTGCGGCTGAAGGACGGCACCGTGTGCGGCTTCGAGGCGCTACTGCGCTGGCAGCACCCGGAGCGGGGAATGATGCAGCCGGACAGCTTCATCCCGTTCGCCGAGGAGACGGGCCTGATCGTGCCGATGGGCCGCTGGGTGCTGCGCGAGGGCTGCCGCAAGGCGAAGATCGTGCAGGAGCAGTTCCCGATGGAGCCGCCGCTCACGATGAGCGTGAACCTGTCCGTGAAGCAGCTACAGCACTCGGACATCGTCGCCGACGTCCGCGATGCGATCGAGGAGGCGGAGATCGATCCGCGCTGCCTCACGCTAGAGATCACCGAGACCGTGGTGATGGCGGACGCGGACCTCGCCGTGGAGCGGCTCAACGAGCTGAAGACGCTCGGCGTGCGGCTCGCGATGGACGACTTCGGCACCGGCTACTCGTCGCTGAGCTACCTGAGCCGCTTCCCGGTCGACGTGCTCAAGATGGACCGCTCGTTCCTGCGCGAGGGCCAGTCGCCCGAGGAGTCCGGCCTCGCGAGCGCCGTCGTCGCGCTCGGCCAGACGCTCGCGCTCGAGGTCGTGGCCGAGGGCATCGAGCTCGAGGAGCAGTGGTTCACGCTGCGCGAACTCGGCTGCGAGCACGGCCAGGGCTTCTACTTCGCGCGCCCGATGAATGTCGACGCCGCGCTCGAGTACCTGGCCCACATCGGCCTGACCGCCGCCGCCGAAGTCGCGTCACCCGTCGCTGCCCCGAGCGACGATGCAGCCTAGCTACGAGGGCCTCGACCGCCCCGGCGGCTTCTCCAACGTCCGCCTGCTGGCGCCGCTGCGCCACCGCGATTTCCGCCTGCTGTGGTCCGGCATGTGCGCGTCGCTCGTGGGCGACGGCGTCTTCTTGGTAGCGATGGCGTGGCAGGTGTACGCGCTGTCGAACTCGCCGTCCGCCTTGGCTGTTGTCGGGATCGCGATGACGCTGCCGACGATCGGCTCCTTGCTGCTCGGCGGCGTAATGAGCGACCGTGTGGACCGCCGGCGGGTGATCCTCGCTTCGGATCTGGTTCGCGGCGGGGCCGTGGGGGCGCTGGCGGTGCTGGCGTTCAGCGGTGCCCTCGAGATGTGGCACATCGTTTTGCTGGTGGCGCTGTACGGCGGGGCGACGGGCTTCTTCGCGCCGGCGTTCGACGCGATCGTCCCGGACCTGTTGCCGGTGGACGAGCTCGGGCAGGCCAACTCGCTCGACCAGTTCGTGCGGCCGCTTGCGTTGCGGCTCGCGGGCCCGGCGCTGGGTGGCGTGCTCGTGTCGGTTGCGGGGGCGGGCTCGGCGTTCGCGTTCGACGCTTTCTCGTTCCTGGCGTCGGCGGTGGCGGTGATCGCGATGCGTGCGCGGCCGGGCGCGACTGTGCGTAGCGAGTCCGTGTCCGTAGGCGCGGACCTGCGCGCGGGCTTCGCGTATGTGCGCCGCCACGTTTGGCTCTGGGGCACGTTCGTGGCGGCGGCGATCGCGTACCTGTGCTTCATGGGGCCGACCGAGGTGCTGCTCCCGTTCGTGGTCAAGAACACGCTGCACGGCAGCGCGGCTGACCTCGGGTTGGTCTTGGCGGCCGGCGGCATCGGCTCGGTGGCCTGCGCGGTGGCGATGGGGCAGGCGGGCTTGCCGCGGCGCGAGATCACCTTCATCTACGTGGTGTGGACGCTGGCGACGGTGGCGGTCGCCGGCTACGGCTTTGCCACCGCGGTGTGGCAGCTGATGCTCGTGAGCGTCGCCTTCAACGCCCTGGAGACCGCGGGCACGATCGTCTGGGCCACCTTGAAGCAGCGCGAGGTGCCGACCAGCCTGCTCGGGCGCGTGTCGAGCCTCGACTGGCTGATCTCGATTGGGCTGCTGCCGGTGTCGCTCGCGTTGACCGGGCCGGTGAGTGCGGCGATCGGCGTGCGCTCGACGCTCGTGTGGGCGGGGATCGTGGGGGCGGCGGTGACGCTGGCGGCTCTGTACCTGCCGGGGATGCGGGATGTGGAGCGCCGGCGGGGTTCGGGTTCTGCCGAGATCGCCTCAGAGCCTGCTGCGCTGTAGTCAGTCCTGGAGCACGGACAGGATGTTGCCTGCGGGGTCCCTGAACCAGGCCTGGTAGGGGCCGGGATGTGCGATGCCTTTCTCGTTGGTCTTGATCGGGCCCTCGCCGTAGCTCTCGAACTGGACGCCGGCCTCGTGCATGCGGTCCACGGTCGCCTCGATGTCGTCGACCGGGAAGTTGAGCACGGTGTGCTCGGGAGGCACGTGATTCGGCCTCTCGTAGAGCAGGACCGCGTAGCCGTTGGCCGCTTGAAGGGAGAGCAGGTGCGGGCCGATGTCGATCACTTGGAACACCCCGAGGGTGTCGCCATAGAACTTCTTGGCAGCGTCTAGGTCGTCGATCGCAATCCCTGCGAAGAACGGGGAGTTCTTGAGCATGCTGATGCGCCTCCGTCTATCGGTGTCACTGGTAGTGACCGGCGCGGGTGCGCAAACTCATCGGCCACTTATCCGCGACTATGGCTGGAAAGTGACCACACGTCGGCGCGGCCCCCGCCTGAGCAGCCGTTATTGCTGCTGTAAACGCCTGCGGGAACCGAGCGCCACAGAGCCGATAAACGCTGCGCCAATCACGTTGAGCCCAGCGCCCACGATCGCCGCGTGGTCCCAGCCGCTCAGCATCCCGCCGGTTCCGCTGCCGCCGCCCGTGATGAGAATCGCGACGAGAGCGATCCCCAGCGCCGAGCCGAGATAGCGCGCGGTGTTGTTGGCGCCGCTGCCGAGCGCGGCGTCGGAGTGGGGGACGGACGCGACCGCCAGCCGCCCGAGCGCCGCGTTGGCCAGCCCGCTGCCGATGCCCATGACGGCGAGGCCGGGGACGAGGCGCGTCCACGATGACGAACTACCGAGGTCGGCCAGCATGAGCGCCCCGACGCCGCTCGAGGTGAGACCGGCGACGAGCCGCTCGGTCGCGCCGAAGCGCGCGGGCAGGCGGCTGGCCATGAACGCCACCACGGTGCTCGTGACCGACCAGAAGGCCAGCACCGCGGCGGCCGCCAGGACGCTCCGGTGGAGACCCGCGACGATCACGATGATCAGGTGGCTCATGAGCCCCACCGTGGCGAGCCCGGTGATTGCGGCGCCGCTCACGGACGCGACGAACAGAGGGCGGCGGAAGAAGTCGAGGTCCAGCATCGGGTGACGCCGGACGTGTTCGATCGCAACGAATGCGCCCAGCGCGGCCACGCCGCCCACGAGCAGCGCGATGGTCGTGGCGGAGCTCCAGCTCGAGCGCCCCGACGTGAGGCCCGCCGTGAGTGCGGTCATGGCGAGAGCGATCGCGACGGCGCCTGTGGGATCGAAGGGACGCGGCTCGCCCGAGGGCCGCGACTCCGACAGGGTCAAAGCAGCGCCCGCCAGTACAGCAGCTGCCGCAGCGAACACCCAATAGCCGGTTCGCCAGTCGCCCGTGCGCGCGAGCAGCGCGGCCGCGATCGGCCCGATCGCGATGCCGGCGCCAAGCGTCGCGCCCCAGATGCCGGTCGCCCGGGTGCGCGCGTGCCCGTCGGGGAACGCATGGCCGAGCAGCCCCAGGCCGGCCGCGAGTACGCCGGCGCCCGCGGCGCCCTGCAGCACGCGCGCGGCCACGAACACCGCCATCGACGGTGCGGCGGCACCAACAGCGGTGGCCAGCGCGAGGGCGCCGCTCGACCACACGAACACGCGCCGGCGCCCGAAGCGGTCGGCGAGCGCGCCCGTGGTGAGCAGCGCTGACGCCAGCCCGAGGCTCATGCCGCCGAGCGCCCACGTCTGCCAGTTGGTGGTGGCGCCGAAGGCCGTGACGGTGTCGCCGATCGTCGCGACGACCATGCTGAACACGGCGAGCACGAGCAACGTCGCCGCTCCGACGACGGCGAGCGTGCGCTCGCCCGTCCTGGTCATTGTCATCGTCTCGGCTGTTGCGGTGGCGGTTGTCATAGGGGGGAAGGAGGTCTGGTTCAATCAACGAACTAAGCCAGCGTATCAGATCTCGGTTCAATGAACGAACCAACACGCGATAGGATCTAACACATGCTTGGAAAGGACTACGAGGGACAGGACTGCTCCCTTGCGCGTGCGCTTGAAGTGGTGGGGGAGCGCTGGACGCTCCTCATCCTTCGCGACGCGTTCTACGGAGTGAGGCGATTCAGCGACTTCTGCGAGCACCTCGACATCCCGCGGGCGGTGCTGTCGGACCGGCTGAACGGTCTGGTGGAGCACGAGCTGATGGAACGCCGGCCGGACCCGGAGCGCCCTGGGCGAGAGCTGTACGAGCTCACGCCGTCGGCGCTCGAGCTCTGGCCGGCGCTGCACACGCTGATGAGCTGGGGGAGCCGCTACCGCGACAGGCCGGGCACGCCGCGCCGATTCATGCACGCCAAGTGCGGCACGAAGCTCGACAAGCACAGCCACTGCCCGAAGTGCGGGTTCATCCCGCCGGTGAAGGACGTGGTGACCGTTGGCGGCCGCGTGCCGTTCCGCGACGACCGGGTGAGCGCGGCGCTGCAGCCCAAGCGCCGCATGCTCGAACCGCTCGCGGTGGTCGACCGCTGACCGCTTGTGGCTATGTTCCCTGTCCGACGACGAACAGGAGAGCCCAGATGACGCTGTTTGGACAGGAGCACATCGACCGCTACAGGGAGACCGATGGGGAGCAGGGTCACGACTGGGAGGGGACCCAGACGCTGATCCTCAACACCACCGGCCGGCGCAGCGGCGAGCCGCGCCCGCAGGCGCTGATCTACGGCCGCCACGGCGACGACTACCTGGTCGTGGCCTCCAAGGGCGGCGCCCCCAAGCACCCCGCCTGGTACCTCAACCTCGAGGCGAACCCGGACGTCGAGATCCAGGTCTGGGGCGACAAGCTGAAGGTGCACGCCCGCACCGCCACTCCAGAGGAGAAGGCGGAGCTCTGGCCGATCATGACCAAGGAGTGGCCTTCCTACGACGAGTACCAGACGAAGACCGACCGGGACATCCCGCTGGTCATCCTCGAGCCGCTGATCTAGGCGGCGCCCGCCGTCTCCGCTTCCTTGATTTCCGCCGCGAGCTCGTCCGCGGCCATGTCGGTCTCCTTGGCGACCATCCGGTTCGCGGCCTTGATGTTCGCCGCGATCTGGTCGGCCATGTTGGTCGCGTAGACGACGATCAGGCCGGCCTCGCCCTCGTCGAGCACCTCGCCGAGCTCCTTGAGGTCGTCACGGCGCATGCCGCCGGTGACGTGCCCGGATACCGCGCCGATCGCCGCACCGGCGCCGCCGCCCACGGCCAGCGCGCCAAGGATGCCGATCGCCGGGAAGATCGCGGCAACCGCGCCGGCGGCGAGTCCCCAGCCGAGCCCGTGGGCCGCCCCGTGGCGCGTCGGCTCCTCGTGTTTCTTGACGATCTCGACCTTGCCCTGCTCGTTCTTCGCGATCACGGCGGCGTCGAAGTCGTGTGAGGTCTGGATCTCGCGGTAGAGAGCCTTGATCGCCTCGTAGTCGGCGATCGCGTCGTCCTTGCTCGCGTACGAGGCGGCGGCGACGAAGAGAGTGTCCGCTGGGTCGGGCATGAGCTTCCTTTCGAGTTGGGGGCCGTCAGCTGCAGTCGACCTTCGCGAAGGTCTTCTGGTACGCGCTCGCGAGCTGCTGGAAGGCGGCGGTGAGCTGGGCCTGGGCGTTGGAGATCGACAGGTTGGTGCCGAGGTTGTTGACCACCGACTTGACCTCCGACGTGAACTGGTTGTTGGCGGCCTGGACCTGCTTCTTGCGCTCGTCGTTCAGGTCCCCCTGGGCGTCCGTGATCTTTTTGAGATCGGAGCTGATCGAGTTGAGGCTGTCCTTCACCTGCGTCGTCGTGGCGGTCGAGAGCGTCAGCCCCTGGAGGCTCTTGACCTGCTTCTGGATGTCGGCGCTCGCGTCGCAGACCTGCTTCTTGGCCTTGTCGGACTTCGACGAGCCGCAGGCGCCAAGGGCCACGGTGAGGGCGAGCACCGGGAGCAGCAGAACGAGCGCGAGGCGGTTCCTCACGCTGCGAACGTAACGTCGTCGAGGGGTACCGAGCATCACCCGGACGGGGTGATCAAAGGCGATGGTGTGCGCCCCACCCGTGTACACCTGCCGACGCCCTTGTAGGGGCTGGCTCCGGGCTGGATGCTGGCACTCTTGGCCCGACTTGGCGGAGGCCGCATGCCTGATTCCGCAGCTGCTGAGAAGTCCTCCTCTCCAGAGAAGCCGTCCTCCCCAAAGCGTCATCGCGTCTGGGTCGCCGTCCTGCTGACCCTGGCGGCGATCACCGGCTTCCTGGCGGTCTTCTCCACCTGGATCAACCGTCAGGCGCTCAACACCGACAACTGGACGAATACGAGCTCGAAGCTGCTCGCGGACAAGAAGATCCAGACCCTGCTGGGCGCCTACCTCGTCAACGAGGTGTTCTCCAACGTCGACGTCGCGGCGCAGCTGCGGGCGGTCCTGCCCAAGCAGGCGCAGGCGCTCGCGGGGCCGGCCGCCACCGGGCTGCGCGGACTCGCCGACCGGGAAGCACCGCAGATCCTCAACCGCCCCCGGGTGCAGGCCGCCTTCAAGCAAGCCAACCGGACCGCGCACGAGCAGCTCCTCAACGTGCTGAACGGCGGCAAGGGCGCGGTGTCCACGGGTAACGGAGAGGTGGTGCTCGACCTGCACCAGCTCGTCGCCCAGCTGGCGGGCACGGTGGGGCTCAGCAACCAGGTGGCCCAAGCCCAATCCCAGCTTCAGGGATCGACGGGCCAGCAGGCGCGGAATCTCGCCCAGCAGAAGCTGGGCATCACGCTCCCGCCGCAGAGCGGCAAGCTCGTGATCATGCGGTCGGACCAGCTCGGCACGGCACAGGACATCGCCAAGGCCATCCGGCACCTCGCGATCCTGTTCACCGTCCTCACGTTCGCGCTCTTCGCCGGGGCGATCGCCCTCGCCGCCGGGCGGCGCCGTATCACGCTGCGCACGTGCGGGTGGATCTTCGTCGGGGTCGGCGTCTTCAGCCTGCTGTTGCGGCGCGTCGGCGGCAACGTGGTGGTCGACGGCCTTGTCAAGAACGTCGACAACAGGCCGGCGATGCACGACGCCTGGACGATCGGGACCTCGCTGCTCTACACGATCGCGATCACGGTCGTGATCTACGGGTTCCTCCTCGTCTTCGCGGCCTGGCTGGCCGGCGACACGCGGCCCGCCCTCGGTGTCCGCCGCGCGCTCGCACCCGAGTTCCGCGACCGCCCGGTGCTCGTGTACGGAGTGGTGGCGTTCATCTACCTGCTCGTGCTGCTCTGGGGTCCGACGCCAGCCTTCCGCAATTGGATCCCGATCCTGCTGATCGCGGCGCTGATCGTGTTCGGTGTGGAGATCCTGCGGCGGCAGTGCCTCCGGGAGTTCCCGGACGCGAAGGCGGGGGAGACCTGGCAGCACATCCGCGAGTCGTGGTCGGACCGGCGAGCGGCGCACGCGGCGCCGGCCGCTGCCACCGCCACAGCCGGCGGTGGCGGGAACGGGACCCAGATCGAGCAGCTCGAGCGTCTCTCGGCGCTGCACGAGCGCGGCGCGCTGACCGACAGCGAGTACGACCAGCAGAAGAGCACGCTGCTCGGCTCGTCCTAGCCGAGCTCGCCCTCACCGCTGCGCTCGTGCCGCGGCAGCCCGTCGTCCGGCAGGTCGTAGTAGTCGCCGGCCTGGGAGACGAACCAGTGGCTGACCGTCCGCAAGCCCTGCGTCGAGTCGAGCGTCCCGGCGGCGATGCTGATCGAGTCGAAGCCGGGCGCGTCCCAGAAGAGGCTCGAACCGCACTCGGCGCAGAAGCCGCGGCGGGCGCTCGTCTCGCTCTCCGGGCTGTCGAACCAGCGCAGCCCGCGCTCCTCGACCAGCACGAGCTCGTCGCGCGCGCATGCCGCCGACGCCGACACGTGGCCATGCCAGCGCCTGCATTCCTCGCAGTGGCACAGCAGAACGTCGCGGAGCTCGCCCCGAACTTCGTATTTGACGGCCCCACAAAGGCACCGGCCCGTCGCCATATCGCTCACCTCGCTGTCACCTTGACCGCCGTTCGAGCCCGGGAAGAGAATCGCCAGACCTCCTAATCAACCCCAGCGCCAACCGTCCGGCGCTCACCCGCAGCCCCGGGGGGTTTGGACTCGCATTCCGTCGGAGGTGACGGACATGAAAAGGATTCTCGTTCAGGCCGGCCACAAGCCGCCGCTTCAACCTGGGCACCTCACGCAGACCGGCGCGCCGGGTGAGCGCGAGCTGGTCTCGGACATCCAGGCGGCCCTGTGCCGCATGCTGGACCGGGATGACAACTTCGAGCCAATCCCGAAGCCAGGGAAGCTCGACGACAGCACCCAATGCGACGCCGCGCTTTTCCTGCATGCGGACGGCGCCGCACCCTCAGCTCACGGCTATTCGTTCGGCTTCCCGGATGACCCGGTCAACGAGAAGCTGGCGGAGATGATCGCCGACGAGTTCGAGAAGCTGCCCGGCCACCCAGCGCCACGTCGTCAGGACAACGGCACCGACGACGAGCACTTCTACTACGGCTTCACCCACACGCACACGCCAGGTCCCGAGGTGCTGATCGAGCACGGCTTCGTGACGAACCCGACCGAGATGGCGTGGATGAAGGCTCACATCAAGGACCTCGCGCGCGCGGAGCACGCGGCGCTGCGTCGCTTCTTCGGACTGGCGCCGGCGCCCGACGCGCATCCGCACCCGCCGCACGCCGACCCGCATCCGCCGATGCCGGCCGCCCAGCCGCGCACGGGCGCGGTGACCCCGGACACGACGCTCCTCGGCGGCTCCCACGCGCCCGCCCGGAAGGCGGTGGCGTTCCTGCTCTCCCAGGATCACGGCGATTACAGCGACAACGACGTCCGGCACATCGTCGCCAACTACTACGCGACCGCCCCGGCGGTGGGTCTCGACCCGCTGATCGTGGTCGCGCAGATGTCCGAGGAGACGGGGCACCTCACGTCGTTCTGGTCGCAGCGGCCGCGTCGCAACCCGGCGGGCATCGGGGTGACAGGAGAGCCCGGCCAGGGCGTCTCGTTCCCCGACTGGAAGACAGCGGTGAGGGCCCATACCGGCCGGCTGCTCGCGTACGCCATCCCGAAGGGCAGCGAGAACCCGGCCCAGGCGGCGCTCATCGAGGAGGCACTCTCGTTCCGGCCGCTCGGCGACGAGCACCGGGGCGTGGCGCCGACGCTCAAAGGCCTCGTTCACCAGTGGGCCGCGGACCCGAACTACGACAAGGTGCTGAGTGCGGTGGCGAACCAGATCCGCACTCACGCCGGGTGACGTAAGGGCAGCCTCCCCAGGCCACCTCTACGCATCAGGATCCTGGCGGCGCGAACGATCATCGTGCCGACCAGGATCCCGAGCGCGACGGAGATGACGCCCTCGAACGCTGCGGCGAAGTTCTCGGAGCCGTGCTTCGAGTTGTCGCCGACGAGCTCGGTGATTCCGATCAGCCCGATCGTGCCGGGCACGAGCAGCCAGAAGGCCGGCAGGAACATCACGTGCGGCGGCGGGGCGGTGCGCACCCGGCCGACGGCGTGGGCGATCGGCACCATCGCGGCGGCCCCGACGAAGCCGCTGAGCGTGGCGTCGATCACCTGCCTGCCCACCAGCTGACCGCCCCAGGCGGCGAATAGCACGACCAAGAGCCAGGGCAGCGAGCGCTTGGGCCCCGAGTTGTGCACGTAGATGCCCGCGCCGAAGATCGCGACGCCCGCCCAAGGCGCCCATGAGCCGAAGGTGTGCGCGGCGGCGCCCGCGACGGGACCGGCGTGGGGATTCCCCACCAGCTCGGCGCCGACGATGATCCCGATCCCGAGCAGCAGGAGCTGCAACAACCCGGCGACGAACCTGCTCGCGCCCGTCACCGTCTCGCCCATGGCCAGGTCCACGGTCGCCATTGTCAGTAGCGCCCCGGGCAGGAACGTGACCAGCGGCGGGATCGTCAGGCGCAGCGACGCCGCCTCGTTGCCCCCGTGGATCAGGAAGCCGATCGCCGACACGACAGCTGCCGCGACGATGGGGAGGAGGTAGCCGCCGGTGGTGAACCGCTCCCCCCAGGCCTTCATCGCGCCCACGAGACAGCCGAGCGCGAAGTAGACCCACAGGTCCACCGCCGCCGGGTGGATGAGGAACGCGAGCCCGATGGTCAGGACGCCGTGGGAGGCGATGTACGCCACGGTCCCGAAGCGCGAGCGCTCCTCGAAGATCGCCCTCAGCTCCGCGAATCCCTCCCCGGCGGCGACCTCGCCTCGCTCGGCCGCCTCAGCCAGGTGGATGACCTCCGTCGCCTGGTCGAGCCGCAGCTGGCGGACGCTGTCGATCGTCCGCAGGTCCACGCCGCTGCCGTCGCCGAGCCCGACCACGAGCACGGTGGGGAACACGCTGATGCGCGCGCGCTCGAAGCCGTAGGCCGAGGCGATCGCGCGCAGCCGCGCCTGGATCTCGCTCACGGCGTCGCCCGTCATCGTGAGCGCGACGCCCATCGCGAGCAGCAGCGCCCGGACCTCCGCACCGTCGTTCGTCGCCGTCGTGACCTCCTCGCCGGTCACGGCGTGGGCTCAGCCTACTCGGGGACCGGCCCGTGGTCGTCGCAGTGGTCGTCGTGGGGGTGGTGCAGGTGGCCGCCCACGACGTAGTCCACGTGGTCGCCGTGCTGCACCTGCTCGTGGCCGCAGTCCGGTCCGTGCTCGTGGTCGGACTCGTGGTGGTCGCAGTCGTGATCGGGCGTGCAGTCGTCCGGGTTCACGTCGCTCACCGGCACGTGCTGTTGGTCGCTCATTGCGTCGTCCTCCTTCAGGACACGACGTGTAGGTCGTGGCTTGTGTTGTTGAGTCGCCGGCCGCCGTCTTCGGTCGCGACGACGATGTCCTCGATCCGCACGCCGAAGCGGCCGGGCAGGTAGATCCCCGGCTCGATCGAGAAGCACATGCCCGGCTCGATCGGATGCTCCTCGCCCTCGACCATGTACGGCGGCTCGTGCGTAGTCAGCCCGATCCCGTGGCCGACGCGGTGGATGAAGTACTCGCCGTAGCCGGCGTCCGTGATCACCTTGCGCGCGGCGCGATCGACCTCCTGGCATGCGATGCCGGTGGTCACGGCCTCGAAGCCGGCCTGCTGCGCCCGGCGGACGATCTCGTGCACCTCGCGCTCCTCGTCGGTCGGCTCGCCGACGTGCACGCTACGTGTGGTGTCCGAGCCGTAGCCGTCCTTGAGGCCACCGAAGTCGAGCACGACCATGTCGCCCTCCTCGATCGTCCGATCGCCGGCCTCATGGTGCGGGTTGGCGCCGTTCGGCCCCGAACCGACCACCGTGAAGTCAACCTGCGAGTGGCCGTGCTTGCGGAGCAGGCCGGCGAGATCCGCCGCCACCTCGGTCTCGCGCCGGCCCGCGAACCGCACGTTCACGATGTCCTCGTA
>DATBKS010000105.1:0-2271 GCA_036555755.1 Thermoleophilaceae bacterium
GATGACCGCGCTGGGGATGCCGCAGCGCCGCTTCGCCTCGATCCACGTGGTGGGGACGAACGGCAAGTCCTCGACCGTGCGCTTCATCGCCGGCATCCTCGAGCGCCACGGGATCCGCACCGGCAGCTACACGTCGCCGCACCTCGCTTCGTTCACCGAGCGCGTGGAGATCGGCGAGCAGCCCGTGTCCGGCGCCGACTTCGCCGCCGCCGTGGCGCGCGCGGCCCATGCCGCCGAGCTCGTCAACCGCACGCAGGAGGAGGGCGACACCGTCACGCAGTTCGAGGCGCTCACTGCGGCGGCGTACCACGAGCTGGCGCGGCGCGGGGTGGAGGTGGCCGTGATCGAGGCGGGCCTGGGCGGCCGCTACGACGCCACCAACGTGATCCCGTCCAAGGTGCAGGTGCTCACCGGCGTTGGCCTCGAGCACACGCGCTGGCTCGGCCCGACGATCAAGGACATCGCGGAGGAGAAGCTGGCGGTGGTGCGCGACCAGGGCGTACTCGTGAGCGGCGAGCTCGACCCCGACGCCGAGGCGGTGGCCGAGCGCGTGGCCACGGAGCGCCACGCCCGGCGTGTCCATGCCGCGCCGTCAGACGACTACGAGCTTGCCGCGCACGGCTCCTTCCAGCGCGCGAACTTCGCGCTCGCGCGGGCGGCGGCGGAGGCCTTCGTCGGCGAGTTCGACGAGGACGCGGTGCGCCGGGCCGCCGCCGAGGTCCGCGTGCCGGGGCGCATGCAGGTGGTTGGCAACAGCCCGCTGACGGTGCTCGACGGCGCCCACAACCCCGCCGGCGCGGAGGCCGTGGCCCAGGCGCTGCCGGAGCTCGTGGGGGAGCGCAAGGTCGTGGGCGTGCTCGGCGTGCTCGACGACAAGGACGCTGCCAGCATGCTGCGCGCCCTGCTGCCGCGGCTCGACCGCGCGGTCTTCACCCACAGCAGCAACCCCCGCTCGCTGTCGCCTGCGACCCTCGAGAGCCTTTCGTCGAAGCTGGGCGGCCCACCCTGCGAGACGGTGGCCGACCCGCGCCGGGCAGTCGCCCGCGCCCAGGAGTTGGCAGGATCCGATGGTGCAGTGATCGTGACCGGATCGATCTACCTGATTGCCGACCTCGTGCGGATCGAGCGCGCCGCGCGCGCCTCGACGCTATGAACGACGGCGAGTTCCCAAGCCTCCTCGCGGTCGTCGGCATCGTGGCCGTCGTGGTGGCCGTGGTGATCCTGGTGTTCTTCGGGATCGGCTACCTGATTGGCCGTTTGGTGCTCTAGATAGACTGCCGCAGCACGCCGGGACGACCGCGAGAGATCCCTTTCACTGTCCCGGAAAGTACCCCACCCCGAGTACACTCCGGCTCCAATGGGCCTGTTCGCCATCTTCGGCATTCATAACGACGCCCTGAACCGCGCCGTCAGCCTGCTGATCCTCTTCCTGGTGGTCATCTGGCTGGCGCTGATCTACTGGACGTTCATGGATGCCCGGCGCCGCATCGGCGATCCGATGCTCGTCGGCTGCGCGACGCTGTGCTCGCTGTTCCCCTATCTCGGCACGATCGTGTACGTGATCGTCAGGCCGCCGGAGTACCTCGAGGACGCGCGCGAGCGCCAGCTCGAGATCGCGGCAGCCGAGGCGAGGCTCGCCGAGCACGAGCAGGGCTGCCCGTACTGCGGCTTCCGCGTGGAGAAGAACTTCCTGCGCTGCCCGAGCTGCCTCAGGCGGCTCAAGGAGCCGTGTCAGACCTGCGGCAAGCCGCTCGATCCGCTGTGGAAGATCTGCCCTTATTGCGAGGCGGAGATCGCCGGCGCGGCGCCCGCCGCGGTCACGGAGCCGACGCCGACCCGACGCAGAGGCCGGCGCTCTTCCGCGGCGGCATCCACCCTGGCTGAACAGCCGCCGCCCACGCGGCGCCAGCGCCCCGGAGGCGACGGCGGCGCAGCCGCCGCACCGCCCGGCGCCTGACCTCAGATTCGAAAGGAGCACCCCTTGGAGAGGACCTTGATCCTGGTAAAGCCCGATGCGTTCGCCCGTGGACTCACCGGCGAGGTGATCGCGCGCTTCGAGCGGAAGGGCCTGCGCATAGTCGCGCTCAAGCACATGCAGGTTGAGCGCTCGCTCGCCGAGGAGCACTATGCGGAGCACTCCGAGAAGCCGTTCTTCGGCGAGCTCGTGGACTTCATCACCGGCGGGCCGCTGGTGGCGCTCGTGCTCGAGGGGCACGAGGCGGTGAAGGCCGCGCGCCAGGTCATCGGGGCCACGAACCCGCTGGAGGCGGC
>DATBKS010000106.1:0-42788 GCA_036555755.1 Thermoleophilaceae bacterium
CGCGCTGCACGAGGCCTCCGACCAGGAGGCGATGTTCAAGCCGGTGACGAAGCGGACCTTCCGCATCACGAGCCCCAGCGAGCTCGGCATCATCGAACACGCGCTCGAGCTCGCGCTCACGGCTCCGAGCCGACCGGTCTATATCGAGGTGCCAACCGATTTCCTGTCAGCCCCTGTGGAACGAGCCGGTCGAGCAGGCTCGTCCAGCGGCTTCTTCCAGCCGGAGGACGTCGAGGACAAGGCGATCGATCTCCTCGCCGGCGCGGAACGACCGCTGATCTGGGCAGGAGGTGGCGCGCTGCGCTCCGAAGCGGGCGAGCAGGTGGGAGCGCTTGCTGAGCGGCTGGTCGCGCCCGTGATCACGACCTATATGGCGCGCGGTCTGCTCGGCACCGACCATCCATGCGCCGTTGGCCTGCCGCCGCACTTGCCCGCAGTGGGCCAGCTGTGGGACGAGGCCGACGTCGTGGTCGCGATCGGCACCGACTTCGACGGCATGATGACCCAGAACTGGGCGATGCCCCAGCCGCCGCACCTCGTGGCGATCAACGTCGATCCCGAGGACGCGACGAAGAACTATGAGCCGGAGGTCCTGATCCTGGGGGATGCTGCGGAGATGACCGCTGCGCTGGCGCAGCGGCTGCCCGGACGCGACGGACTTGACGAGCTACGCAACCGGCTCTCACAGCTGCGTGCCGACGTGCTCGGCGAGCTCGAGCGCGAGCACCCGGACGAGATGAAGTTCCTGCGGGTGTTCCACGAGGCTGTGCCGCCGGAGGCCGTGGTGGTGGCCGACATGTGCATCGCCGGCTACTGGCTGGGCGCCCTGCACCCAGTGGCGGCGCCACGCCATCTCGCCTACCCGATGGGCTGGGGAACACTCGGCTACGGCTTCCCGCTCTCGATCGGCTCGGCGCTGGCGGACCAGGGACCGGTGGTGAGCGTGTCCGGCGATGGCGGCTTTCTCTATGCCTGCGGCGAGCTGGCGACCGTCGCGCAGGAGCAGATCCCGATGACCGCGGTGATCGTTGACGACGGCGGCTACGGCATGCTGCGCTTCGACCAGCGCCACCGCGGCGAGGACACCTTCGGGGTCGATCTCGCGACGCCCGACTTCGAGGCGATGGCCCGCTCGTTCGGCATCGAGGCGGAGACGGTGGAGGGTCTGGGCGACGAGTTCGGACGAGTGCTTGCGCGCCAAGTCGGCACGGGCACGCCGACAGTTTTGGTCGCAAAAGCTGCGCTGGAACCTCCGCCTACGACCTCGCCGCGCTGGTACCGCCGGACTGCTTAGACCCCGTTTTCGGTATCACTGGGGTAGTGGAGGGGTCGCCGACAAGACGATTTCCGTCTGCGCTGACGTCGCACGCGGAACAGGAAAGGATGGTGGAGGAGATCCGCAGCATCTCCTTCCCGATGGCACTTCGCGGCTATGACCGCGACGCCGTCGACGCCTATGTGGAGCAGGTCAACCGGCTGATCGCCGAGCTGGAGATCAGCCGCTCGCCCGAGTCCGCCGTCAAGCACGCCGTTGCACAAGTGAGCGAGGAGACGCGCGGGATCCTCGAGCGGGCGCACGAGACCGCGGAGGAGATCGCCACCCGCTCGCGCGCCCAAGCCGACGACCGGGTGCAGCAGGCCGAGCGCGAGGCCGCGGAGGTCGTCTCGGGGGCCGAGCAGCGGGTGCGGGACCTCGACAACGACGCCGAGGCGATCTGGGCCGAGCGGCTGCGGCTGATCGGGGACGTGCGCGACGTGGCGGACCGGCTGCTGGCCGTGGCGGACGAGGCGGCGGCGCGCTTCCCGAGCGCGCATCCGGACGAGGAGACGCAGGCGTTGCCGGCCGGGCCGGAGGCCGAGGTGTTCGACGGCGAGGTTGTCGACGACGAAACCGAGGTCGAGCCGGAGGCCGAGGCCGCTTCAGACGAGACCATCGAGCTAGACCCCGAGGCCGAGTCAGAGCCCGAGCCGGAACAGCAGCAATAACCGCTCAGCCTTCATGCGATCCATCTTTACCACGGTATGCGTGGCAAAAATGGATCGCGTGGACTCCCGCCCTTTATTGCTGCAGTTAGTCCGGTAGGCGGAAGTCGACGTCGCCGGTGATGTCGGCGACGTCCATCTGCGCCTTCTGCAGCTTGCCGGCGTAGTCCCAGTTCATCGACTGCCAGCGGGTGAATTGGTCGAGCACCCAGATGCCTGACTGGCGCGCCCCGTTGCCCGACTTGCCGTTGCCGCCGAAGGGCAGGTGCGCCTCGGCGCCGGAGGTCGAGTTGTTCACGCTCACCATGCCCGCGGTCACGCGACGGCGGAACTCGAAGGCGCTCTTCGGATCGTTCGTGTAGATCGCCGAGGAGAGCCCGTAGCCGTGGCCGTTGGCGAGGTCGATCATCTCGTCGAAGGTCGAGAAGGTGGCGACGCCGACGATCGGACCGAAGGTCTCGGTCGAGTACAAGGCGTCGTCCCGCGTCACGCCGTCGACGATCGTCGGGTGGCAGAAGATGCCGGCGTCCGGATCTCCGACGAAGCCTTCGCGGGGCGCGTCGCCCGTGATCCGGCCGGTGGCCGTCGAGCCGCTCACCGTGTGGTGATCCTCGATCAGGTCGAGCCAGCCGAGGAAGCGGTCGAGGAAACGCTCGTGGATCATCGGGCCGTAGATCACGTCCTGGGTCGGGTCGCCGACGGCGGCGCTCTCCACCGCCTTCGTGAAGCGGGACATGAACTCGTCGTGCACGTCCTCGTGGACGATCACCGTGCCGAGCGAGGTACAGCGCTGGCCGGCCGTGCCGAAGCCGCTGAACAGCGCGCCCTCGACGGCGAGGTCGAGGTCGGCGTCCGGCATCACGACGAGCGGGTTCTTGCCGCCGAGCTCGAGGCAGGGCTGCTGGATGTGGCGGCCGCAGAGCTCGCCGATCCGGCGCCCGACGTCGGAGGAGCCGGTGAAGCCCACCTTGTCGATGAGCCCCTCCCCCAGCGACTGCTCGAGGCCCTCGAAGGCGGTGGGGCCATCGCACTGCACGACGTTCAGGACGCCGTCGGGCAGGCCGCCGTGGAGGAACAGCTCGGCCAGCGCCTCGCCCAGCGCAGGCGCGTACTCGGCCGGCTTCCACACCACCGCGTTGCCGCACAGCAGGGCGGGCACGATGTACCAGGACGGCACGGCAACCGGGAAGTTGCCGGCGGTGATGATCGCCGCGACGCCCACGGGCGTGCGGAACGTGAAGAGCTGCTTGTCCGGCATCTCCGACGGCACGGTCTGGCCGTAGAGGCGCCGTCCCTCTGACACGAAGAAGTTGCAGGTGTCGATGATCTCCTGCACCTCGCCGAGCGACTCGGGATAGGGCTTGCCGATCTCGCGCGTGACGAGCCGCGACAGCGCCTCCTTGTTGTCCTCCACGAGGCGGCCGATCTGCTGGATGGCGCGGCCACGGACGGGTGCGGGCACGTCGGCCCACGCCTTCTGCGCCTCGCGCGCGGCGCGCGCGGCGGCGACGAAGGTGGAGGCGTCGCCGAGCAGGGCTTCGGCCACGACGTCGGACGTGTTCGCCGGGTTGGTGGATGTGAGGCGCCCGCCGGGGGCGTCGGTCTGGGGCCGCCCGCCGATCACGGAGGCGACGGTGCGGGAAGAGGCAAGGGTTTCAGTCATGCCCTGGATCGTAGAACCGGCGCGCAGAGGAACACTTTCGGGATATGTTGCACGTGCGGAATCGAGGCAGGGGGGATGGTCGTGCAGGGGAAGATCGTGCTGCTCGGAGCGCTCTGCGCGCTCGCCATCGCGGCGCCGGCCGGCGCCGCCACCGGGTCGCTCTACAGCGGGCCAGGGCCGCGTCCGGGGCCGGACATCCTGTACGCCCCGGGGGCCAGCGCTCCCCCGCTGACCAACAGCGGCATCTGGCACGCGCCGCCGATCCTCGTGTCCGGCGCGAGCGCCTACCGCGACGGCGAGTTCCTCTACCAGGACTTCCTCTACGACGACCACGGCGCCAACGGCGGCGTGCCCGACCCGGGCGATCCGCGCCTCTCGGGCGACACCTTCTCGCAGCCGAACGGCACCTACACCTACCCCACCGACCCGGCCTACGCGGGCAACGCCGCCGACCTCGTCGAGCTGCGCGTGAAGCCGACCGCCACGGCCACCGCCTTCCGCATCACGCTCAACACGATGAAGGATCCGTCGCTCGTGGCCACCACGATCGCGATCGGGGACAGCGCGAAGCCGCAGCAGTTCCCGCACGGGGCGAACGCGACGGCGCCCGCGCAGTGGTTCGTCACTGTGCACGGCCAGAGCGCCGACATGCTGAATGCGTCGAGCGGCAAGCCGGCGCCGACCGCGCCGCAGGTGAGCGTCGACACGACGCGCCGCCAGATCACAGTGCTCGTCCCCCACTCGGACTGGAACCCGGGCACCGGGACGGTGCGCCTCGCCGCCGCCACCGGACTCTGGGACAAGGCGACGAACGCGTACCTGGTCCCGCAGCAGAGCGCTGACGCCACGCATCCGGGCGGAGCAGGCACGCTGTCGAAGCCCACGGCCTTCTTCAACGCTGCCTTCCGCTTCAGCGAGCCCAACCCGGACGCGACCGATCCGGTGGGCACCGCAACGGACGCCGCCTGGTGGCGCGACCGCGCCCAGGGCGCCGCGCTGAAGAACGGCGACCTGTCGAGCTTCCACGCCTACGTCGACTTCTCGAAGCTCGCCCGCGGCGTGACCGACGAGACGGGCGTGCCCAAGACCGGCGCGATGGACCGCATCCTGGCGAGCCATTTCGAGACCGAGCAGGGCACCGACTACGCGACCACCTGCCAGTCGGCCACGTCGTGCAAGGGCGAGCTGCGCGGGCAGCTCCAGCCGTACGCGATCTACCTGCCCAAGTCGGCGCGGCCGGCGAGCGGCTACGGCCTAACGCTGCTTCTCCACTCGCTGGGCGCGAACTACAACCAGTACCTCGGCTCACGCAACCAGTCGCAGATCGGCGAGCGCGGGCCGGGCGCGATCGTGATCACGCCGGAGGGCCGCGGCCCGGACGGCTGGTACTACGACTACGCGGGCGCCGACACCTTCGAGGTGTGGGCCGACGTTGCCGCCCACTACAAGCTCGACCCCGCCTGGACCGCGATCTCCGGCTACAGCATGGGCGGCTACGGCACATATAAGTTCGCCACGCAGTACCCGGACCTGTTCGCCAAGGGCCAGCCCGTGGTGGGCCCGCCGGGCCTCGGCGTGCTCGTCCCGCCGCTGCCACCCGAGCCGGGCGGAGACGGCAGCAACACGCAGAACATGCTCGCCTCCCTGCGCAATGTCCCGTTCCTGATCTGGAACGCGGTGACGGACGAGCTCGTGCCCTACCCGGGAGTCGTGCAGCAGGCGAACACGTTCGACCAGCTCGGCTACCGCTACGAGTTCGACTCGTTCGCGCCGGGCGACCACCTGACGCTCGCGATCAACGACCAGTACCAGCCGGCGGCGGACTTCCTCGGCACGACGAAGGTGGACCGGAACCCGGCGCACGTGACCTACGTGGTCAACCCGACGATGGACTTCCCCGAGATGGGCGGGCCGTCCAATCACGCCTACTGGGTGTCCGGGTTGACCCTGCGCGACTCGAGCGGCGACGCTCCGCGCGGCACGATCGACGTGCGCTCCGAGGGCTTCGGCGTCGGTGACCCGACCGCGCTGCCGACTCAACACGGCGCGGGAGCGCTAACCGGCGGCACGCTGCCGGCGATTCCCTACACGAGCCAGTCGCGCCAGTGGGGACCGACGCCGCCCGCGCTCGTGCGCAACCGCCTCGACATCGACGCGCAGAACATCTCGGCGCTGACGATCGACCCGGGACGCGCGCACGTGAGCTGCGGGGCCACCCTGAACGTGAAGACGGACGGCCCCGTGAGCGTCACGCTGGCGGGCTGTGGGCGGACGCAGTCGTTCGGCTAGGGACTGCAGCGAACTCGCTCGTAGTGCGGGGCGCGTGCCGGCCCCGCCTCGTCATGGAGCGGCGGCATGCTCGGCGGCCGCCCGCACCTCCCGGCAGTCCACGAATTTGCGGCCCATCGGGACCTCTTCTGTCGAGTCCCTGCAGCGCACGTTCTACCCCGCGCGGGTGAGCGGGGTCAAGCTGGCACGCGGCCGGTCGATCTACCCGTGCGTGAGCCCCGATCAGATCACGCGCAACGCTGCCGCCATCGCCGGCGCCGTCAAGATGCTCGAGCGCGAGATCGCCTCGTTCCAGGAGCAGCTGTCCGTCAGCGCCTCCACGGACGAGACCCGCCGCCAGATCTCGGACTACCTCACGGAGCTGCACTTCCACTTCCGCACGCTGAGTATCCGCGCCGACACTCTCGAGTCGGAGACGCGGGCGCTGCTTGGCACCCACACTGCGGCGTAAGTCCGCCGTCCGCAGTCCGCCGTCCGCAGGGCTTCGGGATGATGCGGTGGTGGAAGACCCTATGGTCGTCACCCGGAGCGTTTCTGTTCCGCTCTCTGAGATCGAGCTGCGCGTATCGCGGTCTTCGGGTCCTGGCGGGCAGCATGCGAATGTCACGGCCTCGCGGGTGGAGGCGGTGTTCGATGTGGCGGAGTCCCCGTCGCTGTCGGATGCGCAGCGCAAGCGGGTGATGGCGCGGGTAGGGCCACGCCTCACCGCCGTCGCGCAGGACACGCGGAGCCAGGCGCGCAACCGCGAGCTGGCGCTGGAGCGCCTGCGGTCTCGCCTCGCCTCCGCGCTGGCGGTGCCGCGCACGCGCCGTCCCACGAAGCCCACCAAGGCCTCCCGCACCGAGCGGCTCGAGTCGAAGCGCCGCCGCTCCGACACGAAGCGAGCACGCCGCCGTCCGACGAGCGACGATTACTAAGCGACCCGCGCCTGGCGGTGGACCGCGCTGTTCACCACCTGGAGGATCCGCGCCGGGTCGTCGGTGACCTCGAACAGCTCCATGTCGGCCGGCGAGATCTTGCCCTCGCCCAACATCTTCTCCCGCAGCCAATCGATGAGCCCGCTCCAGTAGTCGGTCCCCACGAGCAGCACTGGGAAGTGGCGGATCTTGTCCGTCTGGATGAGGGTGAGCGCCTCGAACATCTCGTCGATCGTGCCGAACCCGCCAGGGAAGACGACGAATGACGACGCGTAGCGCACGAACATCACCTTGCGCGTGAAGAAGTAGTGGAACTGGAGCGGCAGGTCCACGTACTTGTTGATCCCGACCTCGAACGGCAGGTCGATGTTGAGCCCGATCGAGAGCGCGCCCGCGTCGCGCGCGCCCATGTTGGCGGCCTCCATGATCCCCGGCCCCCCGCCGGTGATGATCGCGAAGCCGGCCTCGCCGAGGATGCGAGCCGCCTCGCGCGCCTGTGCGTACTCAGCGTGGTCGCGCGGCGTGCGCGCCGAGCCGAAGATCGACACCGCCGCGCCCACGCGCGCGAGCGCGCGGAAGCCCTCGGCCAACTCGCCGCGGATGCGCTGGATGCGCGCGGCGTCGGACTGCGTCGAGACGACGGAGTCGAGCTCCGCCCCGAGCAACTCCTCGTCGAGCGTCGCCGGAGGGCGCGGCTCGTCCGTCACGCGCCGATCAGTCCCGGTGTGCGGAGAGGCGCGCCAGCGCCTCGTGGCACTCCACCACGCGCAGCTTCACGGGGTCGTCGTCCGGACGGTCGTGCACCAGGTCCCACGTGCGTTCCGCGACCTCGCTGGCCGTCTCGGACGTGGCCTGTGCGCACAGCATGTCGATCAACTTGATCTCGAACGTCTGGATCTGGGTGGCGGGATCGGCGGGATCGAGTCGCGGCAGCGGGTCATCAGTGGCCTCCCGCCACATCGCCGTCGCGATCACGAGCCGATTCCTGAGGAGGGTCGGGTCCATGCGCGCAGCGAGCAGATTAGCGAGGCGCGCGGAGCTGCAGATCGTCTGCCGTGAGCTGCGCCTCGAATGCGCCGTGACCCGTTATCGATGAGGCCCCGCAGCGCGACGCCAGCTCGAGCGCCTTCTCCACCTCGAGCCCGTAGCCGAGCGCGAATGTGAGCCCCGCGGCGAAGCAGTCGCCGGCTCCGTAGGTGTCCGCAACCGGACCGGGGAGCGGCGCCGCGTGGAAGCTCCCGGTGCGCCCTTCGACCGCCTCCCAGGTGCCGCCCTCTTTGCCCGCGGTGCCCACGACAAGCTTCGGCGCATGGTCGAGATCGCCGGCGGCGTAGCGTTCGCCCGCGTCCTTCGAGCTGTGCACGAGCGCGTCGAGCTGCACGCCCGCCTCTTTCAGCACGGGCAGCGAGCGGGCGGTGGCCACGAGCACGCGCGCCCTTCGCGCGTGGCGCAGCGCGGCGGCGTCGCCGCTCACGAAGTAGACGCAGTCGGCGCTGTCGACCTCGTCCCAGGCGAGCTCGTCATCGCCGCTCGGGCCGTAGCGCTCGTGGATCGTCGTGATCGTGCGCTCGCCGTTCGCATCGAGGTAGGTGAACGCGCGCCGCTGCGGCTTTGCCTTGAACTCGCAGTGCACGTGCACGCCACGGCTCTCCAGCTCGGCCTTGGCTTTGTGGCCCAGCTCCTCGTCGCCGAGCGCCGTGTAGAAGAGCGAGCCGCCGGCCAGCTTGGCGAGCTGCACCGCGGCCACCGAGCCGCCGCCCGCGGCCTCGGCCCAGGTCGGCTCCGCGTGCACGATCTCGCCGGCTGTCGGCACGTGCTCAACGTGCGCGAACTCGACGTACTCCACATGTCCCACCACAACGGCCTTCATCAACCGGCACCATAAGAGCTGGATGACCGATCGAGAGCTGTCACCCGAGATCGTGGCCGAGATGCTGCGGCGCGGCGACGCCCAGCTCGTCGACGTGCGCGAGCCGTACGAGCACGACACCGGCCGCATCGCGGGCGCCCGGCACGTGGAGCTGGGCGCGCTGGCGGCGGAGGCCGAGACGATCCAACGCGACAAGCCGGTCGTGTTCTACTGCCGCGTCGGCGCGCGCTCCGCGATGGCGACCCAGGCCTTCGCCGCCTCGGGCTGGGACGCGTACAACCTCAGCGGCGGCATCGTCGGATGGGTCATGGCGGGGCAAGCGATTGAGGGTGAAGTTGCGGAGCATTAGGTCGCAGGTCGCAGAACTGGGAACTGGGAACTGGGAACTACTCTCTAGCCATGGGGCTTATTGCATTCCTCTTCTGGCTGGTGATAACCGGCCTCGTAATCGGCGGCCTCGCCCGCCTCGCGCTGCCCGGCCCTGACCCGATGGGCATCGGGACGACGATCCTCGTCGGCCTTGGCGGGTCCTTCGTCGGCGGCATCATCACGTCGCTGATCGCCGGCCGCAACGCGTGGAGCTTCCTCGTGGCCGTGCTGGTCGCGACCGGGATCGTCTACCTGATCCGCCGCTCCCGCGGCGGGACGCTGTTCGACCCGGGCCCTGGCGCCCGGCGTCCCTAGGGCCTAGCTGCCCGAGTTTAGGTGCGGGCGGATGGCACGCGCCGCGGCGAGCACCTCGCGCACCGGCGGGTTGTCGCCCGATTCCTCGGAGAGATGCGCGTAGCGCACCGAGCCGTCGGGCGCGATCACGAGCACGCCGCCGAGCTGCGCCGCGTGGCCGATGATCTTGCCCTGATGCACGGCGATGCTGCCCTGCTTGAGCCGTGAGCCGACCGTCGCCTTGAACCCACGCCAGATCTGCTTGGGCCCGATCACTTCGCCCAGAGTTCCCACCTTGGCGCCGGCCAGCTTGTAGACCTCGCGGTCCGGATCCACAAGCACCCGCAGGTCGACGTTCTGAAGCTCGATGAAGTCGCGCGCGTGGGCCGGCGTGCCGTGTCCGATCACTGCCAGCTCGACGTCCGCCTTCTCGAACTTGTTGCGCTTCTTGTGCACCTCCACCGCCATCTGGCGGCAGAACACGCAGCCGTAGTGGCGCACGAACACGAGCACCGCCGGGCGCTCGCTCCAGAGGTCGCCGAGCCGGACCGGGTGGCCCTCGGAGTCGTTCAACACGACGTCCTCCAGCACGCTCGCGTCGCTCGGTGGATTGGTCTGCTGGCGATCACTAACGGTGTCGAGCACGGCGGGAACCCTAACGGGATCGGCGGCCACACACCTGCGCTAACCCTCCCCCGCCGGTGGTACGCTCGCCGCGAGGCCGATGGAGAGCGCGTCGATGACGAAGGGGAACGGAGAAGGCGGGCTCCCGGACTCCGCGACGGGCGAGCTCGAGGCGCTGCTCGCGGCCACGGAGAAGGCCGCCGAGGCGCTCAAGGACCAGGCGCGCGAGGAGATCGAGAGCGCGCTCGCGGACCTCACGACACTCGTGGCCGAGCTGCGCGACGCTGCCGACCGGCTCGAGGAACGGCTCGCCGGCATCCGCGCCAACGTGGGCACGGACGAGCCCGCCCCGCCCGAGCACGACACCATGCGGCGCGCCCGCCTGATCGCCGTGAACATGGCCGCGAACGGCGCATCGCGCGCCGAGACCGCCCGCTACCTCAGCGAGCGCCTGGGCATCCAGGACCGTGAAGCGCTGCTCGATTCGGTGTACGACTCGCTCGGCGGCGAGTAGCAGCAGTTCCCGCCGCCCCCGCCTCTACTCTCGCCCGCGATGTCGGTGATGACGCCGCTTCGCAGGCTGGGCCGCGAGACAGGCAAGGTGGTCCGCGCCGAGACCGTCACCCACCTCCATCTGCGCGAGCGGCTGGTGGCGATCCTCAGCGCGACGCTCGTGCTGGACGGCTTCGCGGCGGTGGCGCTCTATTTCCTCGAGCGCAACCGGACGCTCACGGGCATCCACACGTTCGGCGACGCGCTCTTCTGGACAACCGCACAGTTGCTCACGGTCTCGTCGCAGATGCCCAACCCGGTGACCACCGGCGGGAAGATCATCGACCTCTTCCTCGAGTTCTGGGCGATCACGGCGGTCACCGCGGTCGCGGGCTCCTTCGGCGCCTTCTTCCACAGGCGCAGCATGGAGCTCGACCCGCCGTCACAGACCTGATCTCGGTGCATTGGCTTCGCCCGGGCCGGGTACTCGTTTCCCGCGCCCCGGAGCGTTAGTTGGGTGACGCATGCCACAGGCAGAGGCATGCGCCGATGTGACACTGACAGGAGGTCATGGTGGACCTTGGAGACTCCCGGATGGACGTCGTCGCGGAGCGCCCGCAGGAAGGCGTCCGGCGGGTGGAGGAGACGCACTGGTGGTTCGTGACGCTGCGCGAGCTCGTGGCGCAGACGACCACATCACGGCACCTGCCGGGGTCGAAGGTCCTCGACGCCGGCGGTGGCACAAGCCGAGTCCTCGCCGCGATCCCGGACAGCTACGAGCGGGTTGGCGTCGAGCTCGACCCCGCGGAGCTCCTCAACCTGCCCTTCGACGACGAGTACTTCGAGGCCGCCTGGTCACTGGATGTCCTGTCAGACCCGCGGATCCCCGACGAACGGGCGGCACTGCGTGAGCTGCGGCGGGTGGTGCGAACGGACGGCACGCTGGTGCTGAACCTGCCAGCCCCCCAAGCCATCTTCAGCGCAACCGGTGGCGGTGCGGGCCCGGCGCGTCGCTACAGCGCAGGACAGGCGAGCGAGTTGCTGACGGATGCCGGCTTCATCCCCAAGTGGATCGGCTACCGCGGTGCATGCGCGCTCCCGTTCGTGGCCACAAGTCACCTACTTGGCCGCAAGCCCGAGGCAACGGAGATTCACCGACCGCCCGAGCTCGTCAACCGGTTGCTCACGTCGATCGGCCGCTGGGAGAACCAGCGAGCCCGCTACGGCAAGCTGCCGTTCGGCCTATCGGTATACGCGGTCAGCCGGGCGCACTAGACCTTCGGGCGCCGGTGCTTGTAAAAGCGCTTCGCGAGCTGGCGGAAGAGCCCGCCGTCGTCGTCGGCGTTGAGCGACATGCGGTTGTTGCCGTTGATCGCGGGCGGGTCGGTGATCCCGTCGTGCTGGGCGTCGCACGCACAAGTGGTGCCGTCCGCCCCGCCGCCGAACAGGAACGCGATCACGCCTGCCTTGCGGTACGCCTTCAGATGCTTGGCGCTGTGCTTTCCGAGCAGCCACTGCACGCGGTTGTCCTGATAGTGGCCCCAAGTGTTGTTCTCGGCGCGCATCTCGGTGTTGCCCAGCGGGATCTGCCACATTGCGATCCGCTGGTGCGCCGCGCGCGAGTAGGTCGAGAGGAAGTGGACGTTGCGAGCGAAGTCGCCCGCGTTCCACCACGATGCGCCGCCGTCGCCGTAGATCTTCTCCTTGAAGCCGGCATCGCGGTCGGAGAACTCGGCGAAGCTGAGGTCGAACTTCGTGTGCAGCGAGCGGTAGAAGGCCGCGGCCTTCTGGCCGAGAGCGCGCACCTGCGCGGGCGGCGGATCGGACAGGCCGATGTCCACCTTCGTGCCCCAGACGCTCAGGTGGTACGCGAGCAGCACCTTGGGCGCGTAGCGGTCGCGGAGCCGCTTGACCGCCTGGGCGAAGCCGGCCGCGGTGTCCGGCAGCCCCGCCAGCTCCGGCATGCCCGCCGCGGACACGAGTGCCGGCACCGTCGAGGCGTCATTCCCCTTCGCGGCCTGTTCCGCGTAGCCCCAAAGGTCCGGCTCGAGGTGCAGCACCGCGCGCCGCTTCGTGGCGCCCGCGCGCTGGAAGAACAGCTTCAGGTCCACCAGCAGCGACCGCATGGTCGAGGCGTTGTCGAGGTTGCCGAGGTCCGCCTTCAGCTCGTCGCCGTTGTTCTTGCCGGGCAGCGACTGGCGCACCATGTAGTAGGTGAACACCGGCACGATGTGGTGCGCGGCCGACTCATTGATGTACAGCGAGACGAACGTGCCGTTCGGATTCCAGGTGGACCAGCCCGAGCCGGTATTCACGCCGCCCGCCAGATACTGGTAGCGGAACTTGAACGGCGCCTCGCGCCGCAGCGCAGCCGCGCCGCCGGGCGAGTCGGTGAGGCCGAGCTCCATGCGGTGCGAGGGCCAGCCGTGCGGCAGGCGCGGCAGCGCGGAGGCGGACGACACCACAGCCGCACCGGCGCTCAGCGTGACGGCGGCCGCGATCAGCGGACGGCGAAGGGAAGCCACGGCCGCAAACGATACGGCCCGCTTCAGACCGGCTTGCGCCGCTCCCACATGTGCATGGCGCCGATGTCGCGGTAGCCGAGCCGCTCGTACACGAGCCGGCCGCGCGCGGACGCCTGCAGGGACGTGGTGGTGCAGCCGCGCTCGCGCGCCTCCACCAGCGCGTGCTTCATCAGCGCGGTGGCGAGCCCGCGGCCGCGCGCCTCGGGCAGCGTGGCGACGAGGTAGATGCCGCACTCGCCGTCCTGCTCGTACGTGACGACGGTGGAGGCGGGCACGCCGTCAGCCCGCGCCATGTACATGTGCGCGGGCTCGGGCAGAACGGTCGAGAACGCCCGCTCGAAGTCGCTCGCGAAGCCGTAGGCAGCGTCATTCACGCGCGTCGTCTCGACCATGTCGGGCTCCATCAGGTCGAGCGTCCCCGCGGGCGGCGGCTCGACGTCGTCAAGCTCCATGACCATCGCCGCCGGGCGGGCGTCCAGCACATGTCCGGCGCGCTCGAGCACCTGCCCGGCCTCCGCGTCGTAGTCGGGCGTCCACACCGTCCAGGCGTTCACGCCGGCGCGGTCGAACTCCGCGGCGAGCCCCGCCAGGGCCGCCACCAGCACGCCCGTGTCCGAGTACGCCACCCCGTTCACTATCGACCGCCGCGGGCAGGCCGGCACGATCCAGGCGGTCAAGCCGTCCTGACGCACTACAGACGCACCGGGCGAGTGCCCCGCGATGCACGCGAAGAAGCCGGCCATGTTGGCCACCATCCGCGTCCAGGCGTCGTCTTGACTCAGGTCAGGCCCAGACAAACGGCGGGTACCGGGTGACCATGAAGATCGAGTAGGCGTAGCCGCGCACCAGCCAGCGCTGCGACACCAGCACGATGTCGAACATCCCGCGCGGGAACTTCCGCGTGAACAGGATCGCGAAGAAGGCGAAGAACACGAGCAGCTGCGCGATGTACGCGATCACGCTCGCGGCGATCAGATATGGAATCGCGAGCAGCCACGAGACGAGTGGCCGCCAGCGGTCGACCCCGTCCTGCGGGTACTCGATGTCGAGCACCACCGGCTCGCCCGGCTGGGCCTCGAGCGCGAACGCCGGGTACTTGTCGGTCATCAGGTAGACGTAGGCGGTCACGCGCTCGTGCCAGCGCATCACGCCGACCATGAACTGGAACAGCGCGGGCGGGTAGTTGCGCGTGAACAGCACCATCACGAAAGCCGCGAGCCAGACGAACGCCGCCGCGAAATACAGGATGAACAAGAGGATGTAGTGCGGGATCGCCAGCAGCCACTTGACGAGCGGAAGCCAGCGGTTCAGGGGCTCCTCGTATTCGATCGTCAGCTGAGCGGGATAGCCCGCGGCCGGGTCGAGTGGAGTGGAAGCAGCCTCGATAAGAAGACCCTAATCGGGCGGCCTGGCGCGGCGCAACCCCCGCGTTACCCGAACGTGAACGAGTAGGCCGACACGCCCGGCTGAAAGCGCAGGCTCAGGTAGCCGTTGCCAGAGTGCGAGAGGTTCACCACGTTGTAGAGACGCTGGCGGTCCACCGTCACCACGCCGTCATGCACGTCGCCACCCGCTCCGTCGGGGCCGATCGGCTTGCCGTTCAGCAGCACCTGCACGAGCGCGCTGCGGCCCACTGGCGGGCCGAGCACGACGTAAACGCGCTGCGCTTGGAATTCGAGGTTGAGCGACGCCCCGCGTACCGCGGTGCCCGACTCCTTCGTCTCATTCCAGACGCCGCCGAGGGCGAACTCGTTGAGCCCGAGCCCCGACGCCGGCCTACCGTAGTCGCGGGTCCCCTTGAGCGGCGGGACGACGTAGCCAAGCGCCCGCTCGGTGCCCACGTAGGTCTCTGGTGTCGCGCGGCTGGGTGGGTGCAGCGCGCGCACCTTCGAGAGACCGCCCGCCAGCTTCTTGTCGCCGCGCTCGGCGAGCAGGGTGCGAATCGCGCGCTCGTCCTTGTCGTAGTCGCCCTCGCCGAAGTGCGTGTAGCGGACGCGGCCCTGGGCATCGATCAGATACTCGGCGGGCCAGTACTGGTTGCCCCACGCGGTCCAGGTGCCGTAGTTGTTGTCCTGCACCACGGGGTAGCGAATGCCGTCAGTCGCCACCGCGTGCTTCACGTTGCTCGTCTCGCGCTCGAACGGAAACTCGGGTGTGTGCACGCCCACGATCGTGAGCCCCGCCTTGCGGTAACGCGCGTCCCAGGCCTTCAGGTACGGGAACGTGCGGATGCAGTTGATGCAGGTGTAGGTCCAGAAGTCGACGAGCACCACTCGCCCGCGCAGCTGCTTGAGGCTGAGCGCCTTGCCGGCCGTGTTGAGCCAGGGACCGCTGCTCGCGAACTCGGGCGCCGTGCCGAGCACCGGCAGGCCGTCCTTCTTCGGCATGTGCGCGCTGGCGGTATCTGCACCGATGTCGAAGCGCGGCCTGCCGCGCAGGTTGGCGAGCTCCTGCTGCGCGGTGTGCGAGTTCTCGATCCCGCTCGTGGGGTTGACCAGGGCCGTGGGCAGGTGGGCCGCGAACGAATTCTCGACCTTCACGTCGAGCTGGGTGGCCATCGCCACCGCAGTGGCGATCATCACGACGCCGAGGACGCGCTGCAGGGCGAGCCCGCGTCCCGCGCGCCGGATGTGATCCGCGATCCGCCGGCCACCGAGGCCGAGCAGGAGCAGCACCGCCGCGGATCCGGCCGCGTACGCCACCGCGATCACCACGATCTGCGCGGACGTGCCCTGGGTGGCCGACACCGAGATCACCGCCGCGAGGATCGGCCCCGCACAGGGCGTGTACGCGAAGCCGAGCGCACCGCCCACGCCCATGCCGCTCCAGAAGCCGTCGCCGCGCGTGCGCGGCCCGAAGCGCGAGAGGCCGGCCAGCGGCGCCTCGAGCTTCGCGGCCACACCCGGAACGAGCAGGGATAGGCCAAAGCCGAGCAGCACCACCTCTGCGGCGATGCGAACGCCGCCCGCCGCCACGCCGACGCCCTTGACGAGCGACGCGAGCGCCACGACGGCCACCGTGAAA
Source organism: Thermoleophilaceae bacterium (assembly GCA_036555755.1). Lineage (GTDB taxonomy): Bacteria > Actinomycetota > Thermoleophilia > Solirubrobacterales > Thermoleophilaceae > JAICJR01. Next base: position 16,051 of record DATBKS010000106.1, read on the forward strand.
GTGATCGCCAGCCCGATCACGATGCCGATCGGCCGCCGCCGCCCGCCGACGGCGCTGGCCGAGAGAAGTGCTGGCAGCACCGGCAGCACGCACGGGGTAACAGCTGTGGCCGCCCCTGCGACCAGCGCGAACAGCGTCAACAACAGCATCGTTCAGCGGTCCACTATCGCGGCGTGGCGTTACAGCCGCATTAAGTAACCGGCGTGGGATCGCCCGGTGGGTGCATCCCGAGCGCGTGGCACTTGTCGAGCCCTGGCCGGTAGTTCGGCGCGTGCGCGAGCCGCGGCGGCTCGAGGAACGGCGGCTTCTTCTTGTGCCGGAAGTCGAAGTAGTCGGTCATGTCGTGCGCGTTGGCGTCCCGGAAGGTCAGCGCGCCGATGTTCCACTTGCGCTCGATGAAGCGCAGCAGCGACGTGTGGTCCTGGACGATGCTCGACACGTAACCGGGGCGCGCGTACGGCGACACCACGATCAGCGGGACGCGGAAGCCGTAGCGGTTGAACGAGCCGGGCACGTCGCCGGGCTTCAGCAGCGGCGGTGTGTCGTCCGGCTTGATCGCGCGGGGCGGTGGCACGTGGTCGAAGTAGCCGCCGTGCTCGTCGTAGGTGAGGAACAGTGCGGTGTTCTTCCAGTTCGGCGACTCCATGAGCGCGCGCACCACCTTCGCGACCCAGCGCTCGCCGAACTGGATGTCCTGCGGGTTCTCCTCGGAGCGGATGTCGAAGTTCGGATCCACGAAGCTCACCGCCGGCAGCCTGCCGCGGCGGGCGTCGCTGAAGAAGACGTCGATCTTCTGGAAGTTGTTCTTGCGCGCGTCCGTGAACACGCCCGGCACGACGAGCGTCGCGGGAAGCTCCTCGTAGTAGTTGCGCCAGGTGATGTGGTGGTGGTCGAGCCGGTCGAAGATCGTGCCGTTCTTCGCCTGGACGCTGAACGTCTGGGCGTCGGTGGCGATGATCCCGTCGGAGCTGCCGCTGATCAGGTAGCGGCGGTTGGGATAGGTCTGGGCGAGGCAGGAGCCGAAGTAGCGGTCCCCCACGGGAAAGTGGCTGGCGAGCGAGTAGGTGAACGGCAGATCGATGTCGTCCCAGAACCACATCGCCACCTCAGTGCTGGCCTTCACGAAGCCGTCGTTCTTGCCGTTGCCGTAGGACAGGTGGCTCGCGTTCCAGTCCTGCCTCGGCACGGCGGGGAGCTGACACTCGGACGGGGCGTGACGCTCGCGCACGGGCTTGCCCGCGAGGTCGCGGTTCACCGACAGCTGCTTGCCGCTACGGCTCAGCGGCAGCCCGTCCACCCGGCGGCGCGAGCGCACCTTGTTCGGCAGCATCCCCAGGATGTTGTCGAATGAGTGGTTCTCCATCATCAGGACGACGATGTGATCGATCTGAGGCATCGACTCCTCGCCCTCGGGCTTGTGCGGGAAGGGCTTCGAGCCTGGCCTCTTGACGGCGCTCAGGTCGGCGATCGGGCGCGCCCACGCAGGCAGGCCGCGCGCGGCGGCGATCGACACTCCGGCGGCGGTCCCCGTCCGGAGCATCGTGCGACGGGTCATCCCCGCGGCGCGAGTCACGCGCGGATCTTAAGCCGCCTGTCTAAAGAGGCGTAGGGTGGTACCAGGACTCTCAGCTAAGGAGGATCAATGCCTGGCCAACCGTTCTCCTGGGAAGGTCTCGACCGCTTCAAACGCGACGGTCGCTTCATCGCGCACTACCCGCCGAACGTCAAGGCGTTCTACTCGCCCGACGACGACATCCACGGCCTGCTCACGACGTTGCTCTCGAGCGCCGAGCAGTCGCTCGTCCTGAACATGTTCGGCTACGACGACACCGACCTCGACGACATCATCAAGTCGAAGCTCGTCACCGAGCACATCTACGTGCAGATGAGTCTCGACCGCAGCCAGTCGAAGAGCGGCAAGACCGAGCGCCAGATCCTGGCCGCGTGGGACAACGACTACTTCGGCAACTCGATCGCAATCGGCACGAGCTCGAAGCACGCGATCTCGCACCTGAAGATGGTGATCATCGACGGCATCTACACGATCAAAGGCAGCACGAACTGGTCGCTCGGCGGAGAGCAGAAGCAGGACAACGAGTTGACCGTCTGCAACAACGCCGTGGTGGCCGCCGAGGCGCGCGCGGTGCTGGATCGCAACCACGACTTCATGCTCAAGCAGATGGCCTCGGACGCCGCTGCGAAGGCCGACGGCAAAGCCCCCAAGAGGGGCACAAAGCGCTTCATGCGTGCCGCCGAGGCCGGTGGCGCACGTTAAGGCGGCGCAAAACCGCATCCCAAGCGGCAATCAAGGCTCATATACCGGGCCCGCCGGGCCGATATTTGTCGGATGGAAACCTGGGGCATGGGGCTTCAGATACCGGCATGGATGCTGGCCGTGGCCGCCTGCGCGCTGGCCGCCAACCGCTGCCTCGACGCCGCGCGCCGCTGCCCTGACCGCAGCGGCGTGTGGCGGATGCTCGCCGCGGCGAATGCGTTCGCCGCGCTGGCCGCGCTGCTCGGGGTGGTCGTGGCCGCTGCCGGACACGGCGCCACCGCCGCCTTCTACGTGGGCTTCGCGGGTTCGCTGGGACTGCTCGGCGCAGTCGCTCTGCTAGCGCGCCGCAACCTCCCGGGCGCCGGGATGGATCAGCTCGGGGACGCCATCCTCCTCGGCACCCTGGTGGCGGCCCTCGCCTGCTTCGGGGTCGCGATCCCGGGTTTCCAAAACGGGGACTTCCTCCTCACGCTCGTCTTCGTAGTCGACGTGGCCGCCATGCTGCTCGGCGCGTTCGCCGCCCTGGCAGTCCCGCGTGGGCACGCGCAGACGGTGGCCTGGGCCATCGTGGGTGGCTGCACCACCGCGACGATCGGCGACGGGCTGACCTCGGCGGCTGCCGCCGGGCAGACGGGCAGCGCCGTCTCCGTGATCGCTGTGCTGTGGGCGGCCACGGGCTGTCTCATCGGAGTGGGCGCGCACCTCGACTCCGACGCGCCCGAGCCCGCGCTGCGCGAGATCTCGCGCCGGCGCTGGGTGGTCGTCCACGTGGTCCTGCCATTGACGGCCGTGCTCGCGCTGCCTGTCGCCGCCGGAATCGTCGCGATCGGCGACCCACTCGAGCCCTGGGAGGCTGCCTACTTCGCGGCCTTCTTCGTCTTCGCCCTGGTGTTCACGTTCGGACGCCAGGCCTACCTGCTGCTCGAGAACAAGCAGGCGGTGACCCGCGAGCGCGCGCTGCGCGAGCAGGTGATGCGGCGGAACGAGGAGCTCGAGGCGCTCACGCGGCTCGCCTCAACGATGACCGAGACGCTCGAGGAAGGGCCGATCATCGAGCGCGGCCTGGACGTGCTGCGGCTTGCCGCACGCACCACCAGCTCGGCGCTCTACCTCCAAGAGGTCGGGGAGCTCGTGATCGCCGCCACCACAGGGGAGTGGATGGCCGAGGGAGAGCTCGCCGGCGAGCCCGGCGTGCCGCCGGGCGTCGACCTCCGCGACGGCCGCCAGCTCGTGCGGCTCATGCTCACCGCGCGCGACCGCAGCCTCGGACGGCTCGTGCTCATCCGCCCGGACGACGATCCGGTGGACGAGGAAGAGCTGCGCCTGCTGCGCCTGCTCGCCGACCAGCTTGCGATCGCCCTCCAGAACGCGCGCGACTACCGCGAGAAGCTCGAGCAGGCGATCCGCGACCCGCTCACCGGCCTCTTCAACCACCGCGCCTTCCAGGAGCGGCTGGGCGTGGAGCTGGCCCGCGCCCGCCGCGAGGGCCGCGAGGTGGCGCTGATCGCGCTCGACCTCGACCACTTCAAGCCGATCAACGACCGCTGCGGCCACGGCGTGGGCGACCAGGCCCTGATCGCGGTTGCGCGCACGATCTCGGGCTCACTGCGCCCGACGGACGTCGCCGGCCGCGTGGGCGGCGACGAGTTCATGATCGCCCTCCCCGGAGCCGGCACCGCGGCGGCCCAGAGCGTGGTGGCGCGCCTGCGCGAGGCGCTCAGCACCGTCACGCTCGGCCCCACGCGCGAGACGCTTACCCTCAGTGCCGGCATCGCCGTGTACCCGCAGGCCGCGGAGTACCAGGCCGACCTCATGCGCTTCGCCGACGGCGCCATGTACTGGTCGAAGTCGCGCGGGCGCGACCGCGTGTCCGTCTACTCCGCCGACAGCGGCGAGGCCCTCTCCCCCGAGGAGAAGGCCGAGCACGCGCAGCGCGCCAGCCTGATCCGCACAGTGCACGCGCTCGCGCGCGCGGTGGACGCGAAGGACGGCTACACGCACCTGCACTCGCAGCGCGTCGCCTTCTACGCGGCGACCCTCGCGATGAGCATCGGGCTCGAGCCCGAGCGCGTGGACATGATCCGCACGGCCGGAGTGCTCCACGACGTGGGCAAGATCGGCATCACCGACGGCATCCTGCTCAAGCCGGGCGCGCTCACCGAGGATGAGTTCGAGGAGATGCGCCGCCACTCCGAGCTCGGCCGCGACATCATCGCCGGCGCCGGCATGGTCGAGATCGCGGACTGGGTGCTGCACCTGCACGAGCGCTACGACGGCGGCGGCTACCCGAACGGCATCGCGGGCGAGGAGATCCCGCTCGAGAGCCGCATCCTGGCCGCCGCGGACGCGCTCGAGGCGATGACCTACCCGCGGGTGTACCGCCCGGCGATGACGGTGAAGGACGCGCTGGCCGAGCTCGCGCGCTCAGCGCACACGCAGTTCGATCCGGTCGTGGCGAGCGAGCTCGTGGAGCTCGTGCGCAGCGGCAAGCTCGTGGTGGGAAACAGCGGCATCGACCCGATCGAGGCCACGTACCACAGCGCGCGGGCCACGGCGGCCGGCTAGAACGACGAAGGCCCGCCTAGGCGGGCCCCCGACAACAGCGGAACGACAGGCTTAGATGGCCTGTACGTTCACCGCCTTCGGTCCCTTGTCGCCGGCCTCGGCGTCATAGGAGACCTTCGAACCCTCGGCGAGCGAGCGGTAGCCGTCGCCGATGATTCCGGTGTGGTGGACGAAGAGGTCCTTCCCGCCGTCATCGGGCGTGATGAAGCCGAAGCCCTTCTCGTCGCTGAACCACTTGACTGTGCCGTTTGGCATTCCGTGATACCTCCACGGGTGTTGTGTGCTGCGCTTCCGCGGAGGTTGTCCAGCGACTACGCCTGCACTGCTTTAGCCGAGTCCAATTCCCGGCCCTGCAAGCCGGAAGGTAGCAGCGAATCGCCCCTGGCGCGAATTTAAGAAGCCCGGCGTGGACGGGCGCCCGGCTTGGCGCGTAGACCGTCGAGCAGGATTTCCAAGTGGCGCTGCCAGTTGCGCTGTTCCGGGAGAGGACCGCTCATCGATGCACAGAGCCCGCTCATGAGCATCCCGAGCTCGTCCGCCTTGAAGTCCTTGCGCATCGTCCCCTGGCGCTGAGCGCGCTTGATCAGCTTGTCCATCACCGCGTTCAGCTCGAGTCGCGCGGGCTCCGCGTACTCGAACGCCTTGCCCGTAGTGCGCAGCGCGTCCTGCAGCGCGACGTTCTCCGCCATGTGCTCGGCGGTCCCGTGGAGAAGCTCGCTGAAGCCCTCCCAGGCGTCGTCCTCCTTAAGCGCCTCGCGGGCGGCCTCGGTGAAGCCCGTGAACTTCTCTGTCACAAGCTCGCCCATCAAAACGTCCTTGTTTGGGAAATGGCGATACACGGTCCCCACCCCCACTCCAGCGCGACGGGCGACGTCGTCCATCTGAGCGTCGGCGCCGTCCTCCCCGAAGACCTCCTTGGCGGCCTCGAGGATGCGCTCGCGGTTGCGGCGAGCGTCGGCTCGGAGCTGTCGGACGGCTGTCTGTTCGGTGGTGCTCATGGGGTAAGGGGTGGCCTTAGTCGACTAAGGGGTCCGGTCGCGAAGTTCGCTGCGGATGCCCGATGTGAAGAAACCGTTGAGTTGAAAGCATTGTAGTTGACAAACGGAACCGTGGTTCCTATTCTCCTATCGGTCAAAACGGAACCGGACCTCGACTTCCAAATTAGTGATCAGGAGCACAAGATGACGCCCCAAACTCTCACCGCCCGCCGCAAGGACCTGGCGCTCGTACTGCTGGCGATAACGCAGTTCGTCGTCGTCCTCGACGCGTCGATCGTCAACGTGGCGCTGCCGTCGATCGGCCGCGCGCTCGACTTCTCGCAGGACAACCTTTCCTGGGTGGTGAACGCGTACACGCTCACCTTCGGCGGCTTCCTGCTGTTGGGCGGGCGGCTCGCGGACCTGCTCGGGCGGCGCGCCATATTCATCGTCGGCCTCGGGGTCTTCTCCATCGCCTCGCTGCTAGGTGGCCTTGCGCAGTCGGATACGTGGCTGATCGCCGCGCGCGCTGTCCAGGGTCTCGGCGCCGCACTGATCTCGCCGGCCGCCCTGTCGCTGATCACGGTGATCTTCGCGGAAGGCGCGGAGCGTAACCGTGCGCTCGGCGTCTGGGGCGCCGTGGCCGGTGCCGGCGGCGCCGCAGGCGTGCTGCTCGGCGGCATGCTCACCCAGTGGGTGGGCTGGCAGGCGGTGCTGTTCGTCAACGTGCCGATCGGCCTGATCGCCGCGGCCGTGGCCCCGCAGCTGCTGCCCGAGAGCCGCGACGCGGACGACCGCTACTTCGACTTCCAGGGCGCGGTGCTCGTCACAGCCGGTCTGTCCCTGCTCGTGTATGCGCTGGTCGACGCCAACAACGCCGGCTGGGGCTCCTTGCACACGATCGGCCTCGGCGCAATCGCCCTCGGCCTGATCGGCGTGTTCATCGCGTGGGAGTCTCGTGCGCGGCAGCCGCTCATGCCGTTCTCGATCTTCCGCCTGCGCACGCTCCGTGGAGCGAACGTGGTCGGCCTGCTGATCGGACTCGCGCTGTTCGCGATGTTCTTCTTCCTGTCGCTGTACATGCAGCAGGTGCTTGGCTACGACGCGCTCAAGACCGGCGTCTCGTACCTGCCGCTGGCGGTGATGATCATCGTCTCGGCGGGCGTGGCCTCGCAGCTCACCACGCGGATCGGATTCAAGCCGGTGCTGGTCAGCGGCATGCTGATGCTCACGGGCGGCCTCATCTGGTTCAGCCAGGTGAACGCCGGCGGCTCGTACCTCGGCGACGTGCTGTTCCCCTCGATCGTCGTGGGCTTCGGGCTCGGACTGGCGTTCGTGTCGGTGATGATCGCGTCGGTGATGGGCACGAAGCACTCTGAGGCTGGCCTCGCCTCCGGGCTGATCAACACCTCGCAGCAGGTGGGCGGCGCGCTCGGCCTGGGGATCCTGTCGTCGATCGCCACCGCGCGCACCAACCACGTGATCGCGGGCGGCGGCCACAGCCAGGGCTTCGCGCTAACGGCCGGCTTCCAGACCGCGTTCCTCGTAGGCGCTGGCTTCGCGCTGCTGGCCGCGCTGCTTGCGACCGTGATGATTTCCTCGGCGGACAGCCGCGAGCACGCCGAGGCTGCTCAGGCAGGAGAGGTTGCCCCGGTGGCGGCCTAGCCGCCCGCCCACTGCCGCGAGCGGCAGCAACCATCCGGCGCCTCCCCCAGCGCCCGCGGCCATGGCGGCCGCGGGCGCGTCGCCCTTCTAGCGGCCGCCCGCTGTGCGCAGGCTGCGATCGAGGGTGCGCGGGCCGAGCCCGAAGCGTGCTGCGGCGGGCTCGTCGCCCCTCAGCCAGGCCTGCATCCGCTCGGCGAACACCGGGCCGTGCTTGAAGCCGTGGCCGCTGCCGCCGCCGTAGATCCACACGCGCCCGTCATGCTCGGGATGTGGGGCAGCGATGAAGTGCGTGTCGCCGGTGAGGCTGTACTGGCAGACGGCGTGCGAGCTGATCGGCGCGTCGGCCAGGGCGGGGAAGCGCAGCCTCAGGTAGTCGCGCGTGAGCTTCTCGTTGTGCGGGCGGGGTGAGCGCGGCCACTGGTCCGGGTCGAGCGGCGGACCGTCGACGTCGGGGCCCAGCTTGAGGCCGTTGCCGTCGAGCGCGCCGAGCCCGTAGGCGGCACCGTCGTAGTCGACGAAGCCGGGGAGCGGCGGCGTACTCCACTCCGGCGGCGCGGCGAAGAAGAACAGATCCTGCTGCGTCACCCGCAGCTCGACGAGCTCGGGGAAGAGCCGTGGGAGCCAGGCGCCGCATGCCCACACCACGCGGTCGGCCTCCAGGCGGCGCCCGTCGCCGAGCAGCACGGCGGCGCCATCGGGGCGCGCGTCGGCGCGCTCGATGGTCGCGCCACGCGCCTGCGCCCGCTTCGCCAGCGCGCGCGTGCATTCCCGCGCACGCAGGATCCCGGCAGCAGGCTCGTGGAGCACGAATGCAAGGTCGTCGGTGTAGAGGCTCGGGAAGAGATCCGCCGCGTCCTTCGGAGCCAGGCGCTCGATCGCAATGCCCTCAGCGCGCAGCACGCGCTCGCTGTCCGCCTCCCAGCCGTCGTCGCGGCGCGCGAACCACACGAGCCCGCACTCCACGAGCAGCTCGGATCCGCTGTCTCGCTCGAGCTCGCGCCACAGCTCGCGCGCCCGCCACGCCGAGCGCGCGTACCAGGCGTCCGAGCCGTGCGAGCAGCGGATCAGGCGCGACTCGCCGCCGGACTCCGCCCGCGCATGCCCCGGCTCGTCACGGTCGACAAGCAGGACTTCCCAGCCTTCGCCGGCGAGACGGTCGGCGAGCGCGGCGCCGAAGACGCCCGCCCCAACGACGATGACCGAGCTCACGCGAGCTGCCGGCCGACCAGCGCGGCGTGCGCGGCCACGTGGTCCGCGAACGCCTTGAAATCGCGCGCGTAGAGCTGCTGCGGACCGTCGCAGAGCGCGGCGTCGGGGTCCTCCGCCACCTCGACGATGATCCCGTCCGCCCCGACGGCAGCCGCAGCGCGCGACAATGGCTCCACGAGGCGCCGGTCGCCAGACGCGTGCGACGGATCGACGATCACCGGCAGGTGCGTATGCAGCTTGAGGTACGGCACGGCGCCGAGGTCGAGGGTGAAGCGCGTGGCGGTCTCGAACGTGCGGATGCCGCGCTCGCACAGCATCACGTTCTCGTTGCCCTCCTTGAGGATGTAGTCGGCCGCCATCAGCAGCTCGTCGACGGTCGAGGACAGACCGCGCTTCAGCAGCACTGGCTTGCCGAGCTTGCCCACCACCTCGAGCAGCCCGTAGTTCTGCATGTTGCGCGCGCCCACCTGAATCACGTCCACGGTGTCTGCCATGGCGTCGGCGTTGGCGGTGTCGGTGAGCTCGCTTACGACCGGAAGACCGGTCTCCTCGCGGGCCTCGCGCAGGATCTCGAGCGCGGGCGCGCCCAGGCCCTGGAACGAGAACGGCGACGTGCGCGGCTTGAACGCCCCGCCGCGCATCATCGACGCGCCGCCCTTCTTCACCGCGCCCGCAACGGCCAGCGTCTGGTCGCGCGACTCGACGGTGCAGGGGCCCGCGATCAAGCAGAAGGTGTCACCCGCGCCGACCCTCCGCCCATCGATGGCCACCACCGTGGGCGCGTGGTTGGAGAGCTCGCGCGACGCCAGCTTGTACGGGCGGCTGATCGGTATCACCTGATCCACGCCGGGCAGCCCCTCGAGCGCAAGCGCGCGCACGCCCTCGGGGTCGCCGAGCGCCCCGATCGCGGTCGTCAGCTCGCCGGGCATCACCTTGGCGTGCACGCCCGGCACGGTCTCGAGCCGTGCCACGACGGCATCGATCTCGGCCTGCGTGGCCTGGGGTGTCATCACCACCATCACGGCGAGCTAATTCTGTCGGCCCCTGCGCAACACCGTCGCCGCGGCACGCGGGCTGTCTTCGTCTAGCCAGGCCTCGAGCAGCGGGTCGCCGGCGTCCACCGCCTCCTGGATGCGCCTCAGCGTCTCGCCGCGCAGCTCGAGCTTGGTGCGTCCGTATGAGTCGCCGCCGAACTGCGCCATCTGCTGCGCCACATCGCAGGCACGCTCGAGTACCTCGTCCGGCCCGGCCAGCTCGTCCACCAGCCCGAGCCGGAGCGCCTCGTCCGGTTCCACCAGATGCGCGCGCAGGGCGAGCGCTCGCGCCGCCGGCGGACTCAGCTCGGCGCGCACCAGCGAGATCGCTCCCACCGGGTACGGCACGCCGGCGCGCAGCTCGGTGAGCCCGAGCTTGCCCTCGCTCGCGCCCACGCGGTAGTCGGCGCAGAGCGCGATCACCATGCCGCCCGCGATCGCGTGCCCGGTCACGGCGGCCACCACCGGCCTCGGGAAGCCGTACCAGCCCACCACGAGGCGGTTGATCCCCTCCACCATCGCGCGTTGATCGTCAGGGCCCATCGTGGGCACGAGCTTGAGATCCACGCCAGCGGAGAAGAACCGCTCGCGGCCGGTGATCACCACGGCGGCGGGCGGGTCGTTCGCGAGGTCCTGACGGACCGCCTCGAACTGTGCCAGCACCTCGGGGTTCAGTGCGTTGGCGGGCGGCCGGTCAAGCCGCACCAGCGCAAGCTCCCCACGGGACTCGACTGTTACGTGCGGGCCCACTCGGCGAACCCTGACAGAAAACGGGCTAGTGGCGGTCGTCGCGACTGCCGCCGAAGCGCTCAGGCAGCTGCGTGAAGCCCCAGTACGCGAGCAGCAGCACACCCACGCAGATGGCAAGCGCCAGCGCTAGGTAGATCGTCGAGACGATCGCGATGAGGATGAACAGCACCACGCCGACGATCGGCCAGACCGGGATGCGGTTCTTCGTCACGGGATCATCTCCAGCGGAAGACGCTTGCCGTAGTCCTGGGCGGCGAGGGCCAGCTCGGACTGCTCCACCACGTCCACGCCCAGCCCCATCGCTATGCAGCGCACGCGGCGCTCGTGGTCGCGGCCGAGGTCGGCGAGATAGGCAAGCGCGCCGATGCGCGCGTGCTCGGCGCGCATGCCGTCGCGGTGCACCTCGATCTTGCCCCACAGCGCGACGATGCCGGTGATGCGGTCGAGGTAGGGAATCGGGCCGCGGCTCGGCGGGCGGTGGTAGGCGTAGATGCCGCACTTGCAGTCGGGGTGAGGCGCCCGGTGCGGCTCGTCGAGCCAGCCCTTGCCGAACAGCAGCGTGCGGTTGGCCGGGAAGCACTCGGCGTGCACCTCGGCCTCCTCCCAGCGCAGCGGGATGAACGGCGAGGAGAGGCGGTCGCGCACGAGCCGCCACTTGCGGAAGCCCACCACCGCTTCGATCAGGTCGGGGGCCGCCGCGGTCACGCCGGCACCTTCTCGGGCTCCCTCTCGCGCTCGGGCACTGGCTGAGGCTCGGGCTCGCGCTCAGGAGCCGGCTCGATGCGCGGCTCCTCACGGGGAACCTGGATCGGCTCCACGGTGATCTCTCTCGCTGGACCCGGCAGTGTCGCCACCGGGTCTGCACCCAGTAGTGGCATATCCATAGGTTAGGCCCTAGACCGGCATTTCAAACGCAGTCAGGACTGCGTCGAGTACCCGGTCCGCTCCGTAGCGAACGAGGTCGTCCGCCACGAGGCCGGTCTCCGCCTCGGTCTCGGCGATGGCGGCGCGCGCCTCGTCCTCGCTGAGGCGCGAGGTGTTGAGCGCCACGGCCATCACGCGCGCGGGCCGCAGCGGCCGCACGACCATCTCGTACGCCTCGATCAGCTCGGGCAGCGATGGCAGGGCGATGTCCGGGTAGCCCTCGAAATGCGTGGCGCCCGCGCGGTGCGCGAGCACGAGCCCGTCCGGCGAGCAGCCGTGCAGCAGGCCGAGCGTGACCGCAGAGTAGGCCGGGTGGAAGAGCGAGCCCTGACCCTCCACGAACAGCAGCTCTCCGCGCTCCGAGCCCTCGTCCACGAGCCGCTCGGCGGCGCCTGACACGTAGTCCGACAGCACGTGATCCACCGCGATGCCCCAGCCCGCGATCGCCACGCCGGTCTGGCCGGTGGGCACGTAGGCGGACCTGATGCCGCGGCCGCGGGCGGCGGCATCGAGTTCCACCGTCACGGCCTTCTTGCCGATGGCGACGTCCGAGCCCACGCTGTGCACCACCCGGATGCCGGGCTTGCGCTGGTTCGGGCCGCGCGGCACGCCGAGGTCCGGCGGCGGCAGGCGCAGGTCGCGCAGCTTCACGCCCTGGCGTTCGGCGGCGGCGCTGAACTCGGGGTCGTCGGCGAGGATCGTGTGGAGGCCCGCCTCGACGTTCAGACCGCGGTCGATCGCCTCGAGCACGAGCGAGCGGAGCGATGGGTCGAGCTTGCCGCCGGTGGGCGCGATCCCGATCAGCATCGTCTCGGCGCCGCGGTCGACCGCCTCCTCGATCGTCGCCACGATCGGCACCGGCTTCTCGCAGAAGGGCACCACCTCGGACGCCGTCCGCCCCGCCTGGCTCGAGTCCACGACGGCGACGACCTCGCGCGTGCCGTAGCGGATCACGCCGTGAGCGGTCTTCGCGTGATGGTCGTCGAATAGGCCCTCGGTGAGGACCGCCAGCTGCTCGCCGCTCACTCGGGCCGCACGCCGAGGCCGGGATCAGCGGACGCGACTACGCCCCCGTCCCGGAAGCCAAGGCCGGTGAACGGCGAATTCGAGATGAGTAGATGGCCGTCGAGATCCACGTAGTCCACGAGCGACGCTATCTGAGCGGCGGCCGCGATGCCAAGCTCCGACTCGATCATGCAGCCGAGCATGATCTGCAAACCGAGCGCGCGGGCGGCGTGGATCATCCGCAGCGCCTCGCGGATCCCGCCCGACTTGGCGAGCTTGATGTTCACGCCGTCGGCGTAGCCGGCAACGCGCGCCACGTCGAGCAGGTCCTTGCAGCCTTCGTCGACGATGACCGGGATGCGCGGCGTGATCTCGCGCAGTGCGCGGAAGCTGTCGAGGTCGGCCGCCGGAAAGGGCTGCTCGACGAACTCCACCCCCATCTCCACGAGCACCGGCATGAGCTCGCGCGCGGTCTCGAGCGTCCAACCCTCGTTGCCGTCGATGCGGATGCGCGCGGGGCTGTTGTCGCGCACCGCCTGAAGGCGCTCCAGATCGTCCGCACCGCCGACCTTCAGCTTCAGCACCTTGTAGCCCTGGGCGCGGCAGGTGCGGTCGATCGTGCCCTCGATCGAGTCGATGCCGATGGTGTACGAGGTAGGCGGACTCGTGGGCGAGAGACCGAACAGCCGCCACACCGGCTCGCCGAGGCGCTTCCCGAGCCAGTCGTGGAGCGCGCCGTCGATCGCCATCTTCGCGCCCTGCTCGCCCGGCCTCATCGCAAGGCGGCGGCCGATGTACTCGTGCGCGTAGGGATCGCCCCCGATCAGCGCCGGCGCCTCGTCGCAGAGGAAGGCGAGCATCGAGTCCTGCGTCTCGCCCCAGTAATCCACGGGCGCGCCCTCGCCGTAGCCGACGATGCCGTCGTGCTCGAGCTCGACGTGCACGACCTGCTCGACGTCGCGCGACTGGCGCGCGATGGTGAACGTCTCGGTCAGCGAGAGCGAGACCTTGTGGGCCCTGAGTTCCATTCCCCAGCCCAACGTACCCCGGCGTGGCCTTTTGCGCGAATTGGTTCAGGCGCTATACCCCCAATGTGCAATTCCGCGCGCACGGCCCTGGCCGCGTCAACCTGATCGGCGAGCACACCGACTACAACGGTGGCCTCGCACTGCCGTTCGCGGTCGCGCGCGGCGTGACCGTGACGGCGGAGACGCTTGCGGGCGGAATGATCGAGGTCGAGGCGCGCGACCTCGGCGAGAGCGATTCGTTCTCCCTCGACGGCCTCGAGCGTGCGGAAGGCTGGCGCGCCTTCCCGCGCGGCGTGGTGGCCGAGCTGGCCGACGCGGGGTTCACAGTCGCCGGCGTCAGGCTCACCATCGAGGGCGACCTGCCGCGCGGCGCCGGGCTGTCGTCCTCAGCGGCGCTCTCCACCGCGCTCTCGCTGGCGCTGCTCGGCGCCAACGACCGCATGGATCGTGTCGAGCTCGCGCGCCTGTGCTCGCGGGTGGAGAACGATTGGGTCGGCGCCCAGACCGGCCTGCTCGACCAGCTCGCGGCGCTCATGTCCCGCGAGGGCCACGCGCTGCTGATCGACTTCGACCGCCTTGGGCTCACGCACGTCCCGCTCGAGCTCGGCGGCTGGACGCTCGCGACGCTCGACAGCGGCGCGTCACACGACCTTGCGACGTCGGGATACAACGAGCGCCGTGAGGAGTGCACCCAGGCGCGAGAGCTGCTCCGGGCCACCTCGCTGAGCCACGCTACGGAGGCCGAGGCCGCCGGGCTGCCGGACCCCCTCGACCGGCGCGTCCTGCACGTGCTGCGGGAGAACGCGCGCGTGCTCGAGGCGGCCGACGCGCTGCGAGGTGGCGAGCTCGCGCCGCTCGGTCCGCTGCTCGATGCCTCGCACGCGAGCCTGCGCGATCTCTACGAGGTGTCGACCCCCGAGCTCGAGCGCACCGTGGAGCAGATGAAGACCGCGGGCGCCGTCGGCGCGCGCGTCGTGGGAGGCGGCTTCGGCGGCTCGGTGCTCGGCCTCTTCCCGCCCGGCGCGGAGCCGCCGGCGGGCGCGCTCGTGGCGGAGCCGGGACCTCCGGCCCGCATCGTGTGAAACGAATCGGCGCCGCCCAGGGACAGTGCCGTATGGACTCCAACACAGAGAAGATCAGCGCGCTGCTCCACGAGGCGGCGGAGACGCACCACACGGTCTACCGGATCGTCGATGGCGACGACCCGGATTGGGCCTCTTGGTACAGCGACTGGCTCGTGAACCTCTCGGAGCTGCCGCAGCTTCTGGGCGGCGCTCCGGTGCGGAGCGAGCTCACTTACCAGCTCGTTTCGCTCGACCGCGAGTACACGGCGGAGAGCCCTGATGCGCGCTGGGAGGACTGGTACGCGGAGCGAATCGTGGAACGGCTCACCTCCGCATGAGCGGGGTAGCCCGAATGGGTGCTGTCCATAGGGGGGTTAACCACACCTCCCGAGCGGCGGCATCCCACACCGCCAGATGCCAGCCAGCCGCATTTGTGAAAGGCCCCCCGGCTGGGAGTCTTCTCGCCATGCACGGCCGCCAGACTCGAGCCAATCGGATGGCCCATCGATGGGCTGGACCCTCGGTCTTTGTAACCGCTGCTTTGCGCTGTCACCCCTAGCGCCCTTTTTTAGAACGACTCCCCTCCCTCGCTCCCGCCTCCCCCCCGGCGGGAGCGAGGCATTTCTGGGGATGATTGGGTGGATGGCGTCGTTTCTGATCCTCCACGGGCTGCAGGGCTCGGGACCCGACCACTGGCAGACGTGGCTGGCCGGCAGGCTGCGAGAGCACGGCGAGCGCGTGAGCTATCCAGACCTGCCGGAACCCGACGCGCCGCGGCTCGACTCCTGGCTCGAGGTGCTCGACGGCGAGCTGCGGGACAGCGACGGGCTGGTGGTGCTGTGCCACTCGCTCGCGTGCGTGCTGTGGCTCCAGCACGCGCGGCGCTCTTCCGGACCGCCGGTGGCGCGCGTGCTGCTCGTGGCTCCACCCAGCCCGTCGATCGAGCTCCCGGCCAAGGGCTTCTTCCCGGTGTCGGTCGAGCCGTCCGAGGTGGCACGCGCGGCGGAGTCCACGCGGCTCGTGTGGGCGGACGACGACCCGTACTGCCCCGAGGGCGCCGAGCGCCTCTACGCTGAGCCGCTCGAGCTGCCCGCCTGCTCGCTGCCCGGCCGTGGGCACATCAACCCCGATGCCGGCTTCGGTCCCTGGCCCGAGGTTGAGCGCTGGTGCCTCGGCTCAGCTGAGAACGGCGTCAAGGACTAGCTCGAGGTCGGAGAGGTCCTCGAGCACGGCGTCGGCGCCGGAGTGGCGCAACTCGTCCGTGCCGTAGGGACCGGTCGCCACGCCAACCGCCCGGGCGCCGCCCTCGAGCGCGGCGGCCACGTC
Organism: Thermoleophilaceae bacterium; assembly: GCA_036555755.1. GTDB lineage: Bacteria > Actinomycetota > Thermoleophilia > Solirubrobacterales > Thermoleophilaceae > JAICJR01. Next base: position 31,873 of record DATBKS010000106.1, read on the forward strand.
GAGCGGCGTGTCGCCCACCAGCACGATCTCCGCCGGGTCGAACGCCGCGCCCCTCAGGTCGAGCGCCTTCTTGCGGGCCACCCCCACGAGCTCACCACGGCGCCGGTGGTCGGATCCGTAGGCGCCGATCTCCATGTCGATCAGGTGGTCGAGGTCGAAGGCGCCGAGCTTCACCCTGGCGTTCGCCGCGATGTTGCCCGTCAGGAGCGACTGGGTGACCCCGGGCTCACGCCCGAGCCGCTCGAGCGCCTCGCGCACGCCAGGGAACGGCCGGCCGCGCTCCCGCACGAGCTCGGCGCGCTCGGCCATCGACGCGGTGAGCGCCTTTTCGAAGTCGTCGAGCAGCAGCTCGCTGTGGTCGATGCCGGCCGTCTCGAGCAGATCGAGCGCGATCTCGAGGTCGGTCCGGCCCGCGAACGGGACGAGCGTCGTCACCGGCGCGCCGGTCACGCGCTCGAACGCCTCGAGGAAAGCCTGGCCGCCGAGGCCCGCCGAGTCCACCAGCGTTCCGTCTACGTCCCAGAGCACGAGTCGGCGCACGCACGGTAGCTTGCCGGTTCGTGGCGGAGAGGGTGATCGCGGTGCACGGTGGATGCGGCAATCCTGCGGCGGGCGTCGTGCGCGACGAGGACGCCTACCACCGTGCGCTAGAGGAGGCGCTCGGCGCGGGCTCGTCCGTGCTCGAGGGCGGCGGCTCGGCGCTGGATGCGGCGCAGGCGGCGGTCGAGTCACTGGAGGACTGCCCGCTGTTCAACGCCGGGCGCGGCTCGGTCCTGACCAGCGAGGGCGCCGTGGAGATGGACGCCTCGATCATGAGCGGCGCCGACCTCCGCGCGGGCGCCGTGGCCGCCGTCACCGGCGTGCGCCACCCGGTGGCGCTCGCGCGCGCGGTGATGGAGAACACCTCGCACGTGCTCCTGGCAGGACCGGGCGCGGAGCGGTTGGCTGTGTCGCGCGGGCTCGAGCTGTGCGAGGCGGACTGGTTCGTCACCGAGCGCCAGCGCGAGCGCTGGATGGAGGCAAAGGGGACGGTGGGCGCGGTGGCGCTGGACGGCGACGGTCACCTGGCGGCGGCGACCTCCACGGGTGGCGTTCGCGGTCAGTTGCCGGGGCGGGTGGGCGATTCGCCCCTGATCGGATCCGGCACCTTCGCGGACGACAACGTTTGCGCCGTCTCGACCACCGGCGACGGCGAACTGATCGTCCGCGCGACGCTGTCGGCCGAGGTCGCCGCGCTGATAAGGCACGCCGGCCTGGCGCTCGAAGAGGCGTGCGAAAGGGCAATAAGAGAGCGCGTCCTTCCACTCCGCGGCGACGCCGGCCTAATCGCACTGGACCCCGCCGGCAACGTGGCGATGCCCGCGAACACGACCGTGATGCACCGCGGCGTGATCCGCAACGGCGGCCCCGCGGAGACCGCCGTGTTCGTCTAAAGAAAGGCGGCGCCCCCGAAGGAGCGCCGCCTCAACTAGGAACTAGGAACTAGAAAACTACGCGCCCGAAACGAACGCGGAGATATTGGGCGTGCCCCGCCCAGTCGTGTAATCCCACCCGGGAGTCGCCGCGTAGAACCCAATCGCTCCCACGGTGATGTCGTTGAACGCCGACGCCGGCACGGTGTTGTAGATCACCGGACCGGCGAACCCGAGCGAGCCGCCATGAGCGCCCTGGGCGCGTGCCCAGATGCCCTGCCACGACGGAGCGCTCGCGCTCGTGCCGCCGATGATCTCCTCGCTGCCGCCGACGATCACCCGGTAGCCCGAGTTGGGGTCGGCGTCGAGTGCCACGTCCGGCACACCGCGGTTGATCGGCAGGAAGCTGCCGCCCGCGTTCGACTGGTAGGCGGGAACCGCCTCGAAGAACGTGAGGCCGCCGCCACCGGCGTACCACGCGATCTCGTTCGGTCCCGGTCCGAGGACGGTCGTGCCGCCGACGCCCATGGCGAACGGCGAGGCGGCCGGGAAGTTCGTCCCCGGCAGTCCGGCCGGCACTCCGTTCACGCCGATCACGGCCGGGCAGAACGACCCGGTGTCACCGCTCGAGGTGAACAGCGTCTGGCCCTGGGCAGCCGCCTGCTCGAGCGCGTTGTCGAGCGGCTCCTGGAAGCCGGACACCTGAGCCAGCAACTCGCACTCGCCGGCCGAGAAGCTGGCCTGCTTGTTCGTGTTGTCGGTGACCCAGCGGTTGACCGTCGCCAGGATGTCGTCGTTCGACAGCGACGCGCCCACGTACAGGTGGAGGCCCGACACGTCCGGCGCAAAGCCGGTGGAGTACTGCGTGTCGAGGTCCCACTCGTCGTTGCCCGCCGTGTCGCTCGACGGAGCACCCACGGTGGTCTGCGTTACGGGCACCTGCGGCAGGCCGAACTGCTGCTCGAACTTCACGAGGTCCTGCTTCGGGATCGTGAGGTCGCCCTCGGCGATCACCGCGACCTGCTGCCCCGACCCGGTGGCCGTGCTGGGCGCGTTGTAGAGCGTCCAGAAGTCCTGTGGGCCGTAGTCGGCCGGGTAGTTGATGCCGCCGGCGGCCTGCGTCGAGTTGGCCGGCGTGCGCTTGGGCGGCAGGCTCAGCTTCCCGATGCTCGAGAGGCCGAGCACGCCCGCCACCTGACCCGCGAAGCTGCTCGGCAGCTTGGCGGTGCCTTTCGGCGTGAAGTAGCTGCCACTCGACGACGAGTAGCGCTCGAAGGTAATGCCGAGCGCCTTGCCGAACGCGGTGGACGAGCCGCTCAGCTGCACCAAGGTCCGGTTGGGCGACACGGAGCTGACGCTCAGCCCATTGGCGCTTGCCCACGAGGTGACCGCGGTGACGGTCGACTGCGCGGGCGCGTAGGTCGAGTTGTAAGTGGCGCCGGAGATCGTCTGGTGCCCCCGCACCACTCGGTCGAGCGCCGACTGATTGCGCGGAGAAAGGGCGATCGTGACGTGGAGCGTCTGCGCCGGCAGCGCGCCCTGGTCCGTTCCGCCCGAGACGAGGATCGGCGCGAGGCCGGTCCTCTGGGCCGTGGTCACCGCGCGCGCCGACGCTGGAACGGCCAGCGCTGCGATCGCGGCCGCGCCTAGAGCAGCGAGCTTCCAGGGCGCGCGAAGAGATCTATTCATGAACCCTCCCTGTTCACTACTTATGAGTTGAGTCGCGGCTCCCCTGGACTTCAGAGGCCCCTTTGCCGCGTGGACGGAGGGGCAGTATTCCAGCGTGTGAGCGGCGGCGCGCCAGTTGTTTTCGCTCTAGTAAGACCTTTGTAAGAAGTTGCGGGAAGGATCGGCGAGGCGAACGCGTTTCCCCTGGTGGTCCACGTTTCGACAGGAAGGACACGCAGAGATGAAGCGCATGCTTCTGCCGATGCTCGCCATCGGTGCGACCGCCGCTGCGATTGGCGGCGCCACCGCCGGCGCGCATTCGACCCCAAGCGCTCATAGCGCGGCGAAGGCCAAGATCCAGCTCAAGAAGGTTGGGGACCTTGGCAAGGTGCTCGTCAACGGCCACGGCCAGACGCTGTACCTCTTTGAGAAGGACAAGCATGGCAAGAGTGCTTGCTACGGCCAGTGCGCAGCCGGATGGCCACCTGCGCTGACCAGCGGCAAGCCCAAGGCCGGCAAGGGCGTGAGTGCGTCCAAGCTCGGGACCACCAAGCGCAAGGACGGCAAGCTCCAGGTGACCTACAACGGGCACCCGCTTTACGCGTACGCGGGCGACAGCGGAGCCGGTCAGGCCAACGGCGAGGGCTCGAAGGCCTTCGGCGCCGAGTGGTACGTCGTGAACGCGAAGGGCAAGAAGGTCGACAAGGACTAGACGAGCCGCGCTCGCATCGAGTCGGCGTCCACTTCCGCCGGTTCGGTCGAGCCGATGAAGTCGTCCAGCGTGCGCGCGAAGCGCACGGGTTCGTCCAGCTGCGGGAAGTGCCCGGCGTCGTCGAAGACCTCGAGGCGGCTGCCGGGCATCCCGCGGTGGGCGTTGCCGGCGTGGTGCACCGGGATGATCGGGTCGCGCCTGCCCCACACGATCAGGCTCGGCACGTCCTCGGCCAGGTAGAGCCGGTCGCCGGCGTTCACGCGCTGGCCGCCGTGATCGATCACCGCGCGCAGCGTGTGCAGGAAGGCCTGGCGGGAGTCACCGTCGGCCAGTGAGCCGTAGCCGCGTGCGAACTCAGCAATGTCGGAGCCGGCGCGGAAGCCGAGCTTGCCGACGAACCCTGACACGGTCGTGCCCGCGCTGCGCACGGTGTCGTTCGAGATCAGCGGCAGCACGAGCTCGGAGCCCGGCAGCGTGGCGGCGCGCAGCAGCGGGTGCACCTCACGGCCGAGGCCTCCGCTCGACACGAGCACCAGTCGCCCGGTGCGCTCCGGGAACTGGTAGGCGAACTGGAGCGCGATGCCGCCGCCCAGCGAGTGCCCCACCACCGTTGCCTTCCGCAGGTCGAGCGCCACGAGAAGGTCGCGCAGTCCGCTCGCGTAGGCGCCGAGCGAGTAGTCGCCGCGTGGCTTGGCGGAGCGGCCGTGGCCGAGCAGGTCCGGCGCCACGACGGTGTGGCCCTCGGCCAGGATCGACATCGTGTCGATCCACTGCTCGGATCTCCCGGCGATGCCGTGGATCAGGAGCACCGGCGGGCCCTCGCCCGCGATCCGGTAGCTCACGCGGTGGCCGTGGAGCTCGATCTCCTCGGTGCGGATGGCTGTCTTCTTCTTGGGCATAGGTCAGTCCTCTACACTTGCCATTGCTCAGTGTTACACGATCTGATGTAACTTCAAACTTCGTACCATGACAGTGATGACGTCACCATCCAACGGGGGGAGCCGGCTGACCATCGATCAGCTCGCTCAGCGCACCGGCATGACCGTGCGCAACATCCGCGCGCACCAGTCGCGCGGCCTCCTGCCTCCGCCCGTCGTCGAGGCGCGCACCGGCTACTACGACTCCGAGCACCTCGCGCGCGTCAAGCTGATCCAGGAGATGCAGGCCGAGGGCTTCAACCTCAAGGCCATCGAGCGCCTGATCGAGGGCTCGAGCGGTGCGGTGGAGGAGGCGCTCGGCTTCAAGCGCGCGGCGCTCACGCCGTTCGGCGACGAGGAGCCCGAGTACATCACCCAGGCAGAGCTCGACGAGCGGCTCAACGGCCCCTACGACGAGAAGACCGCGCGCAAGGCGATCAAGCTCGGACTGATCAAGCCGCTCGGCGACGACCGCTTCGAGGTGCCGAGCCCGACCCTGTTCGCGGCCGGCGAGGAGCTCGTGCGCCAAGGCGTGCCGATCGACCACGTGCTGGCGGTCGCCTCGAGCGTGATGAAGCACTCCGCCGCGGTCGCCGACGCCTTCGTGCGCGTGTTCGTGGACGACGTGCTCGGGCCGCTGCCGTCCGACGGGCCCCAGGACCCGGCCGAGTGGGCGCGCAAGCGCGAGGCGCTCGAGCGCCTCCGCCCGCTCGCAACCGACGCCCTGCTCGCCGCCTTCAAGCAGCGCATGACGAAGGCCGCCGAGCGCCGCTTCAGCAAGGCGCTCGACCGCTAGCGACTCGCGGTTTCCACCCGCGCCGAGTCGCGCAGCAGCCAGAGCACGATCAGCCCGCCCACCACTGTCCAGCCGATCGTGATCACGTTGGCGATCGCGTCGCCCGTTGAGTACGGCCCGAGGTTGAAGAAGTGGTAGATCGCGTGCGGGACCGCGAACGTCAGCCAAGCGGCTGCGGCGACGTACGACAGGCTGCGCTGACCGCGCACCGCCGCCACGATCATCACCAGCGCGAGCGCGCAGAACAGTGAGCCGACGTCGCGCACGAGGTGCTCGTCGTAGGCGCCGAGCACCTTGACCCAGGGATCGCCCCCGAGGCCGAAGTTCTCGTAGAAGTTGTGCGGCGCGAACAGCGCCCACAGCCCGATCAGCGCCTGCGGGGCGGCGAGCACCACGAGCAGGCCGGCGATCCAGCCGCGGTGCCGTTCGATCCGGTCGGAGTCGTTCATCAGCGGCTCGCCGTCGCGATCACGTAGTGGCTGGTCACGCGGAACGCGTCCGGGTCCTCGTTGGCCGCCTCGTAGGTCTCGAAGATCCGCGCGCGCAGCGCCTCCAGTTCGCCGGCGGGCTCGAGGACGGCCCGGCCGGCCACCGCCAGCGGGTGGTTCTCCTGGTCGCCGTCCACCTGCTCGGCGATCGAGGCGGCCGTGAACTGGATGGTCTCCTCCTCGAGCGAGACCTCGAACCCGTGCGGCTCGAACAGCCCGGCCAGGGCATCGCGCTCGTGCCAGGGAAACGGCGGCGGCCCCGGCGGCAGGTCGAGCACGCGGCTCACCGTCTCGCGCGCCATCCGGTTCACCACGCTGATCGCGCCGGTGGGGATCCAGGCGCTCAGGACTATGCGGCCCGGCGTCCCGGTCACGCGCGCCATCTCCGCCCCCGCGGCAACGGGGTCCGGGGCGAAGATCACGCCGAACACCGACATCACGAGGTCGGCCTCGCCGGCGGCGAGCGGGATCGAGGCGGCATCGCCGACGACGAAGTCCGCTTCGACTCCGTCCTCGGCGGCTTGCTTGCGCGCGACCTCCAGCAGACGTGCCGCCGGGTCGACGCCGGTCACGCGGGCGCCGCGCGCCGCGGCGAGGAGCGCGCCGTTGCCCGTGCCGCAGCCCAGGTCCACCACTCGCTCACCCTGTGCGGGCGCCGCCCGGTCGACGAGCACGCGCGCGGCGGGCAAGAGCTGAGCCGCCGTGCGCTCATAGTGGCCTATGCCCCAATCAACGGGCGGAGAGCTGGTCATCGCGAGTTCCTTTCTGCAAGTTGCTGCTGAAGTGTCGCAACGTCGAGCCAGGCTCGCGGCTGAAGTGCGTTTAGTCTGCTGTGCGCGTGACCTGGCGCGAGATCATCCGCAGCTTCATCCCGCAGTCGCCGCTCGTTCGCCACCTCGGAATCGAGCTGAAGACGCTGGAGCCCGATCTGGCCGAGCTGCTTCTCCCCTACCGCGCCGAGCTGGCAACGATGGGCGACATCGTCCATGGCGGGGCGATCGCGACGCTGATCGACACGGCCGGCGTGGCCGCGGCCTGGGCGTACGACGAGGAGGCACCCGACGGCGCGACCGGGTCGACGGTCTCGATGACCGTCGAGTACCTCGCGGCCGCCCGCGGCGGCGATCTTCTCGCCACCGCCACCCCGGCGCGTCGCGGCCGCAGCATGTGCTTCTGCGACATCGAGGTCACCGAGCCGCCCGGCGAGCGGGTGGTGGCCAAGGGGATGCTGGTCTACCGCTTCGCGACCGCCTAGGCGGTCAAGAGAACTGCGTCACGCCAGGGGTCGAGCACGATCGCGCTGCCGCCCGAGGTTTCGACCTCGGCACCCGCTGCGCGCGCCTGGTCGGCCACACGCGCGGCGTCCTCGGCAGTGGGAAGGACGACCTCGAAGGAGCGCAGCCCGGTGGAGCCCGGTGGAGGCGGTGACCCGCCCGCGCTCTCCCACACGTTGAGGCCGATGTGGTGGTGGTAGCCGCCGGCGGACACGAACAGCGCGCCCGGGTAGGTCCGCACCATCACGTCGAAGCCGAGCGCGCCCGCGTAGAACGCCTCGGCGTCGCGGATGTTCGCCACCTGCAGGTGGACGTGGCCCATCCGCGTCCCGGCCGCCATCGACGGCGGAACGGGGCGGGTGCCATCCACCGTGCCCATGACGCCGTCGATGTCGAGCGGGAGCGTGGCCATCTGGAGCACGCCCTCGTCGTCGCGACTCCACTCCTCGCGCGGGCGGTCGCGATAGATCTCGATCCCATTGCCCTCGGGATCGTTGAGGTAGAGCGCCTCGCTCACCAGGTGGTCCGAGGCGCCGGTGAATCGCCAGCCCGCCTCGATCACGCGCCGCAGCGCCTGGGCGAGGTCGGCTCGCGTCGGGACGAGCACGGCGAAGTGGTAGAGCCCGGTGGTGCCGTGCGGCCGCCGTGGTGCGTCCGGATTGCCGGTGAGCTCGAGGATCACCGGGCCGCCCTCGGGGCCGAGCCTGACGGTCTGGCCGTCGCGGCCGAGCTCGCGAAGCCCTAGCGCCCGCTCATAGAACGAACGCTGGGCTTCGAGATCGGCGACGGTCAGGTGGACCGCGCCGATGTGGGTTGCGGATGGGAGCATCGGCCTACGAGGCTACGCGCCCTTGACCGCCGAGGCGGAGAGGAGCAGCGTCACGCCGTTGCTGACGAGGAGCCCACCGCCGGTGAGCGGCTGGTTCCAGTCGAGACCGAAGTCGCGACGGTCGATCTTGGCCGACACATCGAGGCCGACACGCTCGTTCCCCCACGGGTCCGTGCCCGCGCCGGCGTAGTCGCCCGTGAGCTCGATCTGCTTGGTCACGCCCTTCAGCGTGATCTCGCCGGGAATGCGGACGGTGCCGTCCTCGCCCAGCTCGATCGACTCGGCCTTGAAGCTGATCTGCGGATGGTCCTCGACCCCGAAGAAGTCGCTCGTGGCGAGGTGCTCGTCGCGCTGCTTGTTGTGGGTCGTCACGCTCGAGGCGTCGACGTTGCCGGTGACGCTCGCGCGCTCCCCGTCGGACTCGATGGTGCCCTCGAACTCCGTGAACTGCCCGCGGACGGTGGCGAGACCCATGTGCTTGACGGTGAACTCGACGCTCGAGTGCGACGGGTCGATCGTCCAGGTGCCCTGCGGGATCGAAGTGATCGTTGCGGTGGTGCTCATTTTTAGAATGGCTCCTTGAGGAGATAGTTGACTCATCAAGGATGTTAGCGACATTTGCTTGTGGCGTCAACTATTGCTGGGTCAACTATCTCGTCCGCAGTCCGCCGTCCGCAGTCGGCAGGGCGGTGGTCCGGCGGGTGGCGGACGGCGGACGGCGGACGCTATTCGACCGGGCAGCCCGCGCCGTCGTCGGCGTGCGGGAGCCGCCCAAGCAGCTCGGCGAGCTGCGCGACCTCAGCTTCCGAGAAGTGGCGAAGGAAGGTGTTGCGGATGCCCTCGATGTGTGTCCGGCCCGCCTCGCGGAGGCGCTGGTAGCCGGCGTCGGTGAGCTGCGCATATGAGACACGCGCGTCCCGTGGGCACGCCACGCGCTCGACGAGCCCGATCTTGGTGAGGCCGTCCACCAGGCGCGTCACGCCAGAGCGGGTGAGCATCGTGCGGTCCGCCAGCTCCCCCATCGGGAGGTTGCGATCCGGCTCCTGAGCGAGGAAAAGCATCGCCTCGTAGTCCCGCGAGGTGAGACCGTGGCGGGCGATCAGGTCGGCATCGAGCTCACGCGTGATGGCCGCGTGGCTGAGCAGAAACCCACGCCAAGCGTCAAGTGAGACGCTGTCGAGTCCGGTCTTCATCCTGGTGGCCATGAGAAGAGTTTAGTTGATGAATCAACGGATTCGGCGGCCATTGATGTGAGACAGCGGAGTCTCTATTATCTGGGACGATGGCGTCTCAGATAGCAAGGCGCGCCGACGCCGCCCGCAACATCGACCGGATCCTCGAGTCCGCCATCCACGTGTTCGCGCTCGACCCGGCGGCCGGCATGAGCGAGGTGGCACTGCACGCAGGTGTGGGCCGCGCGACGCTCTACCGCCACTTCCCCTGCCGCGACGACCTCACGGCCGCCATCAAGGCACACGCGCGCGAGGAGGTGGTGGTCGCGGTGGAGAGCCTTCCCGCCGACGAAGGCCCGGCGCTCGAGACGATCGAGAGCATCGTCGGCGCCGTGATCGTGCTCGGCGACCGCTACCGCTTCATCAACAACTGGCGCGCCGACGCCGACGATGCCCAGGAGCCGCGCGAGCGCATCTCCGCCGCGCTGCGCGCCGCCGTGGAGCGCGGCCAGCGCCGTGGCGAGATCACCAAGAGCATCCCGGCGGACTGGGCCGTGATGGTCATCCGCAGCCTCATGCTCGCCACCATCGAGCAGCTCTCCGACGGCGCGATGAGCGATCGCGAGGCCGAGCGCCTCGTCAAGCGCATCGTCACCCAGGGGCTCTCCCCTGCGCGCAGGGACAAGACGCGATGAGCACGATGAGTCCCGACGTCGAGCGCCAGCACTACGGCCTCACCTTCTCGGTGCTCGCGCTCGCGGGCATCTCCTATGCGCTGCTGCAGTCGCTGGTCGCGCCGGCGCTGCCCGTCATCCAGCGCGACCTCGGGACGAGCACCGAGGCGGTCACCTGGGTCTTCACCTCCTTCCTGCTCAGCGCGTCGGTGGCCACGCCGATTGCGGGTCGCCTCGGCGACATGTTCGGCAAGGAGCGCACGCTGCTCTTCGTCCTGATCATCCTCGCCGGCGGCACGCTCTTCTCGGCGCTCGCCAACTCGGTCGCCCTGCTGATCGTCGGCCGCCTGATCCAGGGCACCGGCGGCGCGATCTTCCCGCTCGCCTTCGGGATCATCCGCGACGAGTTCCCACGCGCGCGTGTAGCTCATGGCATCGCGCTGATCTCGGCGATCCTCGGTATCGGCGGCGGGCTCGGGATCGTGCTGGCCGGTCCGATCGTCGACACCCTCTCCTATCACTGGCTGTTCTGGTTCCCGCTCGTGCTCGTCGCCATCGCCACGGTCGGGACCGTCCTCTTCGTGCCCGAGTCACCGATCAAGGTCCCGGGGCGCGTCAATGTCAGCGGCGGCCTCCTGCTGGCCGCCTGGCTGGTCTGCCTGCTGGTCGCCATCAGCGAGGGCTCGACCTGGGGGTGGGGCGACCCGAGGATCGTGGCGCTGTTCGCCGCCGCGCTCATCCTGCTCGTCGCGTGGGTGCGCAACGAACAGCGCGCGTCCGAACCGCTGGTCGACATGCAGATGATGCGCATCCGCGGCGTGTGGACCGTGAACGCGTCCGCCTTTCTGATCGGCGCCGGGATGTACAGCTCGTTCGTGCTCATCCCGTTGTTCGTCGAGATGCCGAAGTCCGCGGGCTACGGATTCGGTGCCACGGTTACCGCCGCCGGGCTCTTCATGCTGCCGAGCACGGTG
>DATBKS010000107.1:0-8506 GCA_036555755.1 Thermoleophilaceae bacterium
TTTCCTGTCGCGCGTGCCGATGGGGCGCATGGGCAAGCCCGAGGAGCTCGCCGAGCTCGTCTCGTGGCTGGCATCGGAGCGGTGCTCGTTCAGCACGGGGGCGACGTACGACCTATCGGGCGGCCGCGCCGTCTACTGAGTGGGGATCTTCAGGGCGTTCACCCACAGGAACGTGAGCGTTTTCACGAGGTTGTCGATGGCCTCGGCGCCTTCTTCCTCCAGGACGAACGTGATGTAGGCGGTCCGGCTCACCATGCTCGAGAGGGCCCGTACGGCAGCGACAGGATCGACCTTGGGGTCCGCACGCCCCGCTGCCTGAAGCCTGAGTATCGCGTCGCGGCTCGCATTGACCGCCGGCTGGGCGCGAGCAGTGCGGCGCCGGCGGAAGCTGTCACTCACGTTGGTCACCTGCTCGATGACGCTCATCAGGCGAGCATTGCGGTGGTACGCCTCGAGGTATGCCCGGTGGTGGGCGGAGATGCTCGCCACCACGTCATCCTCGTGGGCGACGTAGTCGAGCGTCGGCACGAGACTCAGGCCCTCCTCGCCCAACGCGTCGACCACCGCGTTGAAGATCTCCTCCTTGCTCTCGAAGTAGGTGTAGAAGGACCCGAGCGCCGTTCCGGAGGCCGCGGTGATGTCGGTGATCCGGGCGTCGATGTAGCCGTCGCGCTCGAAGACCTCGCGGGCGCCGCGAACGAGTGCCGCCTGCGTGGCCTGCCCACGGGCGGTCTTAGCGGTCTTGGCCATCGCGCACCTGAATCTAATTCAGGTGCACGGCCGCGGGGCCGGTTTTCGGTCAGGCGCCGAACACGAATGCGATCGCCCGCGTCTCAAGTCGGCGCAGGTGCAGCAGTGTGAGCAGCGAGGAGCTCGCGCGGCGGCGGTCGGCGACCGTGTGGCCGTCGTCGAAGCCGATCGCCGCGACCGGCTCGCCGTCGAGCTCGGCCAGGAGAGCCGGGCCGTCCGGCGGCTCCTCGCGGTCGAGGTCGGCCAGGCGCCGAATCGAGGCGTCGTCGCATGCATCGCCGGCGGCGAGGCGGATGGTGAGTTCGGGCTCTTGCGTGTGGGTGTCCATGGGGTCCAGGAGATGGTCGCCCGACGGCGGACGAGCAACCAGCGGGGCAGCCTGCGTCCGAGGCTTCGGTCTTCCGTAGGAGTCGATCGTGCAAGAATGAGAACTGTTCTTATTCTTAGGTATGCTGCCCACCATGGCTCGGTTGGTTCTTGTCGGGGTTCTCGCGGTCGCCCTCGCCGGCTGCGGCGCGGCGACCAACGCCAGCAACGGCCGCCTGCGCGTCGTCGCGGCGGAGAACTTCTGGGCAGCATCGCCGCACAGCTCGGTGGCAACCGCGTTCAGGTGACGAGCCTGATCCACAACCCCGCCACCGACCCGCACGACTACGAGCCCACCCCGTCCGACGCCCGGGCGATGGCGGAGGCGCAGCTCGCGATCGTCAACGGAGTCGGCTACGACCCCTGGGCGACCAAGCTGCTCGACGCGAACCCCTGGACGGCCGCGTGACGACGCACGTCGGCGACGTCGTCGGCGTGAAGGCGGGCGGCAACCCGCACCGCTGGTACTCGCCCCCGGACGTGCAGCGGGTGATCGACAAGATCACCACCGACTACAAGAAGCTCGACCCGGCGCACGCGCGCTACTTCGACCAGCAACGCACGCTCTTCCGAACCAAGGCGCTCGCCGTCTACCGATCGCTGATCGCCTCCATCCGCAATAGATACTCGAGCGTTCCTGTTGGAGCGTCGGAGAGCATCTTCGCCCCACTCGCCCAAAGCCTCGGCCTGAAGCCGCTCACACCCGAGAGCCTGCTCGACGCCGTGAGCGAGGGCGGCGAGCCGACCGCCACCGCCAAATCGACGGCTGACGCCCAGATCGCCGATCGCCAGATCAAGGTCTGGGTCTACAACAGCCAGAACGCGACGCCTGACGTGGAGCGACTGACCTCCGAGGCAAAAGCCAAGGGCATCCCGGTGGCAACGATCACGGAAACGCTCACCCCGGCGAGCGCCAGCTTCCAGCAGTGGCAGTCGCGCCAGCTGAGCGCCCTTGAGCTCGCCCTCGTCACTGGAGCGGGCGAGTGAGACAGCCAGCCCCGACCCACATCCATGCGCCGGTGGCAGAGGCGGCGGTGCGCTTCGAGTCCGCCCAGGTCCGGCTCGGCGGTCGCACGGTGTGGAGTGACGTGAGCCTCTGCATGCGCCCAGGTGAGTTCGCGGCGGTGCTCGGTCCTAACGGCGCCGGCAAGTCCACCCTGCTCAAGGCGATCCTCGGGCTGCTCCCGCTGAGTGCCGGAAACGCGAGCGTGCTTGGCCAGCCGCCCGGCGCCGCCAACCAGCAGATCGGCTACCTGCCACAGCGCCGCAGCTTCGATGCCGCGGCGCGCATCCGCGGCGTCGACATCGTGCGGCTCGGCCTCGACGGCGCCCGCTGGGGCGTTCCGCTCCCCGGCCGTGCGAACGCGGAAACGAGACAGCGGGTAGCGGACGCGATCGAGCTGGTCGGCGCGGCCGCCTACGCCGACCGCCCCATCGGACGACTCTCGGGCGGCGAGCAGCAGCGCCTGCTGATCGCCCAAGCGCTCGTCCGCCGCCCGCGCCTGCTCCTCCTCGACGAGCCGCTCGACAGCCTCGACCTGCCCAACCAGGTGGCGGTGGCCGCGCTCGTCCAGCGCATCTGCCGGGACGAGGGCGTCGCCGTGATGCTCGTGGCCCACGACGTCAACCCGATCCTCCCCTACCTCGACCGCGTCGTCTATTTCGCCGGCCAGACCGCCGTCGAGGGCGCGCCGCGCGAGGTGATCACGAGCGCGACGCTCACCAGCCTCTACTCCGCGCCCATCGAAGTGCTCGAGACCTCCGACGGCAGGCTCGTGGTCGTTGGCACGCCCGAGCCACCCGCGATCCACGGCGACCGCCACGAGCACGGACACGACCATGCACATTGACGAGCTCTTCCAGTTCCATTTCATGACGAACGCCCTGATCGCGGGGACGATCGTGGCACTGACCGCCTCCGCGATCGGCTGGTTCATGGTGGTGCGGCAGCAGACGTTCGCGGGGCACACGCTGTCGCTGATCGCCTTCCCCGGCGCGGCGGCCGCGGCGCTGGCGGGCGCGCCGGTGTTCGTGGGCTACTTCCTTGCGTGCGGCGCAGGAGCGCTGGCGCTCTCGGCGGTTACGGGCGGCGAGGTGCGCAGCCTCAGCCACGAGTCGGCCGCGATCGGATCGGTGCAGGCGTTCGCGCTCGGCCTCGGGTTCCTGTTCGTCAGCCTCTACCACGGGCTGCTGAACGGCCTCGACGCGCTTCTGTTCGGAACGTTCCTCGGCATCACCGACGACCAGGTGCTCGTGCTGCTCGGCATCGCAGTAGCCGTCCTGCTGGTGCTCGCCTTCATCGCACGCCCGCTCTTCTTCGCAAGCGTCGACGCAGACGTGGCGCGGGCGAGCGGCGTGCCCGTCGCCGCGCTCTCTACCGGCTTCCTGCTTCTGCTCGGCCTCGCCGTGGCGGCCACAGCTCAGATCACCGGCGCGCTGCTCGTGTTCGCCCTGCTCGTGACCCCCGCGGCCACGGCGCAGCTCATCACGTCGCGCCCCGGCCGAAGCCTCGCTCTTTCGGTGGTACTCGGCTTGGCAGTCACCTGGCTCGGCCTGACCATCGCCTACTACTCGGTCTACCCCGTCGGCTTCTACGTCACCTCGCTGTCGTTCGGCCTCTACGTACTCGCGCGCGCGTGGAAGGCGGTGAGCGCACGCTGATGTTCGGCCACGAGTTCATGCGCAACGCCTTCCTCGCCGGCACGTTCGTGGCGCTGGCGTGCGGCCTGGTCGGCTACTTCGTCGTCCTGCGCGCGCAGGTGTTCGCGGGCGATGCGCTGAGCCACGTCGCGTTCACCGGGGCGCTCGCGGCCGCGGCCGCCGGCATCGATCTCCGCATCGGGCTCTTCGCGATCACGATCCTTGTCGCGCTCGGCATGGGCCTGGCGGGCGACCGCGCTCGCCCCGACGACGTGGTGATCGGCTCGTTCTTTGCCTGGATACTCGGGCTCGGAGCGCTCTTCCTGTCGATCTACACAACCTCGTCGAGCGGCAGCGGCGACGGCACCGCGGGCGTGCGCGTGCTGTTCGGGTCGATCTTCGGGCTGTCGGCATCTGAGGCGCGACTCGCCGCGCTGCTCGGCGCGGCAGCGGTGGCACTCACGCTCGTGATCGCGCGGCCGCTCCTGTTCTCGTCGGTGGACGTCGACGTGGCCGAGGCCAAAGGCCTGAAGGTGCGCACCATCGGCCTCGTCTTCCTCGGAGTGCTCGGACTGACGGCCGCCGAGGCCACCCAGGCGGTGGGCGCGCTGCTCCTGCTCGGCCTGCTCGCGGCGCCCGCGGGCGCCGCGCACCGCCTCACCGCCAACCCCTACAAGGGCCTCGCGCTGTCGGCGGCACTCGCGATCCTCGCCACCTGGGGCGGGCTCACCCTGAGCTACCTGGTGCCCGATCTCCCGCCCAGCTCGATGATCATCTTGCTCGCGGTGGCCATCTACCTCGCCGCCTCGCTCGCCACGCAGAGGGCGAGAAAGCCAAAGTTAGAATCGGTCCGGTGACGGAGGCGCGCACAGACATGAGCTGGGCCAATCAGGCAGCCGCCGAGCTGAGCGCCGCCGGCTACAAGCGCGGCGCCGCGCGCGAGGCCGTCCTGAGCCTGCTCGACCGCCAGGACTGCGCACTGTCGGCCTTCGACATCGAGGACGCGCTCCGCACAAGCGACCGCGCCGTCGCGCGCGCGAGTGTCTACCGCATCCTCGACCAGCTCGAGAGCCTCGGCCTCGTGCAGCGGGTCGAGACCGGCAAGAGCAGCGTCTTCTACGAGCCGGTCCGCCGCGATCACGACCACCACCATCACCTCGTCTGCGACCGCTGCGGCAAGCTCGTCCCGTTCGCTGACGAGGAGCTCGAGAAGACGATCGGCAAGCTCAGCCGCCGCGTGCCGTTCCAGGTCTCGGACCACGAGGTGGTCCTGCACGGCGCCTGCGACGCCTGCGCGAAGTAGCAACCGAGCGCTTCCCCTCTCATAGCGATCTCATCCGCGCCTGTAAGCGTCCGCGGCATGAAACGCATAGCCGCAACAGCACTCACCCTGCTCGCGCTCGGCGCCGCCGCCTGCGGGTCGAGCGGATCCCGGGGCAGCTCCGGCGCCCGCCCGGTTGACAACCCGTGGTTCCCGCTGAAGACGGGCTCGGTGTGGCGCTACACCGGGATCAAGGACGGCAAGCCGTCGGTGGACGTCGTGAAGGTCCCCGGCGCGACGAAGAGGATCCAGGGCGTGGTGACGACCGCCGTCGACGACCGGCTCTACCTCAAGGGCAAGCTCGAGGAGCGGACCACCGACTGGTATGCCCAGGACAAGCAGGGCAACGTCTGGTACTACGGCGAGGACACCGCCGAACTCGACAGCCACGGGAAGGTGAAGTCCACCGAGGGGTCATGGGAGGCGGGCACGGGCGGCGCCCAGGCGGGGCTCTTCATGCCGGCCGATCCACGCCCCGGCGACAGCGCGCGCCAGGAGTACTACAAGGGGCACGCCGAGGATCACTTCCGCGTGCTGCGTCGCAGCGCGGCGAACGTGCTGACGGAGGAGTGGACCCCGCTCGAGCCTGGCGTGATCGACCACAAGCACTACCGCCGCGGAGTGGGAACTGTGCTCGAGGAGACGGTCAAGGGCGGCGTGGAGCGCAACGTGCTGCGCTCGTTCAAGGCGGGGAGCTGAATCCAGAGGTCAGCGCCAGACGCGCCGGCGCTACCGCCGTGGGACTGGGCGATCGCCGCCACGATCGCCAGCCCGAGCCCGGCGCCGCCGCTCGCTTCGCGCGAGCGCGCGGCGTCGGCGCGTGTGAAGCGCTCGAACGCGAGCGGGGCGAAGTCGGATGGAAGCCCATCCCCCTCGTCGGTCACGTGCAGTTCCACCTTGCCGTCGCGCGCGACCGCGCTCAAGCGAACCTCGCCGGCACCGTGCCGCTGTGCGTTGTCCACGAGGTTGCCGAGCGCCTGCTCGAGCCGGGCGCGATCCCCGCGCACGCGCAGCTCACGCGCGTCCCCGGCAACCACGCCGAAGCGCGCGGCCACCGCACCGAGCAGCTCGCCGACTTGGAGGTCCTCGACGCGCAGCTGCAACCGCCCCTCGTCCACGCGCGCGATCACGAGCAGGTCCTCCGCGAGCTGCACGAGCCGGTCCGTCTCCTCGCCCGCGGACTCGAGCGCCGCGCGCAGCTCGTCGGCCGACCGCCCGCGGCGGAGCGCGAGGTCGATCTCGGCCTTGAGAACCGCCAGCGGCGTGCGCAGCTCGTGCGACGCGTCCGCCACGAACGCGCGCTCGCGCGCGAGCGCACCCTCGAGCCGGTCGAGCATCTCGTTCAGCGTCTCGGCGAGCCGCTGCAGCTCGTCCGCGGTGTCGGGCACCGGCAGCCGCTCGCCCGCACGCGCGCCCGAGATTGCGGCCGCACGGTGGCGCATCGCCTCCACCGGCCGAAGCGCGCCGCTCGCCACGCCGTACCCGGCGAGACAGGCGAGCAACAGCGCCACAGCGCCGCCCCCCGCGAGCAACAGTGCGAGGGTGCGCAGCGAGTCGTCGCGCTCGCCGAGCGACTGACCGACCACAAGGATCCGAGGGCCCTCCGGCTGGGCGAGCATCCGGAGGCGACCGTCGAGTCCCGGGATGCCGGCGTGCTCGACGAACACGGGCCCACGCGCGGCCCGCGCGGCGTCGGCCGGGCCGAGCAGCAGCCGCCCGCGAACCTGGGCGGTGGCGGCAAGCGGCGAGCCATCGGGGCGCACGCGCTGGGCAAAGTTCTCGCCCTCGCCGGCCAAACCACGGGCTGGCCCGGTCGCCGCGGCGCGCGCCCGCAGCGAGTTGTCGATCGTGTGGTTGAGGTCCGAGCGGAAGATCCCGTAGACCACGAAGCCGGTGGCCGCCAGGACGAGCGCCATCACGAGGCCGAACGCGAGCGTGAGACGCAACCGCAACGGCAGGCGTCTCATGCCGCACGCAGCCTGTAGCCGTGGCCGCGCACCGTCTCGATGCTCGCCGCCCCGAACGGCCGGTCGACCTTCTCCCGCAAGTAGCGCACATAGACATCGATCACGTTCGAGCGGTTCTCGTAGGTGCCGTCCCACACGGCCTCCAGCAGGTCGAAGCGCGACAGCGCCTCGCCCGGCCGGCGCATGAACGCCTCGAGCAGGGCGAACTCCCGCGCGGTCAGAGAAATCTCGGCCGAGCCTCGCCACACCCGCCGCGTGGCAGGGTCGAGCCGCAACTCTCCGACCGACAGCACCGCCGGCCGCGGCACCGGCCCGCGCCGGGCCAGCGCGCGCAGCCGCGCCAGCAGCTCGCCGAAGGCGAACGGCTTGACGAGGTAATCGTCGGCGCCGCCGTCGAGGCCGGCGATGCGGTCCTCAACGGCGTCGCGAGCCGTCAGGAACAGCACCGGCGTCGCCACCCCGTCGGCGCGCAATCGCCGGCAGGTCTCGAAGCCGTCTATGCCCGGCAGCATCAGGTCGAGCACCACGGCCTCGTACTCGGTCGAGCCCGCCATCCAGAGCGCGTCCTCCCCGCGGCTCGTCACGTCCGTGGCCACGCCCTCCTCGCGCAGGCCCCGGCCGAGCAGGGCGGCCAGCTTCGGGTCGTCCTCGACCACGAGAACGCGCATGCACCCATGGTCTCACCGAAGAGATGAGAGCGGGATTAGAGCGTCGCGCGGACCGCGGAGACGATGTCGTCCGCCCCCGGGATGTAGGCGTCCTCGAGCGGCGGGCTCAGAGGGATCGGGGCAAACGGCGCGCCCACCCGCTCGATCGGCGCGTCAAGCTCGTCGAACGCCACCGCCTGCACCTCGGCCAGGATCTCCGCGCCGAAGCCGCCGTGCTCCACGGCCTCGTGCGCGATCACGAGCCGGTTGGTCTTCTCCACCGAGCGCACGATGGTCTCGAGATCGAGCCGGTGGAGATCGGTCGCGCGCGCGTATTGAGAGAGGGCGGCGACGTGACGATCGTGGCGCTGTCGCGGCTCGTGGGCGAGGCGCTGATCGCGGCCGAGCGGCTATCTGCCGACGGCGTTGAGGCCGAGGTGATCGACCCGCGTACGCTGGTGCCGCTCGACCTCGAGACCATCGTGCGCTCGGTGGAGAAGACCAACCGGCTCGTGATCGCGCACGAGGCGGTTGAGCACGGCGGCTATGGCGCCGAGATCGCCGCGGAGGTGCAGTGCGTGGCATTCGACCACCTCGACTCGCCGATCCAGCGGGTGGGCGGCCCATTCACGCCGATTCCGCTGAGCCCGCCGCTCGAGGACGCCTGGATCCCGAACGCGGACGACGTCTACGCGGCCGCGCGGGACACGCTGCGCTAGCGGCGGACCTCGCTCATCACGTTCTCATCTCGGTGGTGAGACGATTGACCCATGCGCGTTCTCGTGGTCGAGGACGACCCGAAGCTGGCCGCCCTG
>DATBKS010000108.1:0-10175 GCA_036555755.1 Thermoleophilaceae bacterium
GTGTAGGCGGGGTCGTCGACGAACTCGACGCCGGGCGCGTCCGGCTCGATGAGGAAGAGCGTGGGCAGCTTCTCGCCGTCCACCAGCGCATTGCCCATGACGATGAGCACGTTGGCCACGTCGCCCGAGGTGACGAACCACTTCTCGCCGTCGATCACCCAGCCGCCTTCGCTGCGCTTGGCGGTGGTGGCGATCTTGGACGGGTCGGAGCCCGAGTCCTCCTCGGTGACCGCGTAGGCGGTCTCGCCGCCCTCGCCGCGCAGGATCGGGCGCAGGTAGCGATCGACCTGGTCGGGAGTGCCCTGGAGCAGCACGTTGTACGCGTTCGGCACGTGCCAGTGCAGGCCGTTCGTCACGCGGCCGAACTGCTCGTTGACGAGGAACCACTCGACCATCGACCAGCCCTGTCCACCGATCTCGGGCGCGAAGCGGCCGCCCTGAAGGCGCGCGGCCACCGCCTCCTGGCGGATGTGCGCGATGGTGTCCTCGGGCAAGCGGCCGTCGAGCTTCTGCGCCTCCTGCTCGAGCGGCATCAGCACGCCCTCGACGAAGGCCCGCGCTCGCGCCTGAAGCTCGAGCTGGTCCGGGGTCAGCTCGTCTGCGACCGTGGGGGACAGGGATGTGGTCATGCGGAACCTCCGAGTCGTATTCGCTCCTCGGCCGTGCGCTCCGCCGCCCGTCCGGGGAGACCGAGGAGAAGGTTGTGGTGGTTGGCGATCACTTCGATCGCGAGTTCGCGAGCGCGGACGACGGCCGGGTCGGTGTCGTCCTCGGTTGCGTCGATCAGACGCACCGCGTCGCTGAGATGGGCGAGCCAGTCGCGCTGGCCGCCGTGCAGCACGATGCGCTCGATCTGCTCGCGCTCGTGCTCGATCGCCGCCGTGGTGGGAATGCCCCCATGGCGCATGGTTGCGAGAGCTGCGGGCAGCTCGCGCTCGGGCTCCGGGGTCACCGAAAGCCAGGTCTCATGGGCCACACGGTGGGCCATGGGGGTGTAGACTAACACCAACTGACTACAAAATCAGGATGGTTCCCATGGAAGTGCTTTCCACCTCAGTTGCCCCTGCCTTCGCGACCGCGGCCGGAGAGGCTCTAGAGCCCAAGCTCTACCTCGATCCGGCTGTTGCAGAGCGCGAACAGCGGCGGATCTTCGAGCGCCACTGGCAGCTCGCCGGCCACGTGGCGCAGCTGCCGAACCCTGGGAGCTACATCACGTCGTGGGCGGGCAACCAGCCCGTGCTCGTCGTGCGCAGCGAGGAGGGGGAGCTGCGCGCCTTCCGCAACGTCTGCCGCCACCGCGGCTCGATGCTGCTCACCGGCTCGGGCCAGTGCAAGGCCGCGATCCGCTGCCGCTATCACGGCTGGACCTATCGGCTCGACGGCGAGCTGATCGGCGTGCCCGAGGGGCGCGCGTTCGGCGAGAAGCTCGACAAGTCCGCGCTCGGGCTGATGCCGGCGCGCGTCGAGGAGATGTGCGGGCTGCTGTTCGTCAACCTCGACGAGAACGCGCCGTCGCTGGCGGACACGCTCGGCGACCTGCCGCAGCGGCTCGCCCCCTACCGGATCGAGCAGCTCGAGCACTTCTCTCCCTACCGCGGCTCGCAGCCCGCCAACTGGAAGGTGATCATCGACAACTACCTCGAGGGCTACCACGTGCCGATCGCGC
Organism: Thermoleophilaceae bacterium; assembly: GCA_036555755.1. Lineage (GTDB taxonomy): Bacteria > Actinomycetota > Thermoleophilia > Solirubrobacterales > Thermoleophilaceae > JAICJR01. Next base: position 1,667 of record DATBKS010000108.1, read on the forward strand.
ACCCCGGCCTGATGCGCCTCCTCGATTACAAGAACTACACGGTGGAGCTGCACGACAACTACGTCTGGTTCGACGCGCCGCTGCGCGAGGACCCCACGGGCAACCGGATGGCGCGGCTCTACTCACGCATCGCGAAGCCCATGGCTCACCTGGACGAGGAGCACCACCGCATCTGGCGCTACGTGTTCATCTACCCGAACACGACGCTCGATCTCTACCCCGACCAGGTGGACACCTGGCAGATCCGTCCGAACGGTGTGTCTGAAGTACACGATTCATACGACTGCTATCGGCCCGCCAACAGCAGTCTGCGGACCCGGGTCACACAGCGCGTGAACCATCGCTTCAACACCGAGGTGCTGGACGAGGACATCGACCTCGTGAAGAACGTGCAGCGCGGGCTCGCCACGCGTGACTACTCGTGCGGCCCGCTGTCCGCGCGCGAGGCGGCGGTCGGCTGGTTCGCGGACCGCGTCCGGAGAGATCTCGCCTGATGAGCGACGGCGGCGGCCGCGAACGGATCCTCGCCGCGGCGGTCGACCGCATCGCCAGCGACGGCATCGACGAGGTGCGCATCGCGCGGATCGCGATGGACGCCGGCGTGTCGACGGCGCTCGTCCACTACCACTTCGCCACTCGCGAGGCACTGCTCGGCGAGGCGCTCGAGTACTCGTTCGAGCACGCCGGCGACCTCCGCATGGGCGAGGAGGAGCAGCTCGACGAGGCCGCCGAGACGCACGCCGAGCGGATCGCGAGCATGGTCGAGCAGTGCCTGCCGAGCTCGGCCACGCGCGAGCGCGACTGGGTGCTGTGGGTTGAGCTCTGGCTGCGCGCTGTGCGCCACCCGGAGCTGCGCCCCACCGCGGAGCGGCTGTACGCGCGCATGCGCAAGTGGTTCGCGATGGCGATCGCCGACGGGATCGAGGCGGGCGAGTTCAAGGACTGCGACCCGGAGGCCGTGGCCGATCGCGCGCTCGCGCTGATCGACGGCTTCGGCGTCCGCGCGCTGCTCGGTGACTCCGAGGTGCCGCTCGACCGCGCACGGCGCGAGATCGGCTCGGTGCTCGCCGCCGATCTCGGGATCGGCGACCGGCTGCCGTTCCCGAGCTCCGTCGGCTCGTCCTAGGCGCTGAGCGCCGCGCCGAGCTGCCCGCGCGAGTCAATGTCGAGCTTGCGGTAGGCGCTCGTCAGGTGCATCTCGACGGTCTTGATCGTCACGAACAGCGACTGCGCGATTTCGGGATTCGAGAGACCGCCGGCCGCCATGTTCGCCACGCGCCGCTCGCTCGGCGTGAGCGCGTCGAGCCCGCTCCTGAGCGGAGTGCGCGGCCGCGCGCCGGTGGCCCAGAGCTCGGTGTGAGCACGGTGCACCAGCGGTTCGGCTCCGCACGCCCGCGCCAACTCGAGCCCCTCGCGCAGCGGCTCGCGGGCGTCGGCGCGGCGGTTGGCGCGGCGTAGCGCCGCACCCAGGTCGGTTAGCACGTGCGCGCGCACGAGCGCGGCTTGCGAGCCGTCGAGCGTGTCCGCGGCCTCGCGCAGCAGCTCGATCTGCTCGTCACCTCTGCGCACGAGCGCCGAGGTGAGCAGCGCGCCTGCGTACGTGCGCGGGGCACCCCAGCCGGCAGCGAGCCGCAGCAGCTCGTCCGCCTGCTCGCGCGCGCCCGACTCGTCGCCGAGGGCGAACAGGGCCAGCGGGCGCTTGCCGCGCCAGCCGTGCAGCGTCGGGTTGAACATGCCCCACGAGACGAGGCGCTCGCCGGCCTCGAGGAGATCCTGTGCGCCGCCGCTCGTGTCGCCCTCGGCGATGCGCAACTGGCCGCGGATGTCCAGCAGCACCGTTCCCTGCGTGCCCTCGTCGATCGTGTCGAGCTCCACGCCCGAGGCCGCTGCGGCCTCGCGAAGCTCCGCCATCTCGCCGCGCTCGAGCAGGATGTCGGCGAGCACGGCGATTCCCATTTGGGCAACCGGCGGCCAGCCGTTGAGTGCCGCCACCTCGAGCCCGGCGCGCGCTGCCGCCTCGGCTTCGACCAGCGTGCCGCGCCGTGAGCCGAGGAAGCCGAGGGCGAGCTCGGCGGTGGCGTACGCGATGGCGGAGCCGTGGTCGCGCGCGGCGGCGCGGGCCGCCTCGAGGTGGCGCTGCGCGGCGTCGTAGCGGTCGGCCGCGATGAGCACGTAGTTGACGAGAAAGAACAGGTTGTCGCCGGCGAGTGCGCGCCCGAGCATCATCCCGTCTGCAAGGGCTCGCTCGGCGAGCGCGGCCGCGCGGTCCGCGCTCTCGGCGCTCATCAACAGCTCGACGGCGCGGTGGGCGGACTCGAAGTGCCCGAGCTCCGAGTCGTCCGGAGCGGCTCGCCCGTCGTGGCCGAGCTGTGCCAGCGCGAGCGAGCGTGCGGCCAGGTCGAGGTCGGCGATCGACAGGAGCTCGTTGTCGAGCTCGGGCGTGTCTTCGCCGACGGCGGCGCGCACCTCGCCGAGCAGCTCGATGCCCCTGGCGCCCTCACCGGCCACGTACAGCACGCGCGTGAGTGCGATGGCCGCCGCCATCCGCCGCTGCGGATCCGGGGCCTCGCGCGCCGCCTCCTCGAGGTGGGCGACCGCGCTCACGCGCCCGGCTCGCATCTCAGCCACGCCCAGCTCGAGAAGCACGTCCACGCGCTCGCTCGCGTCAAGCGGCTCGGCGAGCACGCGCTCGAGGTAGGCGGCGGCCACCTCCGGCGCGCCGCGGCCCAGAGCCTCTCGCGCCGCGGCGGTGAGGAGCGCGCACGCCTGCTCGTCGGTTCCCGGCGCCGCGTGCACGAGCTGGGCCGCCACCTCATCGTCGGGCGCTCCGGCGGCGGCGAGAAGCCGGGCCGCGCGGGCGTGGAGGTCGGCGCGGTCGGCCTCACTCAAACCGGCGTAGAGGGCCGCGCGCACGATCGGGTGCGTGAAGCTCGCACCATCGAGGAGCCCCGCGTCCGCGAGTGAGCGCGCAGCGTCGGAGGCCGCCGGCTCGTCCAGCCCGGCGAGCTCCGCGGCGTGCCGCAGCTCGACGCCGTCGCCGAGCACGGCCACGGCGTCGACGAGCGATGAGGCGTTCGGGCCGAGCGTCGCGAGGCGCCGCCTGACGAAGCGAGCGACGGCCTCCGGGCCTCGCTCGCCGAGCCCGGCGACGTCGATTGTTCCGGACGAGTCGAGCTCGCCGAGCAGCGCGTTCAGATAGAAGGGATTGCCGCCGGTCGCGCGGTGGCATTCGTCGGCGATGCGGCCGTCCGCGCTGTCACCGAGCCGCGCGTGAACAAGCTCCGCCACCGCGGCGGTCGACAGCGGGGCCGGCCTGATCACTGTCGCGGCGGGGTCGTCGAGCAGCTCGGCCGCGAGCGCGGCGCCGTCGCCGGGCTCGCCGGGGCGGAGCGCGGCCAGGACGAGGATGGGCAGGCCGCCGATGCGCCGCAGCAGGAACTGGGTGAAACGGAGCGAGGGCAGATCGCTCCACTGGACGTCGTCCACCAGGATCGCGAGCGGCTGCTCCTGGGCGAGCGTGGCGAACAGCCAGTAGAGGCCGTGCTGGGAGCCGAAGTCGGGCGCGGGCTCGGGCTCGGGCCCCGGCGCCACCGGCTCGAACACCGGGCGGGCCAGCGCCGCCGCGCCGCTGAACAGCTCCGCCCGCTCGTCGTCCGTCAGCGTGACCAGCAGCGGCTCGACGAGCTGGCGCACGACGCCGAACGGGAAGGTGCGCTCCAGCTCGAAGCCGCGCGAGTCGAGCGGGCGCATCCCGCAGTCGAGCGCTGTGGCCCGTGCGGCCCCGAGCAGCGCCGTCTTCCCGATGCCGGCCTCGCCGACCACCACCGCCAGGCCGCCGTCGCCCGCCGCGGCGGCGGCACTGAGGCTGTCGAGCTGCGCGAGCTCGGCATCACGTTCTACGAGTGCGTCGATGGTCGTGCGCGAGTCCATGGGCGGCGGGCTAGGCCTATGAAAAGTGCAGGGTGCTCCCCGATGCGAAGCAGCCCTGCCGTGCTGAGAATCGCTCACTAGAACGTGAAGCGCAACCACCGCTCAATCCTGGTCGCCGCGGCCATGCTGGTCGCTGCCCTGGTCGCGCCGCCCGCGCGCGCGGACACGACGGTCGTCGGCAGCACGACGCTGCCGATCACCTTCGGGGCCACAACCGTCGACGCCTCGCCCCAGAACGCGCCCGTCTTCCAGGGAGACGCGAGCGGGAACTACGTGCTCAGCTCGCCCGTCAGCGGCACGATCACCTCGTGGAGCTTCAACAGCGGGGGCGCTGCGAGCGGCAAGACGTTCGCCCTGCGCGTGCTGCGCCCGGTGGGATCGGACTGGCTCGGTGTGGCCACGAGCGCACCGGTGGCCGTGAGCGGCACGGTGGGCGTCGACAGCCACCAGGGACCGAACTCCACGAGCCTGCCGATCCAGGCCGGGGACCGCATCGCCCTCGAGCCCGTCAACGACGTGGACACGCCGATCGAGGACGGCGTTTCGGGCCAGGACGGCATCCGCTACTTCACCGCCGCATTCCCGGACGGGACCTCCGCTTCGCTGGCGCCGGGCGCGACCTCCGACGACGGCCAGGTCGTGCCCGTCCAGGCCACCGTTCAGTTCACGCCCGGCGGCGGTGGCGGGGGTCCCGGCGGCGGCTCCGGAACGCCGCCCACCGCGTTGCTCAGCGCGCCGCACGCGAGCGCGAAGGCCGGCAGCCCGCTCGTCTTCGACCCGACGGCGACGAACCTCCACGGGCTTGCCGCCTCCAGCTACACCTACACCTTCCCGAACGGCGCCACGGCGGTGTGCGACGCGGCCCGCCCGGTGCTCAGCCCGGTGTTCAGCGGCCCGGTGTCGGGCAACGCGACCGTGACGGTTAGGACCGCGACGGGGGGCACGGGGACGGCGTCGGTGCCGTTCTCGGTCAAGTCACACGGCGCCAAGATCAGCTCGGCGGTCAAGGCGCGTCTGATCTCGTCGACGTGCTCGTCGTCGCAGGCCACGGTGCCGTCCGCGGTGCTCAAGAACTCCCACAACTGCGTTGTCAGCGGCCCGCCGGACCGTGTGCAGGCCGGCTTCGTGGAGATGCAGGGCGGCTGCATCGCCGAGCCGGTCAGGCTCGACTCTCTGCCTGGCGCGGACGCCGACCTGCTCCCGCTCATCACCAACATCCGCCACCGCCTCGGCCTGCCGCCGCTGCACCTCACGAAGATCGTCAACAACCCCTATCCGGCGAATGACGCCTTCTACGCCTCCCGCCTGCCGGTGCACATCAACGGACTCACAGTGACGCCCGCATCCGGCCATGCGGTGATCCTCGCGGTGGGAGCCGTCGGCGGCTTCAGCGGCTTCATCCACAAGGGGCTGGTCTACGTGGTGAGCGATGACGCGACGATCTCGGTCGGTCCCGGCGCCGGGGTTCCGCTCGACAGCGGCAGGATCGAGTGGAACGTGTCCGAGCGCGACGCCAACGGCGTGCCGCGCGGCGAGAAGGGCGTGCCGATCCTCGGCGTGACCTTGTCGAACACCGCGCATGCGATTCCCGGGATCGGCTGGCTGGCCGGCCTCGTGGTGGACCAGATCCCGGGCGCGGACCAGAAGCTCACCACGCTGAGCTTCAACATCCACAGGGACTCGGCCGGCGTGCCGACCTACGTCACCGACATGCCGTTCGAGTTCACCAACCTGCCGTTCGGTATCTCGTCGAACAGCTCGACCTCCGTCACGGTCGGGGCGGTCCTGAGTGCCGACAACGACCGTGGCCTGAACATCGACAGCTTCGACGTCTCGGCGCCCAAGGGCTTCATCGGCCCTCTCACGGTGGACGACATCAAGCTGCACTACGCCCGGGACGCCGACCCCGCGCACGGCTACGCCGCGAACACGATGACCGGTAGCGCCGATGCAGAGGTCCTCGACGGCAGGCTCGGCGCGAAGATCGTCCTCGGCACAGGCGGGCTGCATAGCTTCACCATCGACTACCAGGGCAGCCTGCCCATCTTCCCGCCCGACGTGCCGATCATCTATCTCACCGGCGCGACCGGCAGCCTCGACCTCGACACGGAACAGCTCCAGCTTGACAGCCACTTCTCGATCGGCGGGAACGTGAACAACGGCTGCGGGCTGATCGGCGACCACGGCAACACGACAGTCAGCTTCGACCCGCTCAACATCAACGTCTTCGGGAACGCCGAGTTCTTCTGCATCCCGGCCGGCCGCCAGAGCTTCCTCGCGATCGACCACCGCGGCTACGCGACCTTTGGCTCGCAGGACGACCTGGTGATCCCGCCGGGCGGTGGCCCCGGCACGCCCGGACCGAAGATCGAGCTGAAGGGCAACTTCAGCGGCCAAGCGTTCTTCGCGCCGTCGGACGACCACTACGCGATCCAGGTGGAGGGCGGTCAGAGCATGGACTTCCTCGGCATCAGCTCCGGCGGCAGCGCCGTGATATCGGACAAGGGAATGGCGGCGTGCGCCGACATCTCGGGCCCGTTCGGCTTCCACTGGACCCCCGGCCTCGGCGCCCGCTACACGCTCAACGACATCACCAAGCTGAGCTTCGATCCAGCCGAGCTGGCGAAGTTCATCGCCGACCGCCTGGACTTCGACGGCGACGGCTGCGACCTCGCGCCGTACGAGACGCTCGGCGCGGGCGGGCCGCCCACCTCGTCGCGGGTCCATTCGGCCGCAAACAGCTTCACCGTCCCCAAGGGCGAGAAGGTGGCGGCGGTGCTGTTCCACGGCAGCGGCGCACCGCCCGCCGTGATCCTGCACGGGCCAAACGGGCGCGTGATCGACGCCTCGGGGACGAGCCCGGTCGTGAACGGCACGGAGCTCGTCCTCCACCTGACGGGCGCGAACGAGACCGAGGTCGAGATCGCGGGCAACAACGCGGGTACCTGGACGATCGATGCCGCGCCGGGTTCGGCACCGATCAGCTCGGTGGCGACCTCGCACCAGATTCCGGCGCCGAAGGTCACCGGTCACGTGACCGGTCACGGTGCCTTCCGGTTCCTTCACTACTCGCTGAGCAACATCCCGCGCGGTACGAAGGTCAGTTTTGTCGAGCAGGGGAAGGGCGGGGGCGAGTTCCTCGGCCACCCGCGCGGGTCACACGGCAAGCTCCGCTTCACCCCCTCCGACGCGCGTCGCGGGCGCCGCATGATCATCGCCCAGTTCACGGCCCTGGACGGCCTGCCCAAGCCGCCGGTCACCGTTACGCGCTACACAGCGTCCCCGCCCCGGCCCGGCCGCCCGTCGCACCTGAGGGTGCGGCGGGGCCGCGGGCGCGTTGTCGTGACCTTCCGCCCGGCGGCCCGCTCCGAACACCAGCTCGTCAGCGTGCTGCTCAGCAATCACGCGGCCAGGCCGTACGTGCTCGGACCGCACGCGAAGAAGCTCGTCATCCACGTGCCCCGCCGGGTGCGCGTGGTGGCGCTGGCGGTGCGCGGAGTCGAGGGAGGGCTCGAGGGCCCGGCGGCACGCTTCGGGAAGCGCCGCGTCTAGCGCAGTGCCGCCACGGCCGCGTCGCGCAGGTCCGGCAGCGCGCCCGCATGCTTGGGGATGTGGCGCCAGACGACCTCGCCGTCAGCGCCTATGGCGAACGTGCCCGCCTGCTGCCAACGGCTGCCCGCCGGGTGGCGGTTGCGGATGCCCTTGCGGGCGAGTTCGGCGACAGCGGACAGCGAGCGCCCGCCCGCGAAGTGCCTGAGGCTGCTGATGCCGAGGCCCCACGCTCCATACGCGGAGCGCTCCTCGTCGATCACGAGCCGCACGCGGTGGCTCGCGCCGATGGCCGCGCACCAGGTGTCGGTGGACTCGAGGCCGGCGTGGCTGACTGCGATCCACTCGATCTCGGGGTGCCGCGCCGCCGCCTCCGACAGGTCGCGCATCGTGGCCTCGGCGAACGGGCAACCCACGTGCCTGAGGAACGCAACGACCGCCGGTCCGCGGACCTCGCCGAGCGGTTCCGCAATTGGTGCCGGTGCGCCGAGCTCGGGGAGCGCGGCGACGGGCACTCGGCGCGGTGGAAGAAAGGTGCGAGGATCCATGGCCAGATCGGAGCACACGCCACTCCCGCTCCGGGACGGAAGGAGGAGCAGTGGGATACAGAAAGTATCGGCTCGGCAGCTACGACGAAATGCGTGCACAACATCGGTGGGAGGTTCCCCCGCGTTACAACATCGCCGCCGACGTCTGTGACAAACATCCTGCAGACAAGCTCGCGATGATCTGGGAGGACTGGCGCGGCAATGAGCGCCAGGTGACGTTCGGCGAGCTGCAGGGGCTGTCGAACCGGTTCGCGAACGTTCTTGGCGCACATGGGATAGAGCGCGGCGATCGCGTGGCGACGCTGCTGCCCTCGCTGCCCGAGACCGCAGCCGTATTCCTCGGCACCTACAAGGCCGGCGCGATCCTGCTCTCCATGTCCGTGCTGTACGGCGACGAGGGGATCGAGCATCGCCTGCGCGACTCGCAGGCCAAGGCACTCGTGACCGACTCGGCCAACCGCCACCGGATCCCCGACGGCCTA
>DATBKS010000109.1:0-2927 GCA_036555755.1 Thermoleophilaceae bacterium
ACCAAGTCGGCGCAGAACAAGCTCAACACCAAGCAGCGCCTGGGCAATGGCTCGAAGGGCGACAAGGGCGACCAGGGCCCGAAGGGTGACCAGGGGCCCAAGGGCGACCAGGGTCCGAAGGGCAACGACGGCGCTCCGGGCAGCAATGGCCACGACGGCGCTCCGGGCAGCAACGGCCACGACGGCGCGAACCCGGGCGTGCTGGTGAACGACGCTCCGAACATGGGCAGCAACCCCAGCCCTCCGACCTCTGGTACCGGCGACCACGGCTTCTACATCACCGGTGGTGACTCCGACTGTGGTGCGGCCATCGCTCGCGGCGGGCTCGAGCTGACCGGCGTCGGCGTCGACCCGGCGACGGTGCAGGGCGGCTGCGGCGCAGCTAAGGCGTTCGACAACGTCGACCTGAGCACCCTGAACGCGCTGGCCTACGACTACAGCGTGAACGTGCTCAAGGGCAATCAGGCGCCTGGCGTCCACGTGACGGTGATGGGCCTGACGCACGACTCGAAGTTCACGACGAGTGGGTTCGCCAACCTGAACTTCGTCCCGGCGCTGAACGGCGTCACGGCGGTCGGGGCTCAGCAGGCGTACCACGCCGATGGCTTCGTACCAGGAGCGAAGTGGTACTCCACCACGGAGACCAACATCAGCGATCCGGGTGGGCAGGACAACCCGCAGTCGCTGAGCTACTTCGTGACGAACAACCCCAACGCGAAGATCATCCAGATCTCGCTGGACAACGGGGGAAGCTCGGGAGCATCGGGCGACTTCGCTGCGCTCGCCGACAACCTCGTCATCGGGTTCAGCGGTTCGCCGTTCGCCCGTTACGACTTCGGCGGCTAAGCAGCCGAAGAGGGGACGTGAGAGAGCCGGGGCCCGGGGGCCCCGGCTCTTTCACTTGATGACCAGGACGACCTTCCCGCGCACGCCGCCTCGCTCGAGCAGCTCGTGGGCCTTGGCCGCGTCGTAGAGCGGCAGCGCCTGGTCCACGTTCACCTTGAGGCGGCCGCTCTCGACCAAGGCCGCGATCTCGCTCATGCCGTGGCCGTCCGGTTCGACGAGGATCCCTGTCACGCGGACGCCGCGCTTGTCGGCCTCGGCGGGGGTGTCCTCGGCGGCGCCCGGCACCGAGATGAGCAGGCCGCCCTCGCGTAGCGTCGCGAGCGCGGCGGTGGAAGCCTCGCGGCCGACGAAGTCGAGCACCAGGTCCACGCCCGTCGCAGCGTCCTGGACGTGCACCTGCTCGCGGTCCACGCAGACGTCGGCGCCCAGCTCGTGGAGAAAGTCGTGGTTCACGGCGCGTGCCGTGGCGATCACCTTGGCGCCGCGGGCCTTCGCGATCTGAACGGCCAGATGGCCGACGCCGCCGCTCGCGCCGTTGACGAGGACCGTATCGCCGGCGCCCACCTTCGCGGTGTCCACGAGCGCCTGCCACGCGGTCAGCGCAGCGAGCGGAAGCGCGGCCGCATCCTCGAACGACAGCCCGTCCGGCATGCGCGCGAACTGCCGCGACGGCGCGCTGGCGAACTCCGCATACGCACCCGCCGCGCGCGGAAACCACGGCATGCCGAACACCCGGTCGCCCGGCTCGAACAGAGTCACCCCGCGGCCAACCTCCGCGACAACGCCGGCCACATCCCAGCCGAGGATGAAAGGCGGCGCCCCGCACGCACCGGCAGCGCCCCGTCCCTCGCGCGTCTTCCAATCCACGGGATTCACACCCGCGGCATGAACCTCAACGAGCACCTCAGTGGGAATCGGCGAAGGCGCCTCGACATCAACAAGCCGAAGCACCTCCGGCCCACCAAACTCAGTGACCTGAACAGCCCTCACGTCGCGATGAAGACGTTCTTCACTTCGGTGTAGTGCTCAAGCGCATGGGGTCCCAACTCCCGCCCAATACCCGACTGCTTGAACCCTCCAAACGGGGTTGTCACACGCACCGAGGTGTTCGAGTTCACCGACAGGGCGCCCGACTCCACTGCGCGCGCCATGCGCAAAGCGCGGGCGCCGTTGCGCGTCCAGATCGAGCCGGACAGGCCGTAGATCGTGTCGTTGGCGAGCCGGACCGCCTCTTCCTCCGTGTCGAACGGGATCACCGCGGCCACCGGACCGAAGATCTCCTCGCGCGCGGCGCGATCGTCGTTCGACACCGGGCAGAGGACCGTTGGGGGGAACCAGAAGCCGGGGCCATCGGGCGCGCTGCCGCGGATCGCCACCGGGGCGTCGCCGTCGGCGTATGACGCGACGGTCTCGCGCTGCTGCGCGGAGATGAGCGGTCCCATCTCGGTGTCGGGGTCGAGCGGGTCGCCGACGCGCATCGCATCGACGGCTTCCTCGAGCGCCTCCATGAAGCGGTCGAGTGCCGGGCGCTCGACGAGGATGCGCGAGCGCGCGCAGCAGTCCTGCCCGGCGTTGCCGAAGACGGCGCCGGGGGCGGAGGCGGCGGCCTTGTCGAGGTCGGCGTCGGCGAACACGATGTTGGCCGACTTGCCGCCCAGCTCGAGCGTCACGCGCTTGATCGAGTCGGCGGCCAGCGCGCCGATCCGGCGACCTACCTCGGTGGAGCCGGTGAAGCCCACCTTTGCCACGTCCGGGTGCTGGACGATGCGCTCGCCCACCACGCGCCCGGGACCGACGACCACGTTGAGCACGCCCTCCGGCAGCCCGGCCTCGAGCGCGAGCTTCTCCAGCTCCATCGCGGTGAGCGGGGTGAGCTCGGCGGGCTTGAGGACGATCGTGTTGCCAGCCGCCAGTGCCGGGCCGAGCTTCCAGGAGGCGATCGCGATCGGGAAGTTCCAGGGCGTGATCAGCCCGACCACGCCGAGCGGCTCGCGGAAGGTGATGTCGATGCCGCCGGCCACCGGGATCGTGTCGCCGAGCAGCCGTTCGGGCGCGCCCGCGTAGTAGTTGAAGACGTCCGC
>DATBKS010000110.1:0-7741 GCA_036555755.1 Thermoleophilaceae bacterium
GTAGATCCAGTTGCTGGTGGCGCCGATCCACGCGCCCGTGATGACCCTCCCCTGTCGGAGCCGAACGGCGGCGGCCCGAGCCCGCTTCTGGCGCAACGCATGCGGGTAGCCGACGGCAAGACCGAAAATGAGCGCCGTGGAGCCAATCATCAGGGCAACGCGGCTGAGTACGTCGCGCTGCATGGAGGCGGCCGCTTGCGCGGATCGCTCGCCGCGCTCGTTGAGCGAGCTGACAGGAGCCGTCGCAGCGATAAGGCAGAGTCCACCTGCTCCGATTGCCACCACAGCGGCGGACGGCCACTGCGCCGCTCCGGTGTCCCGCGCCAGCAGGATCTGGAGAGTGAGTCCAGCCGCCACTAACAGGACGGCGAGGCCCCAGAGCCACTGTTTGAGCCTGTGACGTCCGACGATCGCCCAAAGCACCGCAGCGACCAGAATTACCGCGGCTCCGCCGAAGACGTACGGGAGGAGCTGATCCCCGCCTTTACCGAGCAGTTCGGACCTTGGAAGCGCGCCCACCGCCTCAGTCCCGGACAAGCCAATCGCGCGGAACTGTCCCACGAAAACGATGCCGCCAGCGACGGTGACGAAAGCGAGGACGAACGCCCCAGTGAACAGCACCTGTACCGCGCGAGCAGCGACGGCCCACTGCGATTCTCGCGGGGCCATACACCCAATAGACCACCGGCTGCGCTGTTGGTCAAGATCGGTGGAGTTGCGGTTCGGTTTGTGCTGCGCAGGGCTCGGACTTCGCCTGGTGGCGATGGCCTGCGGTGAGCCTCGATTCGGGAGGTCGCGAGCTGGGGTCCCTCGCCTAGACCTGTCGATTCAGCTTCGAGTCCCAACCAGCGGTAATCGGGTCGGCTAGCTTGCCGTCCGGCCTCAGTTCCCGGTACTCGACCTCGACTCTCGAACCGGTCAGAGCGACTGACTCGCTTGGCGCATCAGCCCCAGCCTCACCGAGTATTCGGTACGAGCTGATCACGACGTCGGTGAGCAAGATCCTGAGGAAGGCTGCCTGCACTTTGCCGTCGCGGCTGCCAGCGAGGACAGCACTCGAGAGTCGTCGGCCCGTTGCGCAGGCAAGCTGCAAATTCAAACTTGCTCCCGACAGCCGGGCAGTGAAGCTGAGGTCGTGGAGGCGCACTTTGGTGCCGCCTCCCGAGGGCTCAGGGGGCGGCATGTCCTCCCCCCAAGTCCAAGTCAAGACCTCGATCTCGCCCTCATGGCTCGCATCCGTGCTGTCTCCCGGAATTCCGTCGATTTTCAGGAAGTAGCGATACGCCATAACGCGAGCGGTCTACACCATCGAGAACGCCTCGTCAATCTGTCCGGCGCGGCCGCGGCGAGCGCGGCGGCGGGCCTGGTGGCTCGCCCCCGAGGCCTCACGACCTTTCTGTGCAGCGGGCGACGAAGTCGCACCGATTCAAGTGCAGCTGAGCGTCGCTGGCAAAGAGCCGCCCGCCGGATAGTGCTCTGCACATCCGGCGATGCGGCGACACAGCCAGCGGCGCTCAGATGCCGCTGAATCGGGGCGACTGGATTCGAACCAGCGACCGCTCGGCCCCCAGCCGAGTGCGCTACCAGACTGCGCCACGCCCCGGGTCAAGCGCCATTCTAGGCGCTAGAGGGGGCAGCGTTCCGAGCTCTGTCCTTCGATCTCCAGAACGTACGCGCGAAGCCGGAGCAGCGACGCGTCGAAGACGGCCTGCGGGTCCTTCCGCTCGACCGCGTCCATGAACGCGTGCATCTCGTCGCGGGTGAAGTCGCCGAACCGCTTGACCGTCCCGTCCGGCAGGTGGACACGCGTGTCGTAGAGGTACTCGCGGCCGGCCACTCCGCGCAACGTAGCCCCGACCACGGGCCACCGTCCAGGCTGGCTTTCGTACGAATGGATGAACGTCGGACGTCAGCGAGAAGCGGGCGACGGGAATCGAACCCGCCCTAGAAGCTTGGAAGGCTTCTGTGCAACCACAACACTTCGCCCGCGTGTCGGACCAGTTTAGACGCGCGCATCAGGCCGGCGTGCCCGTGAGCGTGCAGCCGATTGTGGTTTTTGCGGTGCCTTTTTGGCCGTCGTAGAAGGCGAAGTCGCCCTCGAACAGCCAGCCCGGGGACGGGCAGCTCGTCGGGGCCTCGAGCAGCGGCACGCGGCGGCCGTGCTGGCGCCCGAACGCCTGCACGTTCACCTGGAACTGACTCACCGACGCGTCGGGATAGCCGCTGATGGTCGGGATCTTCGGGAACGGCATCGAGAGCTTGTAGCCGAAGCGCCCGTGCTGGCGCTTGAGCGTGCCTTGCAGGTAGATCGTCACCGCCACCTCCTGCGCCTGGGCGAGGAACAGGAAGGTTGCGTTGCCGCCCTTGCGCGGCCCGTTGAACATCGTGATCTTCGCGTGCGCGGGATTGAGCAGCGGGCTGGCGTCGATCAGGCTCGTGCCGGTGCCGAGCTTCGACCCGCGCGGGCAGCCGCGCGCGCCCTTGGCCTTGAGCTTGCCGAGCGTGCAACTCGGGAACGCGCCAGCGTTGACGCTCGCGCGCGGGAAGAAGAAGGTGAGGTTGCTGAGCGCGCTCGGCTTGCTGCCGTCGCTCGTGCCGATCGTCGCCCCGAGCGTGAGGCCGATCTGCCACGGCTGGCCCTTCGGCTGCTTGATGAGCTTGACGCTCGTGATCAGCGATTCGGTGTTAGCGGCCTGCGCGGGCGCGGCGGCGGCGAGCAACGAGCCAAAGAGCAGCGCACAGAGCCAGAGCCGAGCCTTCACGGGCGAGCATCCTATCCGGCCCCGGTCACAGCCCGTTAACGCCCGCTAGCCCGGTTGAGGTATCCCGGGAGCGAAAACGCGCCAGCTGGGTAGGAGACCTCCCAGGGGTACAACGACTGAATATGGAGGTCATCCAATGAAGAAGGTCTTGGCGATCGCTGTCGCCTTGACAATGACCGTGGCCGTGGGCACCGCGTCGGCGCATCACGGTCGTCATCATCACCGCTGGCATCATCATCACGGCTTCGTGGTTGCCGGTACGGGTGCCAGCTTCAACGGCACGAAGGACGCCGATGGCACCTACACCGGCGACCTTACGTTGACGCTGAAGCACCACGGGGACAAGGTTTCGGCGCACAAGTCGAATGGGACGGATGCAACCAAGACGTTCCACCTCGACGGCACCGCGGTGAAGTTCGCCGACTCCGTGACCGACGCCAACGGCGACGGAACGGTCGACTTCTCGGACGTCCAGCCGACCGACGTGGTCGTGCTCAAGGTGTTCGGCGGCCATCACAGGTCCCGCTCGCACGGCGCCAAGGCGCACAAGTCGTGCCACAACGGCGACAACAGCGACCAGGGCTCGGGTACGAGCGACAACAGCTCGACCCCGACGATCAAGAAGGCGTTCGTCTTCCGCCCGCAGCAGCAGGAGGCGGAGCCGGCTCCGCAGCAGTAGGACCGACCTAGGCAGTTACCTGCCCTTCCACGTGCGGCTTGCCTTTGCGGGCATCTCGTACGTGGAAGCGGCGGGTGCCTTCACTCTCATCCGTCGTGAAGGCCACCTTCGCCGGTAGGAACACCGGCAGCTTGAAGCGCACCTCCACCGAATAGGTCTCCGGCAGCTCGCCCTCGAGCGCTGCCAGGCAGCGAGCCTTCGTCCACATGCCGTGGGCGATGTTGCGCTTCATCCCGAACAGCTTCGCGCTGAGCGGGTGCATGTGGATCGGGTTGCGGTCGCCGGACACGGCAGCGTAACGGCGGCCGATGTCGCCGGGGACGTCCCAGATCGCGTCGGCGGAGCCGGTCGGCGCCTCCTCGGGCTTCCTCTCCTTGCTGCCGCCTTTGTCCTCGCGGTGCAGGTACGTGCTCGAGCTGCGCCAGACGATCGCGTCATGGACGCTCGCCTCCGCCTTGACCTCGAACTGCGTTCCCTTGTCGTGCTCGCCGAGGTCGGCGGTCCACACTCGCACGTCGAACGGCTCCGCCGCGGTCATCGGCCGCAGCACGTCGATCCTGTTGGCGATGTGCACGAGCCCCATGACGGAGAACGGGAACGACGTGTCCGTCATCAGCTCCATCGCGAGCGGGAACGCGACGATGTGCGGGTAGGTGGCGGGCAGTTCGTCGCGCAGGCGGAAGCCGCAGACACGGTCGTATGCCGCGAGGTGATCGCGATCCACCTCGACTCCCTCGCGAGTGCGCTCGTCCGCCGGCAGTCCGTCGGCGCTCATCAGCCGCACCTTGCGCGCCACCGGGATCACCGTGGCGCCCGCCAGCGCCTTGCCGTAGACCTTGATCATCAGGCCCCCAGCAGGCTCTGGCCGCACACGCGCACGACGTTGCCGTTCACGCCGCCGGACGCCGGGCTGGCCATCCAGGCGATCGTCTCGGCCACGTCGATCGGCAGCCCGCCCTGGGACATGCTGTTGAGCCGCCGCCCGGCCTCGCGCGTGAAGGTGGGCATGGCGGCGGTCATCTTCGTCTCGATGAAGCCTGGCGCGACCGCGTTGATCGTGGCTGGGCGCTTTGCGACCACCGGCGCCAGCGCGTGCACCATGCCGATCACGGCCGCCTTGCTCGTCGCGTAGTTCGTCTGGCCGGCGTTGCCCGCGATGCCGCTCTGCGACGACACCGCCACGATGCGGCCGTTCGGGCGCAGGGTGTCGCCGTCGAGCAGCGCGTCGTTGATGCGCTCCTGTGCGCTGATGTTGATTCCGAGCACCATGTCCCACTGCTCGTCGGTCATGCGGCCGAGCGTCTTGTCGCGGGTCACGCCCGCGTTGTGGACCACGATGTCGACGCCGCCGTGGCGCTCGCGCAGGTGCTCGACGATCGCGGCCGGCGCGTTGTGCGCGGTGATGTCGAGCTGCAAGGTCTCGCCGCCGATGCGGTTGGCCACCTCAGCGAGCGCGTCGCCCTGCTGCGGCACGTCGAGGCAGACGACCTGTGCGCCGTCGCGTGCGAGCGTCTCGGCGATCGACTCGCCGATGCCGCGCGAGGCGCCCGTGACAAGTGCGAGCTTGCCGGCGAGCGGCTTGTCCCAGTCCGCGGGGATCTCGCTCTCGCCAGGTCCGATGCGTACCACCTGTGCGTCCACGTACGCCGACCTGGCCGAGAGCAGAAAGCGCAGGGTGGACTCGAGGTTCTCCTCGCCGCCCGACTCCACCTGCACGAGCTGCACGGTGGCGCCGCGGCGGAGCTCCTTGCCCACCGAGCGGGTGAAACCCTCGAGCGCGCGCTGCGCCGTGTGGGCGCGCGGGCTCTCGCACGACTCGGGCGGGCGGCCGAGCACGAGCACGCGCCCGCTCGACTTCACGCTGCGAATGCCCGGGTGGAAGAACTCGTAGAGCTGCTTGAGGTCCTCGGTCGAGGACAGCCCGGAGGCGTCGAACACGAGGGCGCCGTAGCTCTGGCCCTCGTGGAAGGTGTCGTGCGCCTCCTCCTTGGCCGCGGCAAGCGTGTCGCGCACCGGTTGCAGAAGAGCGCCGCCCCCGCCGAGCAGAGCCGGCCCCTCCAGCAGCGCCTGCCCCGGCTCATAGCGCCGCAGCTTCGTCGGCTGCGGCAGCCCGAGCTGCTTCGACACGAAGCGCCCGGGCGGCGTTTCGATCAACTGCTGGTAGCGGTCTGCCAAGTCAGAACACCTCTAGGTTCAATAGTTTTGTACGAGCGGGTACATCAATAGGACTAGTAGCTGGCTATACCCGTTTCCGGAGGACTACCACGCATGGCTAAGACCCCGCGTCCCGCGGCGATCATCGGCGGAAACCGCATCCCGTTCGCCCGCTCGAACGGCCCCTACGCCGAGGCCTCGAACCAGGACATGCTCACCGCCGCGCTCGACGGGCTGATCGCCCGCTTCGGGCTGCGCGACGAGCGCATCGGCGAGGTGGTGGCGGGCGCCGTGCTCAAGCACAGCCGCGACTTCAACCTCACGCGCGAGTGCGTTCTCGGGTCCGCTCTCGCCCACAACACCCCCGCCTACGACGTCCAGCAGGCGTGCGACACCGGCATCGAGGCGGCGATCCTCGTGGCCAACAAGATCAAGCTCGGCCAGATCGACTGCGGCATCGCGGGCGGCGTCGACACGACCAGCGACGCGCCGATCGAGATCAACGAGGACCTGCGCCGCGTGCTCCTCGAGTTCAACCGCACCAAGTCCGCCACCGGCCGGCTCAAGCTGCTCGGCCACCTCCGCCCCGGGCAGATCGTCCCAGTGATCCCCCGCAACGCCGAGCCGCGCACCGGGCTCTCGATGGGCCAGCACCAGGCGATCACCACCGAGCGCTGGGGCGTGTCGCGCGAGGAGCAGGACGAGCTCGCCGCGGCCAGCCACCAGCACCTCGCCGCGGCTTACGAGCGCGGCTTCTTCGACGACCTCATCACCCCCTACCTCGGCCTCGAGCGCGACCAGAACCTGCGCCCCGACTCGAGCGTGGAGAAGCTGGCGAAGCTCAAGCCCGTGTTCTTCGCGAACGGCGACAAGGAGAGCGCGACGATGACGGCGGGCAACTCGACGCCGCTGTCGGATGGCGCGTCCACCGTCCTTCTCGCCAGCGACGACTGGGCCAAGGAGCGCAACCTGCCGGTGCTCGCCCACATGACGCACTGCACCGTGGCTGCGGTCGACTACGTGCACGGCGACGAGGGTCTCCTGATGGCGCCCGCCTACGCGGTGCCGCGGCTGCTCGACGAGGCCGGGCTGAAGCTCAGGACTTCGACTTCTACGAGATCCACGAGGCGTTCGCCTCGCAGGTGCTCAGCACGCTGAAGGCCTGGGAGTCGCCCGAGTTCTGCAAGGAGCGCCTCGGGCTCGACAAGCCGCTCGGCTCGATCGACCGCTCGAAGCTCAACGTCAACGGCAGCTCGCTCGCGGCGGGACACCCGTTCGCGGCCACCGGTGGGCGCATCGTCGCCACGCTGGCCAAGCTGCTCGCCGAGAAGGGCTCCGGCCGCGGCCTCATCTCGATCTGCGCGGCCGGCGGCCAGGGCGTCGTCGCGATCCTCGAGCGATGAGCTTCGACCTTCGCCTCACCCCCGCGCACCACGACCTCGTGGAGCGCACGCACCGCTTCGCGGCTGACGTGATCCGCCCGGTGGCGGACGAGTACGACAAGAAGGAGGAGTTTCCCTGGCCGGTGCTCGAGGAGGCGGCGCGCCAGGGCTTCTACAACCCGCTCTTCTACCGCGACCTGATCGGCGACCCGACCGGGCTCTCGCTCCCGCTGTTCATGGAGGAGCTGTTCTGGGGCTGCGCGGGAATCGGCCTGGCGATCGTCATGCCGGCGCTGGCGCTGTCGGCGATGGCGCAGGCGGCGACGCCGGAGCAGCTGCTGCGCTGGGCGCCCGAGTGCTTCGGCTCCCCCGGCAACCTCAAGCTGGCGGCACTCGCCGTGTCTGAGCCCGAGGGCGGCAGCGACGTGCGCAACCTGCGCACCCGCGCGCGCCGGGACGGCGACGAGTGGGTGATCGACGGCCACAAGATTTGGATCGGCAACGGTGGGATCGCCAACGTGCACGTGGTCAACGCGACCGTCGACCCGGAGCTCGGTCATCGCGCGCAGGCGCTGTTCGTGGTTCCGGGCGGCACGCCGGGGCTCACGCTCGTGCGCAAGCTGGAGAAGCTCGGCTGCCGCGCGTCGCACACCGCGGAGATCACCTTCGAGAACGTGCGCGTGCCGGCGGACAACCTGCTCGGTGGCGAGCGCAAGCTCGAGCGGCGCCTCGAGCGGGCGCGCTCCGGGGACGGCGGCTCATCG
>DATBKS010000111.1:0-33107 GCA_036555755.1 Thermoleophilaceae bacterium
AGCGTCTCCTTGATCACCGCGTCCAGGTAGTCGGGATCGCCGTCCCGCAAGCGTTCCAACGCCGCGGGGTGGCGGGTCAGGCGCTCGAAGGCCCAGGCGAGCGCGGTGGCGGTGGTCTCGTGGCCGGCGAGCAGGAGGGTCATCAACTCGTCGCGGAGCTCCTGGTCCGTGAGGGCGTCGCCGCTCTCGGTGGAGCTCTGGACGAGCATCGAGAGGATGTCGTCGCCGCTCGGGTCCTCGCGGCGGTGGGCGATCTCCGCGTAGATCAACTCGTCGGCACCCCCGCGAATCTCGAGAAAGCGCCGCCAGGGCGGATACCAGGAGATGTCGCGGTTCAGCGCCGTGGCGAGGAACAGCAGCATCGTGCTCTGGTCGACCAGCCGCCCGAGCAGGTCGCGCAGGCGGGCGAGCGCCTCCGGGTCGCGCACCCCGATCACCACGCGCAGGATCACCTCGAGCGTGATCGCCTGCATCCGCGGCCGCAGGGCGAGCGGCTCGCCGACCGGCCAGCTCCGCACCTCGGCCTCGGCGATCTCCCTGATCAGTTCCGGGTAGCGCCGCAGCGCCTCGCCGTGGAAGGCCGGCAGCATGAGCTTGCGCTCGCGCATGTGCTCGTCCTCGTCGAGCAGCAGCAGCGAGTGGTGGCCGAGCATCGGGCTGAGCACACGGCCGCGCACGCCGCCGACGTGGAAGACGCTCGTGTCCCCCGTGAATACCTGGCGGATGAGCGCGGGGTCGGCCAGAAACACCATGCGCCCGTACGGCGCGACGTTGACCGTGAACACATCGCCGTACCGCCGGCGGCAGCGCTCGAGGAAGCCGTGCGGGCGGCTGATCATCGCCAGGGTCTGCATCAACCCCGGCGTGCTGGGGCCGGCGGGGAGCGTCACGGCCGCCCAGTATCCCAGCAGCGCTCAACATCCAAGCCGCCTATGCCGATTGACTGGGGGTGAGCGTCAACGACCTCGTGCTCGTCCAGGGGATGAAGGACACCCGGACGACCCTCGGCGAATGGAACCGCGAGCCCTGGAGCGTGCTGCGCGACTGGCTGCTGCTCAGCCTTGCCGTTTCCGCGGCGCTGCTGGGCGCCGTGTACCTGGTGGCCGTGATCTCGATGCCGGACTCCACGCCGCTGCTCCTGCCCGGCGTCCACTACCGCGCCCACCTCGGCGACGCGGTGCGGGTGCTGTACCACAACTCCCTGGTCCTGGCCCTTCACGTGATGGCGTGCGTGGCGGGCTTCATCGCCGGCAGCTCGCTGCCCCAGTCGGCCGCTCAGCGCACGGGTCTCTCACGGCTGATCCACGAAAAGGCCGGTCCGCTTGCGATCGGCTTCGTGGTCTGCGCCACCACCTTCTCGCTCGTTACGCAGGCGTATGTGCTCGGCGGCGGCGTCTCGACCGTGGCGGCCGAGATGCACATGTCGCGCTTCCTCCTGCTCGTGGCGCTGCTCCCCCACGCTCTCCCCGAGCTCGTCGCGCTCTTCCTGCCGCTGGCCGCATGGCTCATCGCAAGCCGCCGCGGTGAGTGGCACAAGCTGCTCGCGGCCACGTTCGTGACCTTCGCGATCTCCGCCCCCGTGCTTGTGGTGACGGCGCTGATCGAGGTCTACGTCTCGCCGCACCTGCTGATCGCGCTCGCCCCTTAGAACGAGACGGGGCGGCCCGTAGGCCGCCCCGTTCCGTCACTGCTCAGTCAGAGCTGATGCGCTAGCACTTGAATGAGCCGGTGAACGTGCCCACCTGGCCACCCGGGGTGCCCGGGCCGCCCGGCGCGCCGTCCTGGTCAAAGTTGACCACGGTCTTGACCGGCAGCTTGTGGCTCTTCGGGCAGGAGGCGAGGCTCAGGTACGAGACCTTCTTCTTCTTGCCCTTGATCTTCGCCGTGATCGTCTTCGCAGACGTGGTCACGTCGAAGTGCGTCAGCGCCACCTGGAGACCCAGCTGGAACTGGAGGTCAGCCGGCACGGCGAAGGTGATGGTGTAGCCGTAGGGGCCACTGCCCTTGCCGAGCGTGCCGACGATCACGCGGTTCGAGATCACCAGCGGGCTCGAGCCGTTGACCGCAAGCAGGAGCTGCTTGCCCTTGAGACCGTTGTACGCGGTCACCGTAAGCGACTCGGTGGTCGCCGGGTTGATCGCTCCACCCGGAGCGCCACCCGATGCCGTGGCCGTGCCCTTACCGACGACGGCCTTCTTGCACGAGGCCGGCACGGTGGTCTGGCCATCGAGCTTCTTCGGGTCGCACTTCGGGAAGTACTTCGCGTTCTGCACGAGCTGCTTGGCGAAGTAGATCTTGGTCGTCGGCGCGACGTTCGGCTGCGTGCCGTTGTCGGTGGCGACGTCGAGGACGCCGCGGTACGAGGTCGGTACCGCCTTGCCCTTCTTCGGCTTGCCCTTGCTCTTGAGCGTCACTCCGTACTTGACGGTGTTGTTGGTGAGGGCGTAAGCCGCAGTAGCCGCAACCGCGCACACGAGTACGCCTGCAGCCAGCACAACAAAGAGTCTGCGCATCATTTCTCCTGGGGCCTGATCTGGGGTGCGAATCGGCCTCCCGGCCCGGGAGGCAGTCCGCACTATAAACACGCTGAGCAGAGCAAGTTGCGGATTTCCCCAAATATGGTGCAAGCGTGTGAGGACCCCTGTAGACGCCGAAATCGCCGCACCTGAGTTCCCCGGAGGGCTCGAATGGCTGAACGTCGCCTTCCTCCGAATGCAGACCGAGCTCGGCCGCCACGCCATCCTCGTCGAGTTCTGGGACTTCGCGCGCATCAACTCGCTACGCACCTCGCCCTACCTCAGGGCCTGGCACGAGCGCTACTCGGAGCTCGGGTTGCGCGTGATCGGGGTGCACACGCCGGGCTATTCCTTCGGCCGCGAGCGCGAGCCGGTTGAGCGGGCGGTGGAGCGCCTCGGCATCGAGTACGCGGTTGCGCTCGACCCGCGGTACGAGGTCTGGCAGACCTACGGCAACAAGGGCTGGCCGGCCCGCTACCTCTTCGACCGCCAGGGCTGGCTGCGGTTCGTCCACTACGGCGAGGGCGAGTACCTGGAGACGGAGCTCGCGATCCAGGAGCTCCTGCGGGAGATCGACCCGGAGCTGCCGCTTCCGGAGCCGCTTGGGCCGCTGCGGCCGGAGGACGAGCCGGGCGCGCAGATGGAGCCCCAGACCGCCGACATCTCGCTACCCGCGGACCGCGAGCGGGTGGAGCTCGTGCGCGACTGGTCGGACGGCGAGGACTACGTCGAAGCGGCGGACGCGGGCGCCGGCGCTCAGGTGAAGAGCTTCAGGGCCGGCGAGGCGTGGGCGGTGCTGTCGGGCGCGGTCGAGCCGGGGCTCTACGAGGCGCCGGATGGAGCGGTGGAAGCGGCCGATCCAGGCCTGCGCCTGCACGGCTTCCAGTTCACGCCTCTTGCGCCGGAGGGCTAGGAGGTCTGCCCGGCGAGGGCCGTGCGGATGTGCTTGGGCAGCATGAAGCGGACGTCCTCCTGGACCACGTGGAACTCGGAGATGTCCGTGACGCCGCGCGCCTTGAAGAAGTCGACCAGCCGCTGCACCAGGTTCTCCGGCGCACTCGCGCCCGAGGTGATGCCCACCACGCGCTTGCCCTCGAGCCACTGCTCCTCGACCTGCGTCTCGTTGTCGATCAGGTAGGACTCGGCCCCGTGGTAACGGGCGACCTCGACGAGGCGGTTGGAGTTCGATGAGTTGCGCGAGCCGATCACCAGCACGAGGTCGCACTGGCCGGCCATCTGCTTGACCGCGAGCTGGCGGTTCGTGGTGGCGTAACAGATGTCGTCGGTGCGCGGCCCGATGATGTTGGGGAACTTCTCCTTCAGCCTCTCGATGATGTCCTGCGTCTCGTCCACCGAGAGCGTGGTCTGGGAGATGTAGGCGATGCGGTCGGGGTCCTCGACCTCGAGCCGCTCGACGTCGTCCTCGCTCTCGATCAGGACGATCCGGTCGGGCGCCTCGCCCATCGTGCCCTCGACCTCCTCGTGCCCGTCGTGGCCGATCAGCACGATCGTGTAGCCCTGCTCGGCGAACTTGCGGGCCTCGACGTGAACCTTGGTCACGAGCGGGCAGGTGGCATCGATGGTGCGCAGCTGGCGCTTCTCGGCGTTGGCATGCACGCTCGGCGCAACCCCGTGGGCGGAGAACACCACGGTCTCGCCCTCGGGCACCTCGGTCTCCTGGTCGACGAAGATCGCGCCGCGCTCGGCGAGCTCCTCCACCACGTGCTTGTTGTGGACGATCTCCTTGCGCACGTATACGGGCGCGCCGTAGAGGTCGAGTGCGTGCTCCACGGTCTGCACCGCGCGATCGACGCCAGCGCAGTAGCCACGGGGCGCCGCGAGATAGATCTTCTCGGGGACGTTCGCCATGCGGGCTCAGAGTCTAGGGAGAAGAACTAAGAGCGTTTCCCCTACCACGTCAATGCTGGCTTGTGAGATCTGCGACAGGTCGTCGCAGAGGCTGTGGTAGCAGGGGTAGTCGAAGTCGATGAGGTCGATCGAGGGCACGCCGACGTCCTCGAACGGGGTGTGGTCATCGAGGATCTCGGGGCCGATCCTCGGCGGGAATGCGCTGGCGGCGCCCGCCCGCTTGGCCGCTCGCCGGAGCCTGGCCCAGAGGCCCACATCCGAGCTCTGCTCACGCGGTATCCGCAGATCCTTGTTGCCGATGAAGTCGAGCAGGATCATCTCCCTGGCCTTGCCCTCGAACGAGCGCGACGCAATCTTGCTGCCGCGCAGCCCCTTGGCCTCGAACTCCGAGTCCGGCGTATCGCCCGGGCTCTCCTCGCCGTCGAAGAGTGCGAAGACAACCGTGGGATCGATCTGGCGCGGCTTGAGGTGACGGGCAAGCTCCACAACGGCCGCCGTGCCGGCAGCCCCGTCGTTCGCGCCCAGGAAGCCCGGAATGTCCTTCGTGTCGTAGTGGGCCCCGACCACCACGACATCGTCCGGATCCTTGCCCGGCACGCGGGCGATGATGTTGCGCAGCCCGCCGGGGACGGACTGGAAATGGCCGTGCGGGAGTGCGTGCTTGAGGCGTTCCGACAACCTCCGCAATGCGGGCGACCCCGCGGGCCGTGGCCCGTAGCTGAGCTGCAGGCGCACCCAGTGCATGGCGGCTGCTCCGTCGAAGCGGTTGGGCTTGGCCTGCGCCGGCGTCGCGCTTACGCAAACAGCAGCAAGGAGGGCAACGACCAGGGCTTGGCGCACCCGTGGATTGTGCCTAGGCGGTGGTGGGGAGCTCGCCGGCGGCCAGCAGGGCGTCGACGCCTTCGGCCGCGACCGGGCGGGCGAGGTAGAAGCCCTGGCCCTGGTCGCACGCGAGCGCTCGCAGCTCGGCGAGCTGGTCGGCGTCCTCGATCCCCTCGGCCACCGTCTTGAGCCCGAGTGTCCCACCGAGGGTGATCATCGCGGCTGCCACGGCGGACTCGTCGGGGCCGTTCGCGACGTTGTCGATGAACGGCTTGGCGATCTTCACGATGTCCACCGGGAAGCGGTCGAGGTACCCGAGCGACGAGTAGCCGGTGCCAAAGTCGTCGATCGCGAGCTGCACGCCGAGCTTCTTGAGCTCGCTGAGTGTCCTGCCCGCTGCCTCGGCGTCCTGGAGCAGCACGGTCTCGGTGATCTCGAGGATCAGGTTGGCGGGCGGCAGGCCGCTCGCCTCGAGCGCCCCGCTCACCTCCTCCACAACGCTCGTGTCCTGGAGCTGGCGGCCCGACAGGTTCACGCCGACGGACAGCGGCTGCTCGCTCGGGTAGGCGAGCTGCCACTCGCGCGCCTGGCGGCAGGCCTCACGCAGCACCCAGCCGCCGATCGGCACGATCAGGCCGGTCTCCTCGGCGAGCGGGATGAAGTCGAGTGGCGGCACAAGCCCGCGCTCGTGGTGGCTCCAGCGCACCAGCGCCTCCACCGCGGTGATCTGGCCGGTGGCCAGGTCCACGGACGGCTGGTAGTGGATCACGAACTCGTTGCGCTCGAGTGCCAGCTCGAGCTCGGCCTTCAGCTCGAGGCGCTTCATCGCGGCCAGGTGCATGTCCGGCTCGAAGAACTCGTGGCTGCCCTTGCCGCGCCGCTTGGCGATGTACATCGCGACGTCGGCGTTCCGGAGCAGCTCCTCGGCACGCTCGCCCGGCGTACCGGTGCTGGTGGCGATACCGATGCTGGCGTAGACGAACGTGCGCTTGCCGTCGATGTCGAAGGCGGGGCGGAGCGTCTCGAGCACGCGGTCCGCGACGCCGGCGGCCTCGGCTGCATCCTCGACGTCCTCGAGCAGGATCGCGAATTCGTCGCCGCCCAGGCGCGCGGCGGTGTCGCCGCCGCGCAGGCAGTCGTCGATGCGCTGGGCGATCGCCATGAGCAGGCTGTCGCCGGCGGCGTGGCCGAGGCTGTCGTTGACGGTCTTGAAGTCGTCCACGTCGAGGAAGAGGACGGCGATGCGGCCGGGCTCGCGCACGCGGCGGGCGAGCGCGTGCTCCACGCGGTCGGTGAACAGCGAGCGGTTGGGCAGGCCGGTGAGCTCGTCGTGGAAGGCGCGGTGGGCGAGCTGGTCCTCGAGCTCCTTCTGGTCGGTCACGTCGCGCGTGGTGAGCAGCACGCCGCCGACGTCAGGGTCGTCCGCGAGGTTGTTGTAGATCGTCTCGACGTAACGCCAGGAGCCGTTCTTGTGACGCACGCGCCAGCGCACCGGCGCGGTCACCTCGCCGCTCTTGATCGCCTCGAGGAAGAAGGCGATCGACGCCTCCGCGTCCTCGGGATGCATGATGTCGATGAGGCCCTTGCCCTCGATCTCGGCGGGCGTGTACCCGAGGACCCGCTCGCTCGACGGTGTCTGGTAGCGCACAACCCCCTGAAGGTCGACCACGGTGATGACGTCGGAGGCGTTCTGGACAAGCGCCTTGAAGCGCTCCTCGCTGCGCCGCAGATCCTCGGTGAGGCCGACGCTCTCGAGCGCCATGGTCACGTGACTCGCGAGCGTGCGGAAGCTTTCCTCGAACGCGTGCGGCAGGCGGCCGTCGGCGGTGACCATCAGGGCCCCGGTGAGCTTGCCATGCACGAGCAGCGGGGCGCTGTAGAGGTCGCCCAGCTTGGCGACGGTGCTGCTGGCGGCGCGCTCCTCGGCGGGCACATCGACGGAGGTGATCGGCTCGCCCCGCAGGAGGCGTGCGCTTGTCTCGGGGCGCAGCTCGACCACGTGGCCGATGATGTCCTCGGCGAGGTGCCCGGCAGCGGCGAAGACGGTCTGTGTGGTCGCGTCACCGCGGAAGATCGTCGCGCGGGCGCTCGAGATGCGCGGCACCATCGCGATGACGGCGTGGACCGCGATCTCCTCGACGGCCTCGCGCGTGCGGCCGTACGCCACGAGCGCGGAGCTCGCCTCCATCAGAACCAGCTCGCGGCCGCGCTGGGCACGCCGCGACGTGCCGCGTGCGGCCCAGGTGCTGAGAAGGCTGGAAATCCCACCGATCGGCGAGCTCACATACCGGTAGTCGGCCACGCGTCTCCCCGCCTTGAGCCCTGATTCCACGCCGGATAGGCTCAACTTCGTGGCCACCAAGCATATGGACCGCCTGAGCGCGGTCGATGCGTCGTTCTTGGCGCAAGAAGGCCGCTCATCGCACATGCACGTCGGGGCGGTCTTGCTCTTCGAGGGTCCGCCTCCGGCGCACGACGAGCTGATCGCCCACGTGGAGTCGAGGCTGCACCTCGTGCCGCGCTACAGGCAGAAGCTCGCATTCCCGAGGCTCGAGATGGGACGGCCGCTGTGGGTCGACGATCCGCGCCTCAACATCGAGTACCACGTGCGCCACACGGCGCTGCCGTCGCCGGGCTCGATGGACGAGCTGCGACTGCTCGCGGGGCGGATCTTCTCCCAGCGGCTCGACCGCTCGAAGCCGCTCTGGGAGATCTGGCTCGTGCAGGGGCTGAGCGACAACCGCTTCGCCCTGATCACGAAGACCCACCACGCGATGGTGGACGGGGTGTCCGGCGTGGACCTCGCCACCGTGCTGTTCGACATCGGCCCAGTCCCCGCGGAGCTCGAGCCCGAGGATCCCCCGTGGACTCCGGAGCCCGAGCCCTCCCAGGCCGAGCTCGTGGCGGCGGGCGCGAAGGGCGTGGCCAAGTTCCCGTTCCACGTTGCAGGACGTGCCCTCGGTGCACTGCGTGACCCCGCGAGCGCAGTGCGCGAGGCGAGGGAGGCGGCGGAGGGCGTCGGCGAGATCGTCTGGGCTGGTCTCAATCCGGCGCCCGCCACGCCTCTGAACGTGCCGATCGGCCCCCACCGCCGGGTGCGCTGGGTGCAGGGCAGCCTCGACGAGTACAAGGAGATCAAGAACGTCCTCGGCGGCACGGTGAACGACGTCGTGCTCGCCGTGGTCACCGGCGCGATGCGGCGCTGGCTCCGGCTGCGAGGCGTGACGACCGAGGGACTCGAGCTGCGCGCGCTCGTGCCGGTGTCGATTCGCGCCCAGGACGAGCGCCACCAGCTCGGCAACCGCATTGTGGTGATGCGCGGCCCGCTGCCCGTCTACTGCGAGGACCCGCTGAGCTGCCTTGAACGGGTTCGCGAGGCGATGGCCGGCGTGAAGGAGTCGAAGCAGGCCCTCGGCGCCGAGGTGATCTCGAACCTCGAGAACTTCGCGCCGCCCACCCTGCTCGCCCAGGCCTCACGGCTCAACTTCTCCACCCGGCTCTTCAACGTGATCGTGACCAACGTGCCGGGCCCGCAGTTCCCGCTCTATCTACTCGGGCGCGAGCTGGAGGAGCTGATTCCGATCGCTTTCCTGCCGGAGGACCACGCGCTCGCGATCGCGATCATGAGTTACAACGGCCGCCTCGACTTCGGCCTGCTCGGCGACTACGACGCGATGTCGGATCTCGACGACCTCGCGCTCTTCCTCGAGGACTCGCTGGTCGCCCTGCTCGAGGAGGCGCGCCGACGCGCCAAGCCGGGGCGCAAGGCGCCGGCGGGTGACGGCCGCACGGGCGCGCCGAGCGGCGGCTGAAACACCGCTCCGTTTGTCTCTGTTTCGGGTTATTCTTGGTCGGTCGGCCAGGACGGCCGGCCTAGGGAGCTGTGAAGCGCGTCTACCCCATCCTCCTGGCCCTCGCGGCCCTGGCACTTCTTGCGCAGCCCGCGATGGCCGCGAAGAAGAAGCACACCGTCAAGGGCGTGCAGCACCTGCACTTCCGCTTCGGCCCGCTGCACATCCGGCCCGGCTCGAACCTGATCCTCGCGGGCCAGACCACGCCGGCCGAGCAGCCGAGCGAGGACGGATACGTGACGAGGATCGCGCCCAACCTCAAGACCACGAAGGGCGTTATCCCGCCGACCTACAAGTTGCACCTCCACCACGGCGTGTGGCTGAACCTGGGCGCATCGGACGCAACCACCCCCAACTTCCCCGAGCGCTTCTTCGCTTCCGGCGAGGAGAAGACGATCTTCACGATTCCCGCTCCTTACGGCTACCCGGTGAAGGCCACCGACCGCTGGGTCATCAACTACATGATCCACGACCTCACGAACAAGCCGTACACGGTCTACCTCACCTACGACGTCGACTTCGTGCCGCTGCACTCGAAGCTCGGCCGGCGAATGAAGCCCGTCAAGCCGGTGTGGATGGACGTGGAAAACGGCAACGCTTATCCCGTCTTCGACGTGCTGCGCGGCAGCGGCACGAACGGCAAGTACACGTTCCCCGACCAGGCCACGAACCCCTACGGCAACGGCAAGCCGCTCAACCAGTGGACGCTCCCCTACGACGCGACGCTGGTGGCCACCGCGGGGCACATCCACCCCGGCGGCCTCTATGACGACCTGATGGCCCAGCGTCCCGGGGTCACGCCGAGCACGAATGGGCCGGTGCCGGGTGACGTACCGGGCTCGGTTCGATTGTTCCGCTCACACGCCCACTACTTCGGGGGCAGAAAGCCCACGTCATGGGACGTGGCCATGACGGCGACCTCGAAGAACTGGCGCGTGCATCTCAAGAAGGGCGACGTGCTCAGCACGAACACCACCTACGACAGCAAGCTCGGCTCGTGGTACGAGTCGATGGGGATCATGGTGGTCTACGTGGCGCAGAACTCGACCCGCGGCGTCGACCCGTTCACGGGCAAGGTCAACCTCAAGGGCCACCTCACGCACGGCCACCTGAAGGAGAACAACGTCCACGGCGGCATCGCGCCGGGGCTGGCCAACCCGCTCTCGCTGCCGGCCGTGCCGGTGGCGAACAACACCGTGAAGATCGAGGACTTCAAGTACCAGCAGGGCGACCTCAGCGGCAAGGGATCGAAGAAGGACCCGGCCGCTATCCGGCAGGGCCAGTCGCTCACATTCGTCAACGGCGACGGCACTCCGACGACGCCGTTCAACCTCCAGATCTCGCACTCGATCACCGCCTGCCAGGCGCCGTGCAACCTGTCGAACGGCGTGAGCTATCCGATCGCCAACGGCGCCGGTGGCTTCGACTCGGGCCAGCTCGGCTTCGGCCCCTCGCCACTGACCGCGTTCAACAACAAGCAGACGTGGCAGACCCCCACCAACCTGCCGGTGGGCACCTACACGTACTTCTGCCGGATCCACCCGTTCATGCGCGGTTCGTTCCGGGTCGTAGCCCAGTAGTCGCGAGTAATCGAGTCTCCAGTCTCGAGTCTCGAGACCCGATACTCGAGACTCTCGCTAACCTCCAGTAAGTGGGGAGCGTTCAGGTAACTCACATCACGGACCCGGGGTGTCCGTGGGCCTACTCGATCGAACCGTCGATCACGACGCTGCGCTGGCGCTACGGCGACCAGCTCGACTGGCGGATCGTGATGATCGGGCTCACGGAGTCGGGCGCGGAGTACGAGGCGCGCGGCTACACCCCTGAGCGCCAGGCAGCGGTCGGGCTGCGCTTCGGGCGCTTCGGCATGCCGTTCGGTAGCTCCCCGCGCACGCGTGTGCCAGGGACCGGCCGCGCCTGTCGCGCCGTTGTGTCCGCACGGCTTGACGGAGTCGAAGCCGGCTACGTCGCGCTGCGCTCGCTGCGCTTCGGCTGGTTCACCTCGACGCTCCTGATGGACGAGGACGAGCAGATCGCGCAGGCGCTGTCGCGCGCGCCGGAGCTCGACGTGAACGCGATCATGTCCCGGATCGACTCTCCGGAGGTCGAGGAGGCCTACCAGCGCGACCGCGAGGAGGCCCGCCAGGCCGCCGGCTCGCCCGCCTCGATGCAGGGCAAGACCGCGATCCGCGACGGCGTCGAGCGCTACACCGCCCCCACCCTGATTTTCGAAAAGGACGGCCAGCGCCTCGTGGCGGGCGGCTACCAGCCGATCGCCGGCTACGACCTCTGCGTGGCCAACCTCGACCCGACGCTCACGAGCCGCCCCGAGGCGGAGACCGTGGGCGAGCTGCTCGCCGAATTCCCCTACGGGATCACGACGCGCGAGGTCTCGCTCGCGCTGGCGATCCGCAACGACGAGCCGGACGACGCCGCCGCCACCGAAGCCCTGCTGGAGCTGGTGGCAAGCGGCGCAGCCGAGCGCGAGCCGCTCGGCGACGGCGCGCTCTGGCGACCCGTCGCCGCCACAGCCCGCGCGGCGGCCTGATTCCTTCCCGCTAGAGCCCTGCCGCGTGGCGGCGGTGGAAGCCGCGGAACCAGCGCGACTCGGAGCGCCAGCGCGGGCCGCTCTCGCCCCGACCGCTGGTGTCGAAGCGCAGGCCGGCGATCACCATGAACGCGTGGCCCTTGTTGGCGTAGACGGTGATCCACTTGCCTTCGCCCTGGAGGCCCCAGTGCGCAAGCGCGCCCGACACCTCGGGGAAGCTCAGCAGGCTCGCGGCATGAAGGACGTACGACACCGAGCCGGAGCAGTCGTAGCCGCGCGCCCTGAACGACGCGTGGCCGCCGCCCCAGACGTAGGGCTTGTGGCGCAGGTGGTTGGCCGCGGCAATCGCGGCGCGCACCGCCAGCGGCGCGTCCGCCGGCGCGATGGCCACGCCATGCGACAGCACCGCAGTGTGGGCGGTCTGCGGCGCGGGCGCGGTGTCGTCCGGCGTGTCCAGCAGGTCGGGCGAGTTGGGTGTGCCGCCGGTGAACTGGCCCGGATCGAACTGCCCGGGCGTATCGCCGCCGGTCGTGGGGGTGCCGCCGTTGTCGGCTGCAAGCGCAGGGCTCGCCGTGGCGGCGAGGGCTGCAGCGCACGCAAGCGCGGCGCAAAGCGTTGTGCGACGCAAGATCGAATCTCCTTCTTAGGCCTGCGGAGTTAGCTGACGGGCTGGCGCGAAGGGCTTGGCGCCTCCCACGGATCACCGTGGAACTAGCCCCAGGACAACTTGGGTCCCCCGCTCCCCGGCACGGCCGGGGATTCGGCATTCGATCTATTCGATCGGCAGTTCGGCGATGACCTTTAGGGGTTAATCCCCACGGCCCGCAGACATACCGCCTCTGCGTCATCGGGTTGTGCAGTCGTGAGATAGGGCTCGCGGCCCTTGGGCGTGAAGCGGACCACGAAGCGCGTGCCGCGCTGATAGCCGTCCGTCGCGGCGAGGCAGTCGAGGCGTCCGATCGCGTCCGAGAAGAAGGCGGACTGCGCCACGTGCTTGCCGTCCACGAACGCGATCAGGCTCTCGTGCTCCCCGCTGCGCGGCACGGCGGGCGGCGCGCCCGGCCAGTCGAAGCCGAGGCGCTTCTGCATGTCGGTGCCGGTGGTGTCTCTGAAGACGTACACGTGGTCCCAGCCGAAGGGCGCGACCGTGGCCATGCCCACCGCCCGGAAGCGCTTGCCCAGGCTCGCACGACCGACATCGTTGGCCAGGCGCACCGCGATCGGCGAGCCGCGCGCCGGCGGCGCGCCCTCGATCGTGACCGTGCTGGTGCCGCCCTTGCCGAAGTCCGAGAACTGGACGGCGTACACGATGAACGCCGCCGCGGCGAGCACCCCGGCGCAGCCTAGGAGGGTCTTAAGACTCAGGGCGCTCGGGCGGAGGGTCCACGTCGTCGCCGGGTCCGAGTCCGGGCGTGACCGGCGGGGGCTCGGGCTCTTCGGTGGGCTCGAGGCCCGGGTGCACGCGTGGGTTGCGCGGACGCGGAGGCCGTGGCCCGCCGTCTCCGCCGCCACCGCCGCCGCCATCATCGCCACCACCGTGCCGCAGCAGGTTGGTCAGCGGCCCGACGAGGTCGATCGGCAGCGGGAACACGATCGTCGACGACGACCCCGAGCCGAGCTCGAGCAGCGTCTGGAGGTAGCGCAGCTGGATCGTCGCGGGATTCTGGCTGATGATCTCGGCGGCGTCGAACAGCCGCTGAGCGGCCTGGTACTCGCCCTCCGAGCTGATGATCTTCGCCCGCCGCTCGCGCTCTGCCTCGGCCTGCCGCGCGATCGCGCGCTGCATGCCCTGCGGGATCTCGACGTCCTTGATCTCGACGGTCGTGACCTTCACGCCCCAGGGCTCGGTCTGGTCGTCGATGATCTTCTGGAGGTCGACGTTGAGGCGGTCGCGCTCGGAGAGCAGCGTGTCGAACTCCGCGGTGCCGAGCACCGAGCGCAGCGTGGTCTGTGCGATCTGCGACGTGGCCACCAGGAAGTTCTCCACCTCCACGATCGCCTTGTTCGGATCGATCACGCGGAAGTAGGCGACGGCGTTGACGCGGGCGGTCACGTTGTCGCGCGTGATGACCTCCTGCGGCGGGATGTTGAGCGTGACCGTGCGCAGGTCAACGCGCACCATGCGATCGATGATCGGGATCAGCAGGATCAGCCCGGGACCCTTCTGGGCGATCAGCCGGCCGAGCCGGAAGATCACGCCGCGTTCGTATTCGCGCAGCACGCGGATTGCCGCGGCCAGCAGGATGACCACGAAGAAGACGACAATCGCGATAACCGCGAGCGCTACTGCCATGCCGGGCTCTCCTCCCTGTCTGTGGGCGCTCCAAGCGGCGTCACGCCGAGCGTGAGGCCGTCCACCGAGTCGACGCGGACTCTATCGCCCACCGGCGGGGGCGCCGCCTCCGGATCGCTGAGCTTCGCGCGCCAGAGCGCGCCCTGAACGAAGATCTGTCCGACCGGCTCGAGCGGCACGCGCACGATGCCCTCGGTGCCGACCATCTCCTCCCAGCCGGTGGACACCGGGCCGTGCCTCGCGGCCACGGCCTTCGACACGGCGAAGAGAGTGAGCCCGCCGATCACGACGGCGGTGAAGATCACCACCGGGACGTCGATCGAGAAGACGCCGTTGCCCGTGTTGAAGAGCAACAGCCCGCTCGCTATCAAGGCGGCTATGCCACCCACCGCGAAGACGGCGTGACCTCCGATCTTGAACTCGAGCACGAAGAGCACGATCGCCACGATGAACAGCAGCACGCCCACCGCGTTAACGGGCAGCTGGGCCGTGCCGTAGAAGCCGAGCAGGAGCGCGATCGCACCGAGCACGCCGGGCGCGACCATGCCGGGGCTGAAGAACTCGAACACGATCCCGGCGAACCCGGCGGTGAGCAACAGGTAGGCGATCGTCGGGTTGACGAGCAGCTCGAGCAGGTCGTACTGGAACGGCATGTCGCGCGTCACCACGGGGATGCCGGCGGTGTGCAGCGTCTGCGCCTTCGGGCCCTTCACCTGGAAGCCGTCGAGCTGGCGCAGAAGGTCCTGCTCGTTGCCGGCGATCTTGTCGATGAAGTGCACCTTCAGCGCCTGCTGCGCCGTGAGGTTGGTGGCCTTCGTGACCATCTGCGCGGCCACGTTCGCGTTGCGCCCGTGCGAGCTCGTCAGCGCACGCACGTAGGCCACCGAGTCGTTGATCACCTTGCGGCCGAGCGCGCCCTTGATGTCGTTGCCGGAGGAGTCGATCGGCGTGGCCGAGCCGATGTTCGTCTGCGGCGCCATCGCGGCGACGTCCGAGGCCTGTGTGATGTACATGCCGGCAGACGCCGCGCGCGAGCCGTTCGGATACACGTACGTGATCACCGGCATCGGCGCGGCGAGGATGTCCTTGATGATGTCCCGCATCGAGCTGTCGAGCCCGCCCGGCGTGTCCATGCGGATGATCGCCACGGTGGCGTGCTTGTCCTTCGCCTCGCCGAGCGCCTTGTGGATCCAGCGCTGGGTGGCTGGATCGATGTCCGCGTGCAGCTCAATCGAATACGCGAATGGCCCGGACGTGGGAGTGGCCGCGCCCGCGGACGTCGCCGGCCCAACCGGCCCGCTCAAGGCGATGCCGAGGGTTACCAGTGCGACGTACAACGCGACCCGGATGGCGCGCATATACCGATTATGGTCGCTTGCGCGGGAAGCGACGACAGCTCAGGCGCCGGTGGCGTCTGGCAGCCAGTCGGACGGCGAGAGAACGCTGTCCTTGCCGCTGCCCTTGACCCCGCGCAGGCTGAGGTCCGCGGCGGCGATGAGCTCCTCTGCCGTGGACGCGGTATCGGGGTAGAGCGCCCAGCCGATGCTCGCGGTGAGGCGCAGCCCGGGCAGCTCCTCGGCCAGGTCCGTGCCGGCCGAGCGGATGGCCTCGAGCGCGCGGCCGGCGAGCGCGCGCATCCCTTCGATGTCGAGCCCGTGAGCGACGACGGCGAACTCGTCGCCGCCGAGGCGGGCCACCATGTCGTCGGCGCGTGCGGCGGAGCGGAGTGCGAGCGCCGCCTCGCACAGCACGCGGTCGCCGCCAGGGTGGCCCCAGATCGTGTTGGCCTCCTTGAAGTCGTCGAGGTCGACGAGCATCAGGCCGGTGACGTCGCTCAGGCGCTCGCCGCCGATGTGGCTGTCCATGCGCTCGGTGAAGGCGCGGCGGTTGGGAAGATCGGTGAGCGGATCGACGCGCGAGAGCTCGTCGGCGGCGTAGCGCAGCTGGACGAGGCGCGAGCGGGCGCGTCCCATCACGTAGGCGAGGACCAGGTAGCTCGGCGCGGCGATGTAGAGCTGCACGAGCATCCCCTTGCTGACAGCGTGCGGGTCGTAGAGGAGCGGCAGAGCGTGGACGGCGCCGCACAGTGCCGCGTAGACGATCGCCTCGCGCGCCGGGAAGAAGTACGCGCAGTAGGAGACGATGAAGAAGAGGTCGTAGGTGGCCACCGAGTCGGGGCCGCCCGAGGCCGCCACCATCACCGCGATCATCGGCAGGGCGAGCAGCGCCGGAATGTGGAAAGTGAGCGCGTTGGCCGTGTTGAAAGGGATGAGGAAGCAGGCGACGCCCCACGCGAGCTGGCAGGCGGCGAGGACGAGCAGCAGCTGCCAGTGGCCCGTGGGGGCGGCGGGGATGAGCATGCCCGTGGATGTGGTGATCGCGCCGGTGAGCCACAGCGCACCCGCGAGCTTGAGCGCGACGTCGCGCTCGTCCTTATCCGGAATTCCCAGCCGCATTTCCCCTACCTGGGGGATCGGCTCGGAGGGCCGGTTTTGAAGGCCTCAGCTCAGCGTGGGGCTAGCTAGAAGCCAAGCGCGAACTTGGCTTCTTCGCTCATGAGGTCCGGCGTCCACGGCGGCGTGAACACCATCTTGGGGAGCACCCGCTCGACGTCGGGCAGCTCGCTCACGAACTCCTTCATCTGCTCGGTCACCTGCGGGCCAATCGGGCAGCCGGGCGAGGTGAGCGTGAAGGTGATGTAGACGTCGCCTCCCTCGACCTCGATCTCGTAGACGAGGCCAAGCTCGACGAAGTCGAGCCCGAGCTCGGGATCGATCACGTTGGTCAGGGCGTCTTCGACGTCTTCCACGGTCGGCATGGGGTGCATGTTAGTAGCCTGCCCTCGGTGCCAATCCTGCTGCTGGTACTCATCTTCATCGCGATTCCGATCGCGGAGATCTACGTGATCATCCAGGTCGGCGAGGCGATCGGCCCCTGGTGGACGATCTTGCTCCTCGTCGTCGACTCCCTGATCGGCTCGTGGCTCCTGAAGTCGCAGGGGAGGCGGGTCTGGGCCCGCTTCATCGAGACCGTTCAGCGTGGCGATGTTCCGCACCGCGAGGTGATCGACGGGGTGCTCGTGATCTTCGGCGGCGCATTTCTCATCACGCCGGGCTTCATCACCGACATCATCGGCGCGCTGCTGCTCATACCCCCCACGCGCGCGATCGTCCGGCGCTACCTGATCCGCCGCCTCGGCAAGAGGATCGAGTTCCGAGCCAGCCGCCGGCCTTCGTCCTCACCGTCGGACTACGACGTCGACGGCACCGCCACCGAATACGACGCGCCCGCGCCGCGGCTCGAGCGGTGACCGACCCCGCTGTTGCGCTGGCGTTCTTCGACCCGGACCGCGGGCTGCATGGCAGCGCGCGCTCCGGGGTCACACTGCTGTTCGAGCACGGCAGGCCCCAGGCACTGCCCGACGGGCCCGAGGTCGCGCGCGATGGCGAGGGCTGGAAGACCAGCCTCGGCAATCGCTTCGAGCTGACCTTCTCGCCGCTGTGCGAACCGCTCGACCTGGGCGGGGCGAACGCGCGCCTGTGTCGGGTGGCCGGGACGGTTGGCAGCAACCAAATCACCTGCCTCGGCACCGCCACTGAGACGGTCGAGGCACCGCGCTGGGAGGAGCTCGACGCGCTGCGCGGGATCACCGCGCTGTTCGACGAGGAGAACGCGGTGCTCGCGCTGGCCCGGCGGCCGCGCGGCGCGATCGGCCATGGCCAAGAGGACGTTACGGCCTGGCTCCTGTCAGGAGGAGAGCCGCGCCGCGTTCAGGATGCGCGCATCTCGACGGTGTACGACGGCGACGGGCGCCAGCGCAACGCGGGGCTCGAGCTGTGGATGGACGGGGAGGACTTCCCGCGCCGGGCTTCCGGCACGGCCGCCGCCGGTACGACGCTGTCGCTCGAGGGGCTGCGGGTGAACGCAGCGGTGTTCTCCTGGCAGATGGAGGGGCGCCATGGCGCCGGCGCGTACGAGGTGACGATCCGCGACGAGCCGCCGGAGGCCGCTTGATCAGCGCGGTGATCTGCGACTTCGGTGGCGTGCTCACCACTCCGCTCATCGGGTCGTTCATGGCGTTCCAGGAGCACTCGGGCGTGAGCCTCGAGGAGCTCGGCGCCGCGATGGCACGGCTCGCGCAGGAGTCGGACGGCGAGCACCCGCTCTTCCAGCTCGAGAAGGGCGAGATCTCGGAGGCCGAGTTCCTGCGGCTGCTCGGCGAGGCGCTCGGTGGGGACGTCGAGCTCGAGGGCTTCGGCGAGCGCTACTTCGAGCACCTGCATCCGAACGAGGAGATGATCGAGCTGATGCGCTCGCTGCGGGCGCGCGGCCTGCGGATGGCGCTCCTCACCAACAACGTGCGCGAATGGGAGCCACTGTGGCGCGCGAAGCTGCCGGACATCGACGAGATCTTCGAGGTGGTCGTGGACTCGGCGTTCGTCGGCATGCGCAAGCCAGAGCCCGGGATCTACGCACTGACGGTCGAGCGGCTCGGCGACGGTGTGACCGCGGGCGACTGCCTCTTCGTCGACGACATCGAGGCCAACTGCGAGATGGCCACCGAGCTGGGCATGACCGCGGTCCATTTCCGCGACGCCGCTCAGGCCTCGGCCGAGATCGAGGCGCTGCTGGGCGGCGGCGAGTCCTAGACGGGATTGCGCGCCCTTCGACGCGCTCCACTCGCGCCGAAGTCACGCAAAAAAATAGAGACGCGATCTTCCCGCTTGAGAAGCGCGCCACCTTTCGCCGAAGCTCCGGGCGGCTTGCGCGGCGGGCCTTCCATCTCTTGGCCTCGCTCTTTGCGGGTCGTCCGCGTCTCTGGGTGCAACATATGTTCAGCGCTGGGCCAGGTCAAGACCCTCGCGAGAGACGATCCCGCATTCTGCGGAAAAACGCTTAACTGGAGCGCTCTGCGCGGCTCTGCAGCTCGCGTTTGGCGACCTTGCGGAAGCGGTTGGTCTTCGCGTAGTTGAGCTTCATGCGCTGGAGGAGCGATCCGGGCGGCAGCTCGAAGCCGCCGACCAGCTTGTGCGGCTCGATCGCCCAGCCGCCGTCGCGCTCCACGAGGTCGCCGCGCACATGGAAGTTGCGCTGATAGGTGAAGCGCTCGTCGTGGTCGTGCGCCGCGAGGCAGGCCAGGCCGGGGGCGAGCGGCACCCCGACCGGCTCGGCGTCGAGCCGGATCACACGCGCGCTCGAGTCGACGCTCACGGGCACTCGCACCGAGAACGGGAAGCCGTCGGGGGCGACGAACGACACCGCCGCCGACTTGTGCACCCTGCCGAGCTCCTCGATGCGCTCGTCCCAGGCGGTTGCTCCACCCTCGGGCCGGTGCTGCGTCGACTCCTGCTCCTCGTCGTGCCCGGAGCGCACCTCCTCCATGTGCGCGTCCCAGAGCTGCGGCTCGCGGCTCACGTCGCAGCCGGGCCAGAAATAGATCCGCTCCGGCCGGACGTGCATGTAGATGCGCGTGTAGTACCAGGTGAAGAAGCGCTTCATGAAGTCCGGCGGGCTGATCTCCTTCGCCGCCGGGATCTTCTCGAGGGTCTCCTTCTCGTAGCGCTTGCGGTTGGCGTCGAGGTCGCGATCGTCGACGTCGACCGTACCCTGCACGAGCACCATCGGCGGGTCGTCGATGCCGCTGCCCGTCGGATCCGAGAACAGCATCCCGACCTTGGTGTTCGCCCGCGAGTCGTTGGCCTTCTTCGGATAGCCGAGCCCGGTGGTCACGTCGATGCACGGATCGCCCGGGTTGTAATAGGGCGTGAGCGGCCAGGTGATCGGCTGCCCCTTGGCGTCGATCGTCGTGTACTCCGTGGTGATGAAGCGGTCGAAGACCGCCTGGATCTCCGGGGGGAGCGAGGCCGTCACTACGCCGAGCCTAACGGCTCGCGTCCGCCGTCCGCCGTGCGCCGTCCGCCAGGTTAGTTATCCGAGCCGAGGCGGTCCCAGCAATAGAGCTCGAGGGCCTCGGCGGCCAGCTCCATCGCGCGGTCCTCGGACAGCCAGGGCAGCACGGTCTCCAGGGCATGCTCCTCGCTGGCGCCGGCCTCGAACGCCTCATCGCCGCGGAAACCGGCCGCGATGCGCAGCGCCTCGCGGCGGTGCTCGCCGAGGCTTCGGAACGCGCCGACCAGGAACTCGCGGTTGGCCACGGGCTGGCCGACGTCGAGCGACGCGTGCCAGGCCGCCAGCATCGAGAGATCCTCGTCGTCGAGGTCGTTGACGGCCTTGACGTAGTGGACCTCGAGCTCGTCGTCGGGAATCTCATCCACCCACGCGCGCACGACTTCGCCAAGAAGCTGGCGGCGGGCCTCACGACCGACCGACTCGGCCACCACGCGGATGGCCTCTTGGGGCTCTATGAAGCAAAGGGGCATGCGCTGTCCGGTCTCCCTGTTGTTGGGCTGCGGTACAGGGATCAAGGTAAGAGGGGGACCGGACGGATTGGCTGAGATTGGAGATTGGAGATTGGTGATTGGAGAGCCGATTAGAAGGGGATCTCGTCCTGGGCGGTGACCTGTGGAGACTGGGTCGTCTCGCCGGACGGCGCGACCACCCGGAACGCCTTTATCTCGTCGCCCCGCTCAATCGCCTCTACGCGGGCCTTTTGCTCGTCGAGGTAGCCCGTAAGGGCGGTCGCGAGGCCCTTGCCCTCGGCAAACAGGTCGCACATCTCGTGCACCGGGACCTCGTCGGAGTTGACTCGCTCGGAGATCTCCTGAAGCCGCCGGTAGCCGTTCTCGAACGTGACGCTCTTGGGTTCGCTCATTTCGTTTCCTTTCCATCTCGAAGAATCCGGTCGACGACCGCGTCCGCCTGGCCGTCGCTGAAGGTGAGTCGCAGGCGGGCGCCGGTGTCGAGCCCGCTGAGGTCGGACACCGGGTCGTCGCCCTCGCCGGTGGCGACGATCCAGCCGCGCCGCCGAAAGTCGCGCGCGGCCACCACCGCGGCGCGGTGCTCGATATCGCGCCGGGAGTCGCCGATGCGGCGCTTCGCTCCCGCGAGGATCTCGCGCACCAGGCGCGTGAAGGCGTGGCCGTAGTCGCGCGCGTGGTCGGCGAGCTGGCGGCGCATCCCGACCGCGAGCCGACGCCCCAGCTCGGCGACGCGCATGCCGGCATCCGCGACAACCTGCTCGCACGCCGCGAGCCTCCGGCTCTCGAGCGCCACGACGTTCTCGCGCTCGACGAAGAAGGCCTGCGCGCGGGCGTCGAGCGTGGAGTCGATCGCAGCCACGTGTGCCGAGCTCGACCCGAGGACGCGGCCGACGGCCAGCCTCGTCTCGGCGGCGGCGACCGCCTCGGAGCCGCGCGCAAGGCGCTCCGGCAGCGCGCCGAGGACGCGGTCGGCCCCTCCGATCGCCTGGCGCAGCTCGACCGCGGACGGCACGACCATCTCCGCCGAGCGCGACGGCGTGAACGCAGCCCACGTGACGTGGTTGCAGACGGGAACGTTGTCCGTGTGGCCGATGGCGGCGACGATCGGCTTCTCGCACGCGAACATCGCGCGGCACAAGCGCTCATCGTCGAAGGCCACTAGGTCCTGCACCGACCCGCCGCCGCGGGCGACGATGATGACGTCGACGAGCGGGTGATCCTGGAGATGCGCGAGAGCGTCGATCAGGTCGCGCGGCGCGGCCTTGCCCTGCACCGTTGCCGGGCAGGTGATCACGTGCACCGGCGGGAAGCGATCCTGGAGCGCGCGCAGCACGTCGCTCATGCCGTCGGAGCCGCGGCCAGCGATCACCCCGATCGCCCGCGGGAAGACTGGCGGCCGCTTGCGGCGCTCCGGGTCGCACAGGCCCTCCTCGCGCAGCTTCCCCAGCAGCGCCTCGCGCCGCCGCAGCAGCTCGCCCTCGCCGGTGAGCCGCACGTCGGAGACGATCAGGCTGAGGCTCCCGCGCTGCGCCCAGAAGTCCGGCCGGTCGACCGCGACCTCGACCAGATCGCCGTGCTTGGGCGTGTGCCCGAGGCCGGGCACTTGGCGTGAGAAGACCTTGCATGACAGGCATGCGTCGCCGTCCGTGAGGTCGAAGAACAGCATCCCGCGTGTGGTGACCTTGGGGTTCTGGACCTCGCCCTCGACCACGGCCGGGCCCACGGCGCGCACGGCGCGGCCGATCAGGGCGGCATAGTCGGCAACGCCGATCGCGGCTGTCTGGCTAGTCATTTCCATCCGAACTAGCCAGCGTAAGCTCGAAGCCGGACGGCCTGGGAAGCGCCTTGCCTAGCCGGAATCCAGCGCCGCGAGCGTGCGCTCCTTGGGCCAGGAGCAGAGCGCCTCGAGGCCCGGGCAGGTTGCGCAGAGCTCGCGGTGCGGCTTGTCGGTGGGCTCGAAGCGGCCCTCGATCACGCCGCCCGCCAGCGCGAGCAGCTGCGCCTCGAGCTCGGGCATGTCCGCCGCGTCGAAGCTCACGCTCACAGGCTCGTCCGCGCGCTCGAAGAAGCAGTGGATCACCTGCACCGCGGGCGCGCCCGAGCGCAGCGCCGCGAGCGCGTAGATCAGTCGCTGGGTTCCGTATTTCTCGTCGCATGTCGCCTCGAGGTCCACTCCCTTCACGGGGTCACTCTTGTAATCCACGACGAGCGCAGATTCGTCCCCCTGTTCGAGCGCGTATGCGTCGACCACGCCGTTGACGAGCAGGCTCGCGCCCGACGCCCCGTGCGGCCGGAGCGTGAACGCGAACGCCAGCTCGCGGCGGACGCGCGGCGCAGCGGCGAGGCGCGCGCACAGCCCGGACCGCGCGAAGTTCTCGATCAGGCGCTGGATGTCCTGTACGTCCGCGTCGTCGAACGTCGCGGCGTGCATCTCGAGCAGCTCCCGCACGTCGGTCGCCTCCGGCGGGCGCGGCCGGGCGAAGTCGAAGCGCTCCATCAGCTGGTGGACGACGGTGCCACGCAGGAGCTTGTCGAGCCCCTCCGGCACGGGCTCGCCGGCGCGGTCCGCGAGCTCCGCCTCGGCCTCGCGCAGGCGCGCGACGCGCTGGAGGTAGAAGCGGTACGAGCAGCGGCGGTAGTTCTCAAGGCTCGAGTAGGAGAGCCGGCCGAGCGGCGGCGCGCCCGCCGACTCGACGGCCGCAAGCAGCGGCGACTGCACCCCGAGCGGCGCCGACCCGTTCGAGGCGAGGACAACGCTCGGCGCCCACGCCTCGCGCGGGAGAGAGACCTCGACCTCCGGCGGCGCGCACACAACGCAGTGCACGCGGACCTCACGGCCATCCGCGGTCTCGCGCACCGATTCCGAGTCCACTCCCAGCACCGGCAGGTCGGGCGCGAGCGCGCGCCAGATCCAGTCCATCGGCGCGCCGAGCCGCCGCGGCTCGGGCCACTTCTCGGTGTCGGCGGCGCCACTGACAATCAGGTGCTCGCGCGCACGGGTCATCGCGACGTAGAACACGCGCCGCTCCTCCTGCTCGGCGAGCTGCGCCTGTTCCTCCTCGATCTCCTCGAGCGCCATCGCCTTCGTCTTGCCGCCCGCCATCGAGGCGACGCTGAGGCCCACGCGACCGTCCTCGGTCACGCGCAGGGCATCGTCGTCCCTGTGGGTGGTGCGGCCGAGATCCGCCACGCAGACGACCGGAAACTCGAGGCCCTTGGCGGCGTGGATCGTCATCAGGCGCACCGCGGCGATTCCCTCGGTCTCGAGCGGCGCCTGACCCTCCCGCGCGCGCAGCATGTCCTGCTCGGCAACGAAGTCGATGAAGCCGCGCAGGTCGCGGCCCTCGTTGGCCTCGTACTCGCGGGCAAGGCGCATCAGCTTGCGCACGTTGGCCATCCGCCGCTCGCCGTCCGGCATGCGCAGCACCACCCGGTCGTAGTGGGAACTCGTCACCGCACGGTCGATCAGCGTCTCGAGCGACAGCCGCGGCGCGGCCTCGCGCTCGGCGGCGAAGCGCTCGACGAACGCCGCCACACGCCGTGCGTCCTCCTCTCCGAGGGCGGCGCGCAGGTCGTCGGGCGAGCCCTCCGGGCCGAACGCGTCGCTCAGCGCGTTCCACACGTTGCGCCCCGCTGCCCGCGCGTGCAGGCCGATCACCGCCAGCGCGTCGATCGACGCCCCCACGATCGGGGAGGCGAGCAGCGAGTAGAGCGCCAGCTCGTCGAGCGGGTTGGCGAGCGCGGCAAGGTATGCGCGCAGATCCCCCACCTGCTGCTGGCTCCAGTAGCCGCCGCCGCCCGC
Source organism: Thermoleophilaceae bacterium (assembly GCA_036555755.1). Classification (GTDB taxonomy): domain Bacteria; phylum Actinomycetota; class Thermoleophilia; order Solirubrobacterales; family Thermoleophilaceae; genus JAICJR01. Next base: position 24,082 of record DATBKS010000111.1, read on the forward strand.
CACGTAGGTGGGCAGACCCTGGTCGGACAGCGCGCGCTCGTACAGCGAGATGTCGGTGCTGGCGCGCACGAGCACCGCCACCTCGCCGGGCTCGAACGGGCCGTCCGGGCCGGCCAGCTCGGCCACGCGAAGCGCAAGCAGGCGCGCCTCGGCCGCACGCCACAAGGTCGCGCGGCCGGGACCGAACGGCTGCTCGACGTCGTCGGGGAACGCGTCGCCCCAGCGCTTGTTGTCCACCACGAGCAGCTCGACGTTCGGGTCTGTGCGGCTCGGCCCTCGCTCCGCTGCGTCCGGTTCGCGGAGCGGCACGAAGTCGTCCTCCAGCGCGTCCTCGAACGCCAGGTTGAGCACGTCGAGCACCTCGCCGCGGCTGCGGAAGTTGTGGGCGATGCGCGCGTCGCGACCGCGCTCCGCCGCGCTCGCGCGGAAGTCCCGGAAGACACCGACGTCGGCGTTGCGGAACGAGTAGATCGACTGATTGGCGTCGCCCACCGTGAACACGTTGTCGGTGTCGAGCAACCCCAATATCTCCGTTTGCAGGCGATTTGTGTCCTGGAACTCGTCCACCATCACGTGGGCGAAGCGCTCGCGGTAGCGCTCGCGCAGACCCTCGTCGCCGGCCAGCAGGTCGCGCGCGAGCAGCTGGAGGTCCTCGAAGTCGAGCGCCGAGCGCTGCTCCTTCATGCGGGCGAAGTGCTGGTCGTAGAGCGTGAGCAGCGTGCGGAGCAGCGCGTAGTCGCGCGTCTCGCGCAGGGCGACGCAGGCGCGGTGGAAGGCTGCGTGCGCGTCGGTCAGCCGCTCGAACTCGGGCGTGCTCAGCACCTTCGCGTTGCCGGCCTTTGGCTCGAACTTGGCCACCGCGTCGGGATCGCCGAGCTCACCCGCGAGCATCTCGAGCAGCTCGACGCAGGACTCCATCTTGGCGAGCTCCCGCTCGACGGTCGCGCCGCTCGCGCCTGCCAACCCCGCCATCGTCACCCGCAGCGCGGCCTCGAGCTTCGCCGCCTCGCCGCCGTCGCTCGGCGCCATCTCCGGCAGCTCGGGCAGCGACGGGTGTAGCTCTCCCCTGCTGCGCAGGTGCGAGTGCACGGTGCGCACCATCCGCTCGAGTTTCTGCGGCGTGTAGTTGGCGAGCAGCTCGAGCCGCTCGGCGGCGTCCTCGGCGGCGCTTGACTCGAGGAACTCCTCGAGCGCCCGCTCGAATGCGTCGAGGCCCACGCGGTCGGTGGCCGGCTGGTCGAGCACGCGGTACTCGGGATCAATCCCCGCCGCCAGCGGATGTGCGCGCAGCAGGCGCGAGCAGAAGCCGTGAATCGTGCTGATCCACGCCCCCTCGGCCTCGCGCGCCCATTCGCGGTCGCCCAGCTCGAGGAAGCGCGCACGGATCCGCTGCTTGAGCTCGGCCGCCGCCTTCTCGGTGAAGGTGATCGCGAGGATCTTGTCGACGCCGACCTCGTCCTCGCGCACCGCGCGCACGAAGCGCTCCACGAGCACGGACGTCTTGCCGCTGCCCGCGTTGGCGTGCAGGAACAGCGGGCCGTCGCGCGACTCGATCGCGTGCAGCTGCTCGGCTGTGAACTCGAAGCTCATTCCTCGTAGCGGCAGATCGACGGGTACAGGCAGCCGCCGGCCGACCACTTGCAGGTGTCCGGGCACGGGTGCACGTCGCCTTCGCGGACCCGGCCGACGAGCTGGCAGGCCGTGGCACTCGCATCGCGTAGGTGCTCGTCCACCTCGTCGGCCGAGCGGAAGTCGTTGTCGAAGAAGTCCGAGCCGAGCTCGTCGCGCAGCTCGTCGGACACGAGCCCGCGCGGGCGCCGCTCCTTGCCCGCGAGCGGCACGTACACGCCGCCCGCCGGCTTGAGCCCGAGCAGCTCGCGCGCGGCGATCATGTAGAGCGCCGCCTGCAGCCGGTTCTTCTCGCGCCAGTCGGCGACCTTGTAGACGCTGCGGCCACTCTTGTAGTCGCGCACGAGTCCCCAGCCGTTCCAGGTGTCGATGCGGTCGATCACCCCGCGTACCGAGATCCCCTCTCGCTCGAGTGGTACTGCGGGCAGGCTCTCCTCGCCGACGCCGAAGCGCAGCTCGAGCTCCTCGGGCTCGAACACTCCGTCGCGCGCCGCCTCGTGCCGAAGGTACGCCAGCAGGTCGAACTCGAGCCTGCGCACCGCGGCCCGGACACGCGTCTGCGAGGGCGAGAGCAGGAACGAGCCCTGCTTGTCGCGCAGCGCCTCACGCATCAGGCGCTCGGCGGCCGCCAGGTTGTCGCGCGTGACTCGTGCCGTGCCGGTCTCCTCGCGCAGACCGCTGAAGGTGGCCTCGAGCACCTCGTGGGCGTAGCTGCCCCGGACCATGTGCTCCGGGTCGGGCTCGAGCGCGAGCGGGCGCAGCTCGCGGTCCACGAGCCACTTGACCGGGCAGTCGGCGTACGTCTCGAGCGCGCTGGCGGAGAAGGCCTCCTGCTCGCGGAAGCGCTCGAGCAGCGCGGCCGCGGTGAGCCCCGCGGGCGGCGCGGGCATCGCGCGCGGCCCGGTGGCGGCGAGCGCCCGCTCGAACTCCACCTCCGTCGGCGCCTCGGCCGGGCTCCACACGATGTCCGACAGGGAGCGGCGGCGCGGCTCGATGTCGGTGAACAGGTCGCGCACGTCCTCGAGAAAGAAGGAGGACGGCTGCGGATTCCCCTCCTCGTCGCTGAAGCGGGTGCTGAGGAAGAGCGTCCGCTCGGCGCGCGAGGCGCACACGTAGAAGAGGTGCCGCTCGCGATCGAGCTCGTCCTCGCGCACGGGCAGGACGAGCCCGGTGGCGGTGGCGATCGAGCGCCGGTCGTCGTCCGAGAGGAACGGCTCGGGCACCCGTCCGCGCGGGAACTCGCCCTCCTCGAGCCCGCACACGAACACGATGTCGAAGCGGCGCGCGCGGATCCGCTCCGGAGTCGCGACCAGCACGCGGTCCGGCTGCGGGCGCTCGCCGAAGCGCACCAGCAACTCGGACAGAGTGTCGTGCACGCGCTGCGCGTCGATGCGCCGCGCTGCGCCACGCCGCGCCAGCTCGGCCAGCCCGTCGAGCGCCTCGGACGCCGCCTGGAACGCGCGCGCGTCCTCCACCTCCGCGCCCACGAGCACATGCGCCTGGCGCTTATACGGGGCGGAGAAGATGCGCTCGAGCTGCCCCCGCAGCTCGGCGATCAGCTCGGCGGGCCCGGCCTTGGCGGCCGCCGCCAGCCGGTCGATCTCGTCGAGCTTCCAGCGCTCCTCCTCCCACAGCGCACGCGCGTCGGCGGCGCTGCGGGCGCCCTCCTGGCGCACCTTGGCCTCGAGCGCATCCGCGAGGCCCTGATTGCGCAGCTTGCCGGGAACGCGCAGGTAGGCGAGCAGGTCGGTCTCGCTGCCGCGAAGAGCGGCGCAGCGCAGCAGCGCGAGCGCGGCTCGCCCGAGCGCCGTCTGCCGGAACGGCAGGTCCCGCTGGAGCGAGAACGGGATGCCGTAGGCGCCGAACACCTGCTCGACAACCGAGGCGTAGCCGCTCGGGTCGCGGTAGACGACGGCCACATCGCCCGGCGGCGTGCCCGAGCGCAGCAGCGCAAGCACCTCGGCGGCCACCAGCTCCACCTCGGCACGCTCGCCACCCGCCGCCAGCAGCCGCACCGCGCCCCCGTGCTTGCGCTTGCGGGCGGAGTCCGCGAACAGCGAGCGCTCGAGGTGGTGCAGCGCATCGCGCGACCCGGGCGCGTAGTGCTCGCTCACCGGCGGCAGCTCCTGCGGCGGCTCGGTGGCCAGATCCGAGAGCGACTGGAACACGCCGGCCAGCGCCCGGTAGGCCACGCGCTCGCGCTCGTAGGGCAGCGACACCATCACGTCTGCCCCTGCGATGCGCGACAGCGTCTCGAGCGCGTCGAGCTCGAGCGGGGTGAAGTCGTCGAAGCCGTAGACGAACACCGGCGTGTCGCCCCAGGCGCGCGCCTCGCGCCGCAGCGCGTCGAGCGCGCGCCAGTACGACAGCTCCTCGTCGAACAGCTCGGCCTCCTCGAGCCGCTGCCGGTAGCGCGAGTAGACCGCCGCCACCTCGCTCGCGTAGCGCTGCCGGGGGCCGTCGCCCGCCCAGTCGCGCAGCGCCTGGGTGAAGCGCGCGGGCTCCACCATCGAGCGCTCGAGCTCCCTGATGAGGCGCACCGCGGCCCTCACGAAGCCGGGCCGCTCCGAGGAGAGCCGCAGCGCCTCGAGGTCGAGCGAGCGCACCGCCTCCTCGACGATCAGCTCGCGCTGCACGTCCGACACGACGCGCCCGCGGAAGCCGGCGCGCGAGGCGATCTCCTGGAACAGCCACTTGAAGCGCAGCACCCGCGTGCCGAAGACGGCGCCGCCGTCCGCCAGCTCGCGCTGCGTGTGCTCGACGTCCTCGAACGACGGCACCACGAGAATCGGCTCCTCGTCGAGGCGCGCGCGGTAGGCGCCGAGGACGACTCCGGCCTTGCCGGAGTTCGCCGGTCCGGTGACGAGCTTGAGAGGCATTCCTCTCTTCTACGCCAACGGGTGGACGGGACTAGCCGGAGTCCGAGAGGACACCGGCCGCGGCAGCGGCGCGGATGGCCTCGGCGTAGCGCGCCGCCGGGAGCATCACGGGCGCCTCCTGCAGCTCCCAGCCGGCGCCGGGGCGAAGGATCCAGCGGCCGATCCGCAGCCGCTCGTCCTCGAGCCGCTCGACGCGCAGCTCCTCCTGCATGTCGCCCGAGCGGCCGCGGCTCGCGCCGTGTGGGGCGCGCTCAGCGCCTGGCACGGCCGACGCGGCGGCGGCAAGCGTCTCGGCGTCGCTCTCGGGGAGAACGTCACGCTCGCCCACGGCCGCCACCAGGTCAGCGAGCCCGCTCGCCTCGAGCACCGGCGCGCGGCGCCGGATCTGGCCGGACGACCATTCGGCGAGCCGCACCCCGCCGGGGACGCGCTCGAGCCGGACGTCGTAGCTCTCGCCTCCCTCGTCCTCGTAGGGACCGGCCGAGGCGTACGGCCCGGTGACCACCCGCGTGATGGTCGATGCTCCGCCGCGGCTCTTGGAGCCCCCGCCGGACGGCCGCGGGGCGCGCGGCCGCGGGGCCGGCCTGCTCGAATCGAGCACCGTGCCCTTGGAGCAGATCGGGCAGTCGGCCGTGAAGCGGTTGTGGCGACAGAAGAGCGTGTTCACCGGTGTTGCAGAGTAGCTCGCAGAAGCACGCTGCCAAGATCGTCGGGGTGCTGACCCTCGTTATCAGCGACATGCACCTGGGCGCGCGGCCGGTGAACGACGTACTCAGGAGCCATCTCGTGCGCTCAAAGCTGATGCCCTGGCTGGCCAAGGCTGACCAGATCGTCCTGCTCGGCGACGCGCTCGAGCTGCGCCAGGCGCCGATCGACGACGCCCTCGACGCGGCCCGCCCCTTCTTCGGCGAGCTGGGCGAGGTGGTGGGCGACAAGCGCGTCGTCCTCATCCCCGGCAACCACGACCACCCGCTGCTCGAGGAGCGCGTGCACGAGCAATTCGAGCGCCCGATCCGCGCGGCCGAGCCCGGGCCGCTCGGGCGGCTCGCCTCGTGGCTCCCGCAGACCGAGTTCGTCCTCTCCTACCCCAGCTACCGCATCCGGCCGGACGTGCTGGCGATCCACGGCCACTACCTCGACTGCCACAACACCGTGCCGACGATCGAGAACATGCTCGTGTCGCTGGCCAAGCGCCGGGCCAAGCTGCCCGCCGAGGGACCGCTGACGATCGGTGCCTACGAGGACACCGTGGCGCCGCTCTACACGCTCGGCTTCAAGATGTCGCAGCGGGCGCGCACCGCGGCCGGAACGCCCTCGAAGAAGGCCTGGGGGATGCTCGCCAAGTCGGACGGCAAGCCCAGCATCCCCGCCCGCGTGCTCGGCGGCGCCGTCGTGCCCAGCGGTGTAGCGGCGCTGAACCGGCTCGGCCTCGGACCGTTCAACTCTGAGATCTCCGGTCCGGTGCTGCGCACGTCCGCTCTGCGCGCGATGAGCGAGGTGGTGGAGCGCCTCGGGCTCGAGGCCGACCACGTGATCTTCGGCCACACGCACCGCCTCGGCCCACTCGACGGCGACGAGGGCTGGGTCACGCCGGGCGGCGTCAGCCTGCACAACTGCGGCAACTGGGTCTACGAGCCCGTGTTCCTCGACCGCTCGCCCGCCGCGAGCCCGTACTGGCCCGGCGGGATGGTTCTGGTGGAGGACGAGGGACCGCCGCGGATCGAACGTGCGTTGATGGACTTGCAGCATGAGGACTTTGTGCCGATTCTTGAACCATCGTCACGCGTTCTCTGGCCCGATCCGCGCGACTCAGACTCGTCGCCGCCCTCCTGACCCTCGCCGCCGCCGGCCTGGGCGTTGCCGGCTACGCGTTCGCGGGGCGCGGATTGCACACCCACGGCGCCCGCGTCACTCACTTCCAGCTGCACAGCGCGGCCGTCGGGCGCACCCTCACCGAGACGGCCGCGATCCCGCGCGACGCTCCCCCACGCGGCCGGCGCCCCCTGCTCGTGCTCCTGCACTGGCGCGGCGGGACACCGGACATGCTGCTGTCGAACGAACTGTTCGCCGGGCTTGCGAAGCTCGGCCCGCAGGCGCCGCTCGTGGTCATGCCGAACGACGACCGTCTGAGCTTCTTCCACAACCGCCGCGACGGCCGCTGGGCCGACTACATCGTCCACGAGGTGATCCCGGCGGCGGTGCGCCGCCTCGGCGCGGACCCCTCGCGGGTGGCGATCGGCGGCACCTCGATGGGCGGCTTCGGCGCGCTCGACATCGCGCGCCTCTGGCCGGGTCGCTTCTGTGCCGTGGGCGCGCACTCGCCCGCGATCTTCACCTCGGCGCGGGCGACGATGGCGAAATCGTTCGACGGCCCGAGCGACTTCGCGCAGCACGACCTGCTCGCGCTCGACCCGTCCTACGGCAAGACGCCGGTCTGGATCGACGTCGGCAGCCAGGACCGCTTCCGGGCGGCGGACGTGCGCCTCGCGAGCGAGCTCGGAGTCCGGCCCCACGTGTGGCCAGGCAAGCACGGCAGCCGTTACTGGCGCGACCACATGGCGAGCTATCTGCGCTTCTACGCAGACGCTCTGGCCCATTGCAGAGGCTGATCCGCGGCGTTTAAGAACGCGCACACAGTCGGTCTCTAGCCTCCGGGACCGTGCGAGCCCTCCTCGCAATCGTTCTGATCGCCACGACCGCGGCCCTGGCGGCCTGCAGCGCCGGCGGCACTTCGACGGCCCGGCCCAAGGCAGCCAAGCCGTCGATCCACGCCTGCGGCAAGTCCGGCGCGACCGCCGCCGCGCGCTATGACCACGTGGTCTGGATCGTGATGGAGAACAAGCCGTACTCGGGCATGCTCGACAGCGCCGACACAAGCTTCATGCGCGGGCTCGCGGCAGCCTGCGGGTCCGCCACCAACTTCCACGCCGAGATGCACCCGAGCCTCCCGAACTACATCGCGATGACCTCGGGCTCGACGCACGGCGTGAAGGACGATCGCAATCCGTCCGCCCACCCGCTCAGCGGGCCGAGCATCTTCTCCCAGCTCGGCGGGAGCTGGCGCGCGCTGCAGGAGTCGATGCCGAAGCCCTGTGCGCGCACGCCGTCCGGCCTCTACGCCCCCAAGCACAACCCCGCCGTCTACTACACGAGCATCGCGAAGACGTGCTCGAAGCAGGACGTGAAGCTCACGAAGACGCCCGACCTGTCGGCGCGCTTCACCTTCATCACCCCCAACCTCTGCCACGACACCCACAGCTGCAGCATCAGCACGGGTGACCGCTACCTGTCCCGCCTCGTCCCGAAGATCGTCAGCAGCGCGGAGTACCGCGCCGGCAAGACCGCCGTGTTCATCACCTACGACGAGGACGACGGCTCGAAGAGCAACCACATCCCGACGCTCGTGATCTCGCCCACCACCAAGCCGGGGACGAAGTCGTCCGCGCGCTTCACGCACTACTCGCTGCTGCGCACCACCGAGGAGATGCTCGGACTGAAGAAGATCGGCGCGGCGAAGACGGCGCCGAGCATGCGCAGCGCGTTCGGGCTCTGAGCGCTACTCGGAGGTAACGGGCTCGGGCTCGGGCGTCTCGGCCGCCGCGTCGGCCGCGGCCTCGTCCGTCGCCGTCGCTTCGGTAGCGCCGTCGCCCGACCCGTCGTCCTCGGCCGGCGGCGGGGTGCCGCCCTTGGCCCAGTCCTCGTCGAACTCGACGCGCCACTTGCCGTCGTCTGACTTCTCCACCCGCAGCTTGGCCCGGAAGTTGCGCCCTGAGCGGCCCTTGAAGCCGGTAACAGGCTTGGTGGTCCGCCCCACCGGGTTCTCGTCGCCCGCCTCGATCGAGATGCGCAGGCTCTCCATCAGCTCCTTCACGACGGAGGCCGGCAGCGTCTTCGACGCCTTCTTCTTCCAGATCACGAAGCCGCAGCCCGGGTCCTCGCGCGACCAGCACGAGTAGCCCTTGCGGTTCTCGATCACATCGCGGCCGCAGACCGGGCAGGGCCCGAGGTTGGCCCGCTCGATCTTCACTCCCTTGAGCTTGTCGAGCTCCTCGACGGTGTCCTTGGCGAACTTCTCGATGTCCTTCATGAACGCGGGCCGCGAGTCCTCGCCCTGCTCGATCAAGCCGAGGCGGTGCTCCCACTCGCCCGTCAGCTCCGGAGAAGTCAAAGCGTGCGCGCCGAGCAGCTTGATCACCTGCATGCCCTTCTCGGTGGCCACGAGAGCGCGGCCCTCGCGCTCGATATAGCCGACGTTGATCAGACGCTCGATGATCGCCGCGCGCGTGGCCGGCGTGCCGATGCCGGAGTCCTTCATCGCCTCGCGCAGCTCGGCGTCCTCGATCTCCTTGCCGGCGGTCTCCATCGCGCCCAGCAGCGAGGCGTCCGTGAAGCGCCGCGGCGGCTGGGTCTCCTTGCGCAGCGACTCGACGCTGTCGGTCTGCACCTTCTCGCCGTTCTCGAGCTTCGGCAGGAGCTGGTCGCCGCCCGTGTCGTCGTCGGGACGCTCGGCCGGCTCGG
>DATBKS010000112.1:0-34754 GCA_036555755.1 Thermoleophilaceae bacterium
GCCGCGCCGGGCGGCCGCCGCGGCCGCAGTGAGCCCTGTCATGCCCGCGCCGATCACGAGCAGATTGACGCGGAAGCTCTCCTTCTCCACGGGCGACTGCCTCCCTCACTCGTTGGGCCAATCAGTAGAGCATTCGCTCAATACGACTGAACAGGCGCTCAATCAGTTTAATACAGCGTGATGAGCTCCGATTCAAGATCTACGGCCCTGGTCACGGGCGCCGGCAGCGGCATCGGCGCGGCGATCGCGCAGGCGCTGGCGAGCGCGGGGGCAGCGGTAGCGGTATCCGACATCGATCTCGAGGCCGCCACCGGCTCGGCCAAGTTGATCACGGACCAAGGCGGGAGCGCCGCCCCGTTCCAGCTCGATGTAACGAGCAGCGAATCCGTGCAGGAACTGCGCGCGGCGGTGGAGGAGAAGTTGGGATCCGCCTCGGTGCTCGTCAACAACGCCGGCTGGGGTCAGCCAGAGCTGTTCGTCGAGAACGAGCCCGCCGTGTGGGACAAGCTCGTCGCCGTGAACTTCATGGGGCTGGTAACCGTCACCCGCGCCTTCATCGACCCGATGATCGAGAACGAGGGCGGCCGCATCGTCAACATCGCGAGCGACGCGGGACGCGTGGGCAGCAGCCGGGAAACCGTCTACGCGGGCACGAAGGGCGGGGTGATCGCGTTCACCAAGTCCCTCGCGCGCGAGCTCGCGCGCTACGGGATCAATGTGAACTGCGTCTGTCCAGGGCCGACGGACACTCCCCTCTTCCACAAGCACACGGACAAGATGCAGGAGGCGCTCATCCGCGCCATCCCGTTCAGGCGGCTGGCGCGCCCGGAGGAGATCGCCGACGCAGTCGCGTTCTTCGCCTCCGACCGCGCCTCGTTCGTCACGGGTCAGGTGCTCAGCGTGAGCGGCGGCCTCACGATGGTCGATTAAGCGCTGGCATCACCTCCGCAGCGAAGATCTCCATCATTTCGCGGAACTCCTCGATGGTCTCGTTCGGGAAGACGACCATGAAGTCGTCGAGCCCGTCATTCGCGTACGTCGCCAGCTCGTCCCGAACCTGGACGGCATCGCCGACCATCTGATACCCCGGGGCAGGCGGCGGCTCGCCCCACAGAGCCACACGCAGCTTCAGGTTGATCCCCACAGGTCTTCCTTGCGCGAACTCTTCCAGCTCCTTGCGCTTCTCGGCGAGCGCCGCGCGGTCGAGATGCGCGGGATGCCAGGCGTCGGCCAGCGTCGCGGCTCGACGAATGGCTGGCCGGGATGAGCCGCCAATCCAGATCGGGAGGGCCGCGCCCTGCGGCGGGAGCGGCCCGAACAGAGCGTCCTCGAAGTGGAACCCCTCACCGTCGAACGAGCGCTCGCCGCCCCACAGCGCGCGTAGCAGCGCGATTTGCTCTTCGATCCGCTTCCCGCGCTGCTCAAAGGGGGCGCCCAGGAACTCGAACTCCTCTGGCACGTACCCGGCGCCCAGCCCGACGATCAGCCGGCCGCCCGACAGGACGTCGAGCGTGGCGAGCTGCTTCGCCGCGAGGATCGGATCTCGCTGCGGCAGGATCAGGACCGACGTGCCAAGCCGTAGGCGCTCGGTTTGGGCCGCGACCCACACCAGCGTTGTCAGCGCTTCGAGGATGTCCGCGTAGCGCGACAGGGTCGACGGGACGAGCACATGGTCGTTCACCCACACCGACTCAAAGCCGAGCTCCTCGCCTCGCCTCGCGATCTCCACGATCGTCTGCGGGTCAGCGCCCGCCCCGTAGGTCGGCAGCTGCAGCCCGAAGCGCAAGGGGACCTATTCCTGGATCTGCCAAAAGGCCCGGCGGCTCCGCTGCGCGAAGCGGCCGACGCTCTCGTCGTACAGCTTCCACAGTTCCTGGCGCTTGGGGTTGTCCGGACTCGCCAGGCTGTTGAGCTCGTCCTCGTCGGCAACGTCGTACTCGTAGACGACGAGGTAGCGCGGCTCCTGACCGTCGGTGGCCCGGTAGCGACGCGCCCGGGTGATCTCTGGAAAGCGGGCCCGCACGTCAGGCAGGTGCTCCTCCTCGTACCAGCGGTTGAACTCCTGTTCGTGCTCCGCCTCCACGCTGGCGAGGTTGAGCATCAGGCCGCGTGCCTCGTTGCCCATATTTCTCCGATCACCCGTGTTTTCTCAGACGAGTGGAGAACTATCTCACTCGCTCGCTCGAAGCGGACTGAAGGAACGACCCTGGGTCAGCGCAGATGAATCAGCGCGGAAGCCGCCAGCACAAGACAGCGAAACGTCCGCCCCGCCTCTGGTTGGATCTCGATCACTTGCCAACCTGGAGGCTGAGCGTGGATCGCGCCGACAATTTCTCCATCGGCGTCGGAGATGTCGTACCGAAGCCGTTGCTCGTACCAGACCCGCGGCGAGCGACGCCACCATGCCCTCATGGTGCCAACCAGCTCGTTGCCCGCGATAAGCCGCCACGGCGACAACAGATGTCCCCTGTCAGCCCGACCAATCTCCGTCCCATCTGGAGCGGTGGCCGCCACCTCGTAGATGCGGTTCGAATCCCCGCTACGCACGACCCGGAGGGTTTCCACCACCTCTCCAGTCCGAGTGACGACGTCCAGGCCTGCTGCGGATGAGACGAGTCTGCCGGGTTGCGCCTTCCGATGATGGATCCGTGCGAGTAGTCGACCATCGCGATCGAAGATCTGTGCTCGGCTCCGACCTCTCACCGTGCCCAGTCGATCCCAATGGAGTACGAGCACCGACTCCGACCAGATCTCGCCATCGCCGCAGCGGCCAACATCCGCCGTCTTCACACGCCCGACGCGTCTCGACACGCCCGCTCGCTCTGCCCACAGGTCTGGCGGTGTACTCATCGATGGTTGATGATCCCCCGCGATGCCCGAATCGGCAAGGCAGGCTCCTGCCGCCTGTTGGAATGGCCGATCGAAACGAGAACTCGACGCGGCAACAAACCGTCTTCCCTCCACACCGTCATGCAGCTTGTTTCACCTTGAGAGAGGCGCGACTGGCCTTCCGCCATGCCGCGAGGAGATGCTGTTCCGACGCGCGCGCCTGCGACTGGATTGCGACCAGAATTGGCGGATTAGCCTTAGCTGGCCCAACAGGAGAGGGCCGGAATCCGCTTTCTAGTCCGGATTCCGGCTCCCCAGGCGCCTTTGGAGTGTTCTCCGGAGGCAGAAGTCGCAGGGCTCTATCGCCCCCCGGGCAGATGATCGGCAGAGGCGCTCGCCAACCTCTCACTTCGAGCCCGGAAGGGCGGCTGTGACAACGACGTGACAACAAACTTTCTGAAAACGGTGTCCGTTCCTTCCAGGAACCTGGCTCTGTAAAGCCGAAAAAGACACCCTGGAAACAACAGACAACCCCGGGACAAAGTTGAGGGCCTTGTGGGCCGTATGGCCCGTGGGAGTTCGAGTCTCCCTGGGCGCACTAAACACAAAAAGCCCCGCAAGGCGGGGTTTTTTGATGCTGGGAGCGATGTGGGCGGCTGCGGCAGCAGCCCGAGTGTGAAACGACGTGACAACAAGACCGGGTCGTGCGCCATCGCGGCCAGTCGCCCGCGCGCCATTGCCGCCTTGCCCGAGTCGCTGACGCGCTTCCATCCCCTGCCGCTGACGAGCCACGGCGGCGCGGAGGCATTTCGGGCGTTCAGCCCTTGTTCCGGTACAGGCGCATCGTGAGCGGAGCGAACACGGCCGTCAAAGCCGCACTTGCGACGAGCACCCAGATGATCTGTGTTGCTGTGGCAGACCCGTTCATCAGCCCGCGCTCGGCGGTGACCAGATGGGAAATCGGGTTGAGATCGACGAAGGAGCGCAGCCACGACGGCATCGTGGCTGGATCGACGAAGACGTTGCTTGCGAAGGTGAGAGGGAACAGAACCGTCAGACCGATGCTCATGATCGCTCGCGGTGAGCGCATGACGAGTCCCACCGCGGTCCAGATCCAGCCCATGCCGAAAGCGAACGCGAGCACCAGGGCGATGGCGCCGAGAACTCCGGCTGCACCGCCACCCGGGCTGTAGCCCATCAGCAGACCCAGGCCGATCACGAGACCGGAGGCGAGCAGGTAGCGGCCGGTGTCGCCGATCAGCCCGCCGACGATCGGCGCCGGGCGCCAGATCGGCATTGAGCGAAATCGGTCGAAGGACCCGGTCGCGAGGTCGGTATTCAGGGTGACGCCCGAATAGATCGTCACAAGTACGACTGCCAGCACCAGGGTGCCAGGGAGAAGGAACTGGAGGTAGGTCCCCGTCGACCCGGCAAGCGCCCCGCCGAACAGGTAGGTGAACATCAGCGTGAAGATGATCGGGATCCCGATTACGTCAGCGAGCTCCTCGGGCACATGCTTGAGTTTGAGCATCGCCCGCCACGCGAAGGTCAGCGACGCTGACACTGCGCCCGCGCCCGCACACTCAGCGGGCGGAGGTGGGACCGGATGAGCGAGAGGTGGGCGTTGAACGGCATCTGTAGTGCTCATCGTGCCTCCTTGGCTTCAGCGTGGTCGGCGTCGGCTGGCCGGCCGGTCAGCGCGAGAAACACCTCGTCAAGCGTGGGCTGGGCGAGCGCGAACTGACTCACCGCGACGCCGGAGGCAGAGAGCTGGGCCAGCGCGCGCGCGGCGCGAGCTCCGGGCTCGTGGGCGCCATGCGGCCCCGAGATTTGCACGGAGAGCACGGCGGGATCGGCCTCGAGACGGACGGGTGCGTCGAGCTCGCCTGACAGTAGCCGCTTGGCGTCGGCGCGGCGCTCGGGGTCGAGCAGCCGCACTTGCAGCGCGCCGGCTCCCACCGAGGCTTTGAGTTCGGCGCTCCTGCCTTCGGCGATAACACTGCCGTGGTCGATGACGGCGATCCGGTCGCAGAGTTGGTCCGCCTCGTCGAGGTACTGCGTCGTGAGCACGACGGTCGTGCCATCGGCAACGATCGCGCGCACGATCTCCCATGTCTGCTGGCGACTGCGGGGGTCGAGACCAGTCGTCGGCTCGTCGAGGAAAAGCAGCTCCGGTCTGACGATGAGGCTTGCCGCGATGTCGAGCCGGCGTCGCATGCCGCCTGACAGGCCCGCCACCTGTCGTCGCCCAGCGCCGCTGAGATCGAAAGCCTCGAGCAGCTCGCCGGCGCGTCCCTTGGCAGCCCGGCGCGAGAGCCCGAGCAGCCTGCCAAGGAGAACGAGGTTCTCGATCGCGGTCAGGTCGTTGTCGATGGAAGCGAACTGGCCGGTGAGGGTGACGTAGCGGCGCACGGCGTCGGCCTCGCGCACGATGTCGTAGCCGAAAACGCGCGCCGTCCCGGCGTCGGGCCGCAAGAGCGTGGCCAGCATCCGGATCATGGTCGTCTTGCCGGCCCCATTTGGCCCCAGCACGCCGTACACGGCTCCCTCCGGCACGGTCAGGTCGAGCCCGTCCACGGCCCGTGTCCGTCCAAACATTCGCGTGAGTCCGACGGCTTCAATGGCTAGCGCTGGGCTTGATGTCATTCCCATCTCCGTGGCTATCGATCCGATCCTGCGTGTTGCATGCGGCTCCAACCGACTCTACACTTTCCTTTGGCCAAATGGACAGTCCAGATGGACAGACGGTAAGCACGCGAACATCAGGCTCTGGCGATACGCGGCTCCGGCTTCTGCGGGCCGCCGCTGAACTGATCGGAGAAGTCGGCTGGGGGCGCGTCACGACGCGTGCTGTGGCCGCCCGGGCGGACCTGCCGCATGGCGCGGTGAGCTACCACTTCCACGGCAAGCAGGAGCTCCTCACCGAGGCGGCGCTGCAGGTGTTCGAGCAGGCGTTCCCAATCGAGGAGCTGCGCGCGTTAGAGACCCTGGCGGACCTGATTCGTTTGTTCGAACCATGGCTGGGCGATTCGGGCGAAGCCGATTCGTTGGTGGCGCGAGTAGGCATCGAGGCGATGCTCGAGGCCGAGCGCAACCCGTTTTTGCGCGAGCGCATGGCCAGCATGCTGCGCGAGTTCCGCGAGGCGATTGCCGACCTCGCGCGCGCCGGGCAGGTACGCGGCACCGCCCCCGCGGCGGCTAGACCTGAGGCACTCGCGACTCTGATCGGCGCCGTAGGCGACGGGCTCTTCTTGCACGCCCGACTCGATCCTCAGCTCGACGCCACCGGCGCCCTCGACGCGCTCAGGGCCCTCGTGGCCCACTGACCTTCGGTTGGAAGCACGCGGCCGGCTCGGCCGCGAGGGCAAGCGGTGTCATGAACTTGACGCCGGCGACCATGAGCGGACGTAGCCGTCCTCGATCTCGAGGCGGCAGACGAGGCCCGGATAAAGCGCCCTGAAGATCCTCGCCTCGGCCGCCAGCAAGTAGACCAGCTCCGTGCGCCCGGGAACTTGCAGCATTACGCCGAGACGCTCCTGCTCGCGAGCGATCACCTTGCCTTCGAGCACCAACAGATCACGCATCGTAGGAATGAAATCGTTGGCTGCGGCCTCCCATTCACCTCCGATGTCAGTGCAATGACCTGGCCCCGGCCCCGACGGCCGGGAGTCCGCTCCGCCAGGGGCCAAGTGGGTACATCTTCGAGTGAAAGAAGACTCCCAGGCGTTGAAAGGAGTCCCGGTGCCGGAACTCGGTGGCGACCATGCGCACACCCGACACGAGGCCGAGATAGCAGAGCTCACACGAGCGCTCCGCAACTACGGCGTCCTCACCCGCGACTACCTCGAGGAGCTGTCGGGCGCGCGCCGCTGGAGCGGCGCCACTTTCGATGCCGCGTTGTACGACGGGATCCGGGCCGGGCGCATCAAGCCGCTTGGCGGTGACCTCTACGAGGCCGCCGTTCAACCCGAGCGCTAACCGGGCGCAGCGCTCGCTTCAAAGCATCGTTGCGAAAGCCTGCTCGAGCGAGCTGCGAGCGCGCTCGCTCATGTGACTGGGGCGCGCCGTCTGGTCTGGGCGGTCGCGGCCTTGCGGTCGGTGGACGGACGGGTACGGCGTTCGCCCAGGTATGCCCGGAGCACGTCGCGGTGCGTTATCCAGCCCACAACCGAATCGCTGTCGGCGGCTAGCACGGGCAGCCCGGCCTCCTCACTTTCGCCGAGCAACCGGGCGGCGCGCTCGAGGGGATCGGCAACACGAAGATCCGGAACCGGCCGGGCGAGTTGGCGGGCGGTGTCGGCACCCGCTTCCTCTGTGAGGGCCGGCTCAAGATCGTCCGGGGAGACGACGCCAACGAGATTGCCCTCTTCATCGACGACGGGCAGCGCCTGGCCCGCCTCGTCGGACAGGCGCTCTGCAAGCGCGGCCACGGGGAGGTCGGTCGGCACGATCGCCGGAATGCGAGGTTGCATTGCGGCCTGGACGGTGAGCGCCTGCAGCGGCCCGGCCTTAGGCGCGTCGAGGTCGATCCCGCGCCGACGCAGCTTGAGCGTGTAGATCGTGTTACGGGTGATCGCGCTGCTGAGCCCGGCGGCAATCACGACGGCCAGCATCAGCGGCAGGATGATGGCGTAGTCGCCGGTGAGCTCGAAGATGATGATCACTGCGGTGATCGGGGCCCGTGCGGCCGCCGCGAAGACTGCCGCCATTCCCACAAGCCCGTACGCGCCCGGCGTGGTGACGATCCCCGGCAGCAGTGAATGCAGTCCCTGGCCGAAGCATGAGCCGAGGGCCGCACCCATGAAGAGGGAAGGCGCGAAGACACCGCCTGAGCCGCCGATCGCGATCGTGAGACTGGTGGCGACGAGCTTCCCCACAAGCAAGAGGACGAGGAACGCGATCACGTAGTGGCCGCCGACCGCCGCCTGCAGCACGGGGTAGCCGACACCGTACATCTGCGGCAGCGCCAGCAGCAGGAGCCCGAGCAGCACGCCGCCCGCAGCCGGCCGAAGCCATTCCGGTCCTCGCCAGAGGCGGTCCGCCAGGTCCTCTGTGCCGTACAGGATCCGTATGAAGGCGAGGCCCACGAGCGCGCCGAGGACGCCAAGTGCGGCGTAGAGGAGGTACTCGCCGCCCGAGTGCAGCTGAAACTGCGGCAGCCGCAGGAAGGCAGCGGAGCCGAAGGCGATCCGGCCGACCGCCGCGGCGGTGACGGAGCTGAGCACCACGACGCCGAAGGACTCGGCCTGGAAGTCACGCAGAATCACTTCGAGCGCGAAGAAAACGCCGGCGATCGGAGCGTTGAAGGTGGCTGCGATGCCGCCAGCCGCGCCACAGGCCACGAGCAACCGCAGCTTGCGTTCGGGAAGCCGTGCCATTTGTGCGACGGTGGAGCCGAGCGCCGATCCAATCTGGACGATCGGCCCCTCACGGCCGACCGACCCGCCCGAGCCGATGCACAGCGCCGACGCGAGCGCCTTAACGATCGACACCTGTGGCCTGATGCGTCCGCCCTTGCGCGCGATCGCGAGCATCACCTCCGGCACGCCGTGGCCCCGCGCCTCCGGCGCGAAGCGAGCAACCAGCGGTCCATAGACGAGACCACCGACGACCGGCGCGATCACCACGCACGCGATGCCGATTCCGGGCAGCCATGGACTCGACGGATGCGGGTGCGCGCCCAGCTCACCATGGCCCGTGAACAACCAGGTGAAGCCCTTGATCAGGTAGCGGAAGGCGATCGCGCCGAGGCCCGCGCCCGCGCCGACGAGCAGGGCCAGAACGACCATCGTCCAGCTGTCCGAGCCCACGCGCTGTAGGCGCGTCGCCACCAGGCGAGCCTGTGGGAACGGCGGCGACGCGGCCCTTCGCAAGGAGCCATTGCCGCCGTCAGATCCCATACGTGAACACCACGAGACAGGTAATACCCAACGGATCTGCGCCCGGTTGTATGTGCGCTTACATCAGCGGCGAGTCGGCGATGCCGATGTCACCCGCGGCAGGCTTCGCCCGGACGGCCGTGCGGGCCAGTAAGGGCTCAAGCTCCTCGGGGATCGGCAGCGGCAGCAGCCACGACCGATCCTCGTCACGCAACAGCAAGCGCCGCTCGCGCAGCACGCCGAGCGCATTGGTGACAGTTGGCCGCTGAGCGCTGACGAGCTTCGCAAGCGTCTGATGTGTCAGCGGCAGGGTGAGGCGCACGCCGTCGGTGGACACCCTGCCCCAGCGCTGGGCGAGATGCCAGAAGAGGAGCAGAAGACGGTCCTCGATCCGGCTTTGGTGGGAGATCGCGAGATTGAGCGCAAGCCCATGCGTCCGCCACACGGCGCGCAGCGCGATCCGCCCGAAGATCTCGGGCCACTGCGAAGCGCGCATGGTGAAGGTTCCGTCGAGGACTCCGACCCGGCTCGGCTCGAGCACGGTCCAGCGCAGCTTGCCGTGGAGCGGCGAGAGGTCGCTCGCGCGCACGTCGCCGGGGTGGATCAGGTCCCCGGCGCCGATCAGCTCGGCGGCGACCGTCCCAGCTACCTCGATCTCGCGCAGCAGCAGCCCCTCGACGACGAGAAACCCGATCAGCCCCTGGCGGTCGATGCGCCGATCAAGTGCGCTCTCGTCGCCGACCTCGAGGCGCAATCCGGGCACGACCACGCGCTCGCGCGCTTCCGCCTCGTCGTCCGGCGACAGGTCCGCGCCCAAGTCGGGATCGACGACCAGCAGCCGGAGCCCGCGTTGCGTGTCTTGCATCGACGCCCCATCATGCCGCACGCGGAGGGCGCCGGAGTCAGAGACCAGTCGGATGACGGGCGACGTAGCCGTGCCCTGCGCGCGGCGCCGGTCGCCAGCGCGGGCCGTCCTCGCCGGCGCCGCTCGTGTCGAAGCGCAGTCCCGCCACGGTCATGTACGCGTGCCCGGCGTTTGCGTAGACGGTTATCCAGGCGCCCCTGCCGTGGCGGCCCCAGTGCTCAAGCTGGCTCGAGTCGAGCGGTCTGTGGAGCAGGTTGCCCCCGTGGAGCGCGTGGCTGACCGAGCCCGAGCAGTCGAATGCCGTGTCGTCGAAGCCCTTCCCGTGGCCGCCGCCGTAGCGGTACGGGGTGTTGGTGATCCCGTTGGCGGCGGCGATTACCTCCTTAACGGCCTCCGGGGCCTCGGCGGGCGCCGCCGCCGTTCGCTGATCGGCCGTGAGCTGGGCGACGGCCCCCGGGACGATCGGCGTCTCGACCGGGGCTGCGGGAACGCTGATCAGGCGGCGCATCAGTGCCGCCTCACGGCGGCTCACCACGCCGTCGATCCGGATTGTCTGGTGGTGCTCGAAGCGGCGCACGGAGTGCCGCGTCGCGCGGCCGAATGCCCCGTCCACCGTCGTCCGGAAACCGAGGTGAGTGAGCCAGGACTGAAGCACCCTGACGTCGTGCCCGCGGGAGCCTTTGCGCAGCGTCTTGTCGCCGAAGCTTGCGCGGGCGGTAGCCGCGGTGACGGAGAGCAGAAGCAGCGCGAGAGCGCACAGCATCGGCGCGCGCCCCATAGGGGCGACCTTCATTGACCATCCTCTCTTTCGTCGGCGCTTCCGGGGTTAGCTGACGGGCTCGCGCGGAAAGAGTCGCGCTACGCCTTTACGGCGATTCGCCCCGACGAACTGGGTCCCCCGGCCGCCACCTGCGCCTGAGCGCGGCAGCGGTTCAGCAAGGTTGAGTTCGACATTCCAACTGACATCGCCCGCCGGAGTAGCGGTCGATGTAAGTGCAGTGACACGGAGCGCAACCCCGGGCCGATGCCCTGTTGCAAGCGGGCAATGCCGAAACGAGCTCTCACAGTCGCCGCGATCGCGGCGCTCGCGCTCATGTGCCAGGGCAGCGCCTGGGCGCACAGCCGCAGCGTGCAGGGCACGCTGGACCATGCCGCCGCCGACGGGCGCATCGAGGCCTCGGTCCACGCCCGCTACACGCGCGACTGGTCGCGCCTACGGCACGCGGCGCGCCGGCTGCACGGCGCCGCGCGCTCGGACGTCAGCGGCGTGCTATCCAACACCTGGTCGCTCGCGCGGCGCGGCATGCTCGAGGGGCGGCTCGTCCCGGTCTTCCTCACCGTCGAACGCAACATCGAGTGGTTCTGGCAACGCCGCAAGGGCCCGGCCGCCTACGGCGCCCGGCACACCTTCCGCGGCTCGCCGGTGATCTTCGAGTTCTATCCCGGTGTCGGCTGGCAGATACAGCCGCTTGGCAACTTCGGCCGTCTGAACGGACTCGCGGCAGCCAAGCACACGCGGCTCAGGACACTCACCCGGTACGCCGATGCGCTCCTGCCACTGGCGGTCCGGCGGAAGGACTTCCTCGCGTTCGAGTACTACTTCCCGTGGAGCGGCGGCCGTCCCGGCTGGATCTCGGGGATGGCGACCGCCACCGGCATGGCGGCGCTGGCTCGCGTCTGGCACCGCACCGGCGATGCGCGCTACCGCGACGCGGCAGAGGACATGCTCGGAGCCTTCTTCCGGCCTCCGCCCTGGGGCATCCGCCTTTACCGCGGCCACGGGCGAGCGCACTACCTCCAGTACAGCCAGGATCCCCACCTGCTCGTGGGGAACGCCTTCTCGCAGTCACTGATCGGGCTCGACGACCTCGTGCGGATCACCGGCGACCCCAAGGCGAAGCTGGCGCTCGCGCGCGGCCTCAGGCAGGCGAGGGCGCGCCTCAGTCGCTTCGACACCGGCGCGTGGTCGCTCTACTGGCGGCGCCCCGGGACGCGCCACGGCGGGGAGTCGGACCTCCATTACCACCAGCTCTTCGAGGGCTTCCTCGCAAAGCTCTGTAGACGCTTTGCGAGCGGCCCCTTCTGCCGCATGCACGACGACTTCGCCCGCTACGAGACCGAGCCGGTCCGGATCGGGCACATGCGGACGGCGCGTCACGGCAGCACCTTGCGCGTGCGGGTCTGGACCTCCAAGCGTGGCTACGGGACGCTCGGGCTGAGGCTCGGGAAGCACACGGTTCGCAGCGTCTCGCTGAGCCTCTGGCGCGGCACTCACTCGATCGCTTTGACCATTCCAAAGCGGCATCGCCATTACCGCCTGCGCCTCGACGCGACCAGCCCCAACGAGATCCGCAGCTCCGCCGAGCGGACCTTGGCGGTCCACTGATCCGGGCTACTCCTCGATCGTCACGAGCGTGCCGATCGGCGTGTAGGGCCAAACCTTGCGGGCGGCCGCGAGCGGTAGCTCAACGCAACCGAGGCTCTGTGGTGTTCCGTAGGACGCGCGCGGAAACGCGTGGATGGCGTCGCCTCCGTTGAAGTAGCTGATCCAGCGCACGCCCGGATCGCGGTAGTGGCTGCCGTCTGGGTTCGTGCCGCTCATCGTGCCTTTCTGGATGTGCTCGAAGACGGGGAAGGTGCCGAGCTCGGTTGGAGCCTTGGGTACGCCCGTGTTGCCGGCCGAGGTGAGCGTCGTGTGGCCGCTGTGCCAGAGCGTGAGCCGCTGCGGCACAGCGCGATGGACGTAGACGTAGCTGTATCCACCGGTGCGTTCTTTGCCGGCGATCGTGTCGGAGATCAGCGCGTTCCAGACCCTTGGGCCCGCGAGACCATCGACGGCGAGGTGGTGGGTCCGCTCGAACATCATGAGAGCACCGCGGGTTACCACGTTCTCGTGGCCGGGAGCCCACAGCCGTTTGAGCTCGCCGGGCGTCTTCGGGTAGCGCCACTCGAAGTGGCCGTCCGGCGGGTCAACGGCGGCTCGCAGCTGCGCGGCACGGTTGCGGGCGACGGGTCGGGAATCCGGGCTCCACTCCAGCGGCAAGTAGCGCGCGCGTGCGAGCAGCTGCTGCAACCGCAGCGTGGAGCCGTGCGGCACCGACCACTGGATCTCGCCGCCCGCGGCCGGCTTCACCCCGGAAGGCAGGCCGAGCTCGAGCTGCGTTCCGAGCGGGATGCCGGCGCGAGCCGGTGTGAAGGTCAAGGTGTGGCTGTCCGTGCGCGTCCAAAGCCCGGGCACGCTTGGCGACAGCGCCGGGTGGGGCCTGTGCCCGAGCACCGAGGCGAGGGGCCTCGAGACGGTGACGCGAATGGGCGTGACGGGGGTGATCGTGGCTCCCGCGGCGGGGCTCGTCGTGGCCTGCGCTTCGGCGGACGGCGGAAACCAGCTCACACTCACCGGCCCCCCCAGCCGCTCCCACGAGCGCACCGCTGCCGCCAGTTCGACCGTGCCGGCGGGAGCGTGACGGTCGAGCAGCAGCTCACGCGGGTCGCGGCCAGCGGCGTGGCGCACGAGGTGCCCTCGGCGGCCGTACGCCACCTTGCGCACCGGCTCGTCGAAGCGAACTCGCGGCCGCGACCCGGGCTGCGTCGTGAGCCAGCGATCCGTGACCGAGACAGTGGGGGTGACGAGCGTGAGGCGCTTGTGGCGCTCCTTGCCGAGCGCCCAGCCGAGCCAGCCGGGCCGGCGCACAGTCACTTCCACGGAGACGCGCTCGCCGGGCGCAAGCAGGATGCTTGGCGTCAGCCGGCCACCGCGAACCGTCAGCGGGATCGCGTGACCCTTCGGCCCGAAGGCACGCGCTCGCACGAACGTCCCGGCCAACGGATCGAGCTCGATGCGCGCCAGCGCCTCGGGATCTGACCCAAGGTGGACGCTCGACCACAGGAGCAGCACGGCGGCGAAGACCGCCATGACGATGAGCAGCGCCGCGCCGGCGAACGCGAGCAGGCGCGGCCCGCGGCCCGCCGAGGCCCGGGGGCGAAGCGGTTCAAGCAGCGGCGCTCGGGTGCACACCGTCCGAAGCTAGGTGGGAGGCAGCGGATTTCCTGCGCACGATGTCGGCCTGCCGACCCGCCCTCGCGCAAGCCAGGGTCCTTTGTAAGAGCGCCTACATGCGCGGTGGCGGGACGCGACCCATCGCCTGACGATTGAGCGGTGACCAGCCTGGTTGCACACGAACTCGAGGCAGACAGCCCGCACGACCGGATCGGCAGGGCAGCCATGGAGCTGATGGCCGAGGCCGGCTGGGAGGGCGTCACCGCTCGCGGCGTCGCGGCTCGCGCCAACTTCCCCCCCGCTCTCGTGCGCTCGCACTACGGGTCGGGGGCGGCGCTGCGGCGCGCGACGGCACTGCGCGCGCTCGCGACTGTCTTCGAGCCCGTGCTGGTTGCGCTGCTCGTTGCGCCCGTGGACCGAGCGCTGGAGCTGGCGGTGGAGGCAGTCGACTCCGGCGACTCCGAGAACTGCGCGGTGGCCGCGGTACTGGAGGCGACGCTGCAGGCTCAACGCGACCCCGAGCTCCGGGAGCAGCTGCTCGACATGCGACGCGAGCTTCAGGAACTCCTGGAACGCCGCCTAGCCTCCGGCGCTCGCGCAGGGATCCTGCGGCAGGACCTCGATGCCCGCGGCGCCGCGCTGTTCATCGCGGCCGCGCTGGCGGGGATTGGGCTCCAGCGCGCGCTCGACCCGGACACCAGCCTGCAACCGGGGGCGGCCGCGATCGTCGCCGCGCTGCGGGCCTAGCCGGAGTCCTCGTCCTCGAGCCGGCGGCGCAGCCGCTCGGCACTTCCGCTCGCCGCCGCCCGTGCCGCGCGCTCGGGCGTGAGCGCGACGCCGCGCGAGTCCGCAAGGTCGAGCAGGGCCTGGCGCTCCTCGTCCTGAACGGCGGCGCGCATGAACAGCCAGGCGAGCAGCAGCGTCGTCAGGATGATCTGCTCGAGCATCATGATCGCGCCGGCCACGTTCTGATCGCTCAGCGGGTTGAGCCCATAGTGCACGTCGCGGCCGTCGTAGTACGGATAGAAGACCGTGCCCGCCCAGATGAACGCGTTGGCGAGGGCCGCACCGGCGAAGCGGACGACGACGACGTACCCGAGCCGCGCCCAGTTGCTGAACCAGGCGGGCTTGGGCAGCGGCCCGAGCAGCGCGAGCCAGAGCAGCGTGCCGAACCAGAAGTACGAGGCGTGCTCGAGCGCGTGGATGAGATCGTGCCGCAACGCCGCCTGGTAGAGCAGCGGGATATGCCAGATGTAGTAGTCGAGCGCCCAGAGCGCCAATGCCACGACAGGATGCGACAGTGGCCGCAGCCAGCGCGTGGGACGCCAGCGCAGAATTGGCAGCAGCAGCGGACCGGTCAAGCCGAGCACGACGAGGAACGACGCAACGTCACCGATGATCAGGTGCTGCACCATGTGCGCGATCAGCACGTCGTCGGCCAGCCCGTCGAGCGGCGGGCACTGCACGGCCGTCACGAGCAGCGCGCCGGAGAAGAAGCACGCCCGCCGCCAGCTCGCCACCGGCCTGCCCTGACGCCGCAGCGTCCGCACCCGGGCCAGGTAGGCCCAGGAGTAGAGGACGAAGGCCGCGAGCGGCGGTACGAACTCGCCGAGGTGCAGCGTCTCGGTGCCGATCGGCGCCGTCATTGCCCCAGGGCGTAGCGCTCGATGTCGGAGTCGAGTGCTTCGGCCGCGCGGTAATAGCCGATGTGGCTGAAGACCCGGTGGCCGTTCGCGGCGAAGAAGACGGTGGTGGGAAGCGCCTGGGCGGAGCCGAGCGACGCGGCGATCGCGCCCTTCACATCGGTGTAGCTCGGGTAGCTCACTGGGTGGGACCGGAGAAACGTCGCGGCGTTTCCTGCGTTGTCGCTCACGTTCAGGCCCAGAAAAGCCACTCGCTTGCCGTAGCGGATCGAGGCGCGGGCGAAGAGCGGGAACTCGTTGCGGCAGGGCAAGCACCAGGACGCCCACTCGTTCACAACGACGGGGTGGCCGCGCAACTCAGCCAGGCGGGACCTGAAGGCGCTGACGCCGCCGACCAGTCCTTTCGGCACGACAGCAGCGTGGGGCGCGGGTGCTCGCCGGCTGCTCGACGCATCGGCGGCGTCGTCGTGTCCCTTCAGCTCGAAGAGGTCGGCCAGCGCCTGCTTGGGCGTCCAGGGGGCACGTGGGTTCTGCAGGTTGTCGCGGCCTTGGTCGTTGAGGAGCCGGCGTAGCGGGCGCGCGAGGTCGCCGCCCACGGAGGGCATGCCGATCGCCGCCACCCGCCAGCGGCCGGCCGGGTCGATCACGAAGAAGCCGTCGGTGTGCTGGACGTCGAACGTCTCGGCCTTACCGGTAAGCCAGTCGCGGTCCGGCGGCTTGTCCTGAGGCACACGCTTGAAGTAGACGCCGAAGAACTTCCAGAGGCGGCTGAGCTCCGCGCGCGAACCGGTGAGCAGCCGGAAGCGCACGCCCGTCATGCGCTGGTACTCGCGCAGCCGGGCCGGGGTGTCGCGCCAGGGATCCACGCTCACCTCTGCGACGGTCACATCGCCTGCAAGGCCGTCGCGCTCGATCGTCGACTGAATCTGCTCGAGCGCGGCGCTCGTCATGGGGCAGACCTCGTGGCAGAGCGTCATCGACGGCGCGAGCAGCAGATACCTGCCGCGGAAGGACGCCAGGCTCGTGGCCTTGCCCCGGTCGTCGACCAGTCGCAGGCTCGGCACAGGCCTGTCGAGTGGGGAGCCCACGGCGAGCCCGCCGCCTCTGAGGGTCCCGCTCTGAGCATTCGGCCCGGCGGATGCCGACAGCTCGGACACGATCGCAGCACCGATCACGAGCGCGAGGGCGAAGATGAGCAGGGCCAGCGCCGCCTTGCCTTCCCTGCTGTTCAGCATCCGTCGGCGCGGGCGTGGGCGGCGTAGCGCTCGAGCAGATACGCCCAGCCCTTCTGCATGCCTGCGCGGTAGTCGTTCCCTCCTGGGCCATGGCGCTCGAACCCAGCGTGCTCCACCGATACGTGGGAGCCCCTATGGTCGCGCGGCTCGATGCGCACGTGCACCTCGCTCGCCTTCGACGGATCCGGCTCGGGTGCGCGGTCCGGGCCGACCTGCCAGCAGAGCGTGAGCGCCTGCGGGGGACTCCAGGTGAGCACGCGACCCCAGTCGCAGCGGAAGCCGTAAGGCCCGACCTCGAAGCATGCCCCGCCCGCTCTCGGCTCGAGGCCAAAGAGCTCGAGCGAATCCTGGGACCACGTGAACTCGCGCGGCCACCAGCTGCCCATGCGAAGCGCGAACAATGCGAATGCCTCGGCGGGGGAACAGGGGACACCCACCTCGGCGCGGACGACATCGGTCTCAGCGCTGCCAGTCTGCACGATCTCCCTCAATCCGACTGCGGGACCGCTGGCGCGGCGGGGGTCAGGGTAGACAGGCGTCGGCAAGCTGGACACGGCACATGTCAGTGCACGTACACGCTGCGGGGGTGGCGTCCGCAACCCCGGCGTGACAGCCACGTTAGGAAGCGCGTGTCACGGAATCGCCGTCCGCTGATCGTGACCCTGGCAGCGCTCGCAATCTGCCTCGCGGGTCCCGCCTATGCGCTCGAGGCAAAGCCGCCCGCTCGCGGCTTCCAGCGTGCGCTGAGCGTCGTCGCCGGACGGGTCGCCCAGCTCGATACCAGCGAGCACTTCAACCTCGTCGGCCTGCGCTGGCGCGGGGCGAGCGGCGCCAATGTCGCACTGCGCGCCAGGGTGGACGGGCACTGGTCGGCGTGGGTCCGAGTGGGCCACGCGACCTCGGCGCGTCGTGGTCGCCCGACCGCGACCGACCCCGTGTGGGTAGGCGAGGCGGACGCGCTCCAGGTCCGTTCGGACAGGTCCTTGACCGGCGCAGTCGCAAGCTTCCAGAACACCACGGGCACCGCCACGGCGCACGATCGCGTGGTCACCGCGGTACGTCACGCGGCCTCGGCGGTCACCCGGCCGCTGCTCGGAGCGCTCAGGGCGAGACCCGCCGAGGCCGCCACCGGCGCGCCCCGGATCCTTCCGCGCTCGAGCTGGAACGACGGCAGCTGCAAGCCGCGCGCGAAACCGCTCTACGGCAGCGTGCGAATGGCCTTCGTGCACCACACCGTGACGCTCAACGACTACTCGCCGGAGGAGTCGGCCTCGATCGTGCTGGCGATTTGCCGCTACCACGTCGACCAGAGCGGCTGGAACGACATCGGCTACAACTTCCTCGCCGACAAGTACGGCCAGCTCTTCGAGGGCAGGGCCGGCGGGACCGACAAGGCGGTTGTCGGTGCCCAAGCGCAAGGCTGGAACTCACAGTCCACGAGCGTCTCGGTGCTCGGCACCTACACGCAGACCCCGCTCGGCGAGGCAGGCGTGAACGCCGTAGCCGGCCTGCTCGGCTGGAAGCTCGCGCTGCACGGCGTCACACCGCTGGGACGCGTCACGCTCACGTCGGCCGGCGGCTCGGAGAACCGCTGGTCGGCGGGCACGAGGGTGACCTTCAACACCATCGCGGGTCACAGGGACGGCGACAGCACGAGCTGCCCCGGCGATGCGCTATACGCCCAGCTCCCTGAGATCCGTCGCCTGGCGGCGTCGGCCACCGCGGGCACACCGCCCGACCTGGGCGCGGACCGTTCGGCGGTGGCCTACCGCAGCACGGTGATGCTCCGCGGGGTCGCACACTCCGGTTCACAGGCTCCGGTCCGCATCAGGGCCAAGGCGAACGGGTCCTGGCGCACGATCGCCGAGCTCACGAGCCACTCCGACGGAACCTTCGCGCACCGGATCCGCGCCCGCCGGACCGAGCTGTACCAAGCAATCGGCCCGCTCGGCCATTCGCCCGTCCGGCGCGTCCAGGTGCGCCCACGCATCGCGGTGATCGTCCGTGGCGCTCGCCGAGCGGCACGCTTGAGCTACCGCGCGTCCGGAGTGGCGCGCATCCGCCTCTACACGCGCGCGGTGCCGATGAAGCGGACGCTCATCGTGCGGGCCGAGCGCCGTGGCGGTGGCGCCTGGCACACCGCGTTGCGCCGTCGGCTTCGTACCCGCCGCGGGCGGCTGTGGACCACGTTCACGCTGAGCCGGCCCGGCCGGTACCGGCTGCGCGTAATCTCGCGCAAGGACAGGCGCAACGCCGCCGGCCGCAGCCACCCGCGCTACCTGGTGGTGGAGCGATGATGCGGCGCACCGCGATCGTCTGCGCCGTGCTCGGCCTCACCGCCCTGGGCTGCGGCACCGCGCGGGCCGACCTCGTGATCCACGGGCGCGGCTTCGGCCACGGCATCGGCATGTCTCAGTACGGCGCCTACGGCTACGCCCTCAAAGGCCACAGGTCCGCGCGCTGGATCCTCCGGCACTACTACCCAGGAACGCGGCTCGAACGCACGCGGCGCCACCTGATTCGGGTCAGGCTCAGGGACGCGCGACGCGAGACCGTGCTCGGCGCGAGCCATGCCACCGACGCAGCGGGCCGCCGGCTGCGCCTCCATCAGAACCGCTCCTACACGCTCTCGGTGGCGGGAACACGCCTCGCCATCAGGGACGACTCCGCCCATCGCACCAGGGCGCGGCTGCAGGCCCCGGTGACGATCAGCGGCGGCCGCGATGTGTACCTCCACGGACGAGCCGACAACGGCGTGAGCGGCGGCGCCTACCGGGGCCGGCTCGTCATGAGCATCGCCGGCCCCCGCGTGCTCGCGGTGAACAAGCTCGACATCGAGCACTACCTCTACGGGGTGATCACCTCGGAGATGCCGAGCGGCTGGCCCTTCGCCGCGCTCAAGGCGCAGGCGATCGCGTCGCGGACTTACGCGCTCGGCGCACGTCGCGCCGACGCGCCCTACGACGTCTTCTCCGACGTCCGCTCCCAGCTCTACCGCGGCATCCGTGGCGAGAGCCCTCGCGCGGTGCGCGCCGCGCATTCCAGCTCGCGGGTGGTCGTGACGTATCGGGGGCGGTTCGCCCAGACGTACTTCTTCTCCACCTCCGGTGGCCGCACCGCGGCGATCGACCAGGTGTGGGAGATGCCGGCGCTGCCCTACCTCCAGCCGGTCACCGACCACTACGACTACCTCTCGCCTTTCCACCGCTGGCATGTGCGCATCGGGACGGCCGCCGCCGAGCGGCGGCTCAAGCACCATCTGCGCGGGCAGCTGGTGGCCGTTGACGTAACGGCGCGCACCCGGGTGGGCCGGGTGATCGGGATCGAGCTCGTCGGCAGCGACGGAACGACGGAGCTCAGCGGAGCCGAGTTCGAGCGGCTGCTCGGGCTCCGCAGCATCTGGTTCTGGGTGCACGGGCCGTAGCCGTGTAACCCCAGTTACCTCGCACGCAACCGGCGCCGGTGGCCGTGTTGCAAGACGCGACCTCGACCACAGGGAATGATTCGAATGCGACTTGCAGCCGGTGGCGCGCTCTGCGCCGCCCTGCTCACCTTGATGCTCGCCGCGGCGGCGCACGCCAACACGAGGCAGGAGACGCTGGTCCAGGACGACCGCACGCTCCTCTTCTCGGGCCCCGCCGTCCGCGAACGGGCGCTAGACCAGATCAGCGCGCTCGGGACCGAAGGAATCCACAGCCTCGTCTTCTGGGGCCGGATCGCGCCGAACGCCCTTTCGCGGCACAAGCCCCACTTCAACGCGACCAACCCCGCCGACTATCCAGCGCAGGCCTGGGACGTCTATGACGACCTGGTGAGGAGCACAAGCGCGCGGGGGCTCAAGCTGCTGCTGACGCCCACCGGCGCGATGCCGGCGTGGGCGTCGCGCTGCCACGGCAGGATCTCGCTGCTCCAGGACTGTCGCCCCAGCCCGCACGAGTTCGGCATGTTCATGGTCGCGCTGGCCAAGCGCTACTCGGGCCGCTACCACGATGAGAACCAGGGCGGTGGGGTCCTTCCGCGGGTCAGGCGCTGGTCCGTCTGGAACGAGCCGAACCAGGGCGGTTGGCTCAAGCCTCAGTACACCCGGCGGCACGGGCATCTGGTGGCCGCCGCGCCGTCGATCTACCGCGGTCTGGTGCGCGCGGCGGTGCATGCGTTGCGCGCCCACCGCCACAGGCACGATCAGATACTGCTCGGCGAGACCGCACCGATCGGTCGCACCAGGGGACGCCCACTCACGCGCCCGATCTCGCCGGTGTCGTTCTACCGCGACCTGTTCTGCATCAACTCGCACGGGCACGTGCTGCGCGGTCGCGCCGCCCGGCGGCTGTCGGGCTGTCGTCACTTCCATCGCCTGCGCGTGACGGGGGTCGCCCATCATCCCTACACCCGAGGCGGCTATCAGACGCCCCGGAATCGCGGGCGGCACGGCTGGGTCACGCTGTCGAGCGTGTCCAGGCTCGAGCGGGTGCTCGACCGGGCGGCACATCACCACCGGATCCGCCGAGCGGCGCCGATCTGGTACACGGAGCTCGGTTACCAGACGCGACCGCCCGACCCGTATGGCGTAAGCCTGCGGCGGCAGGCGGCCTACATCAACGAGTCGAACTGGCTCGCCTACCGAACGCACCGCGTGCGCTCTATCGCGCAATACCAGCTGTTCGACGAGCCGGAGCGAGCGGTGTTCAACACCGGCCTGCGCTTTGCGGGCGGGCGCGACAAGCCGTCGCTGCGGGCCTTCCGGACACCGCTGTGGGTGAGCGGCTCGCACCACCGCGTCGTAGTGTTCGGCCAGGTGCGACCGGCCGCACGCGGGCGGGTCGTACGGATCCAGTTCCGTCACCGTGGTCACCACTACAGGACGCTCGCGCGTGTGAGATTGCGCAATCCGCGCGGCTATTTCGTGCGCCACTTCATGCCGCGGCGGGGCTATTGGCGACTGGCCTGGACGAGCGCCGCGGGGCACAGGGTGCACAGCCGGACCGCCCACCGCTGACGAGTTCCGATCCCAGAGATGCTGGCGGCCGCACACGCGTCGGACGCGGCCGCCAGCCCCTGGGAGAGGGCAGGCGCTCCCTGCCTGCTATCGATGAAATAACGCGGCGCCAAGCCGGGTAGCGCGGCGAGGTACGCACGCTTACCTGGTCCGAGGGGGGCCGCCCAGCGCCAGGTAATCGTGCTGACAATTGTGCACGGCAGCGTCGGGCGCGTGTGCTCCACTACCCCCAGTGGAGTCGGCTGCTCGCCCGACCGGTCAACGTCCCGCTGATGCGCGCGTGTCGTGGGAGGCGGTGTGGTGCGTGCTGAGGGTCGACCACGCCGGTGCGCGACCGGTCGATTGGTTCGCCCTCTACCTGGCGGCTCGTCTCTTTGCGAGCCTCCTGGCGCTCGCAATCGTGAGCTTCGACGGTTCGGTCCTGACGGCATGGCCGCTGCTCCTCTACGGCCCCCTCACCACCGCCGCCCTTGCCGCCTTTCCGCGTCTGCGGCATGCGGCCGGCGTGCGCCTGATCGACCCGGCCGCGGGGCTGGCGTTGATCGTGATCGCGGGTCACGAGCCAAGCCCCTACTACCTCCTCTGGCTCACCACCCTGATCCTGCCGGCGACGTCGCTGCCGACGCTCGACGCGCTCTGGCTCGCCCTCGCGGCGGCGGTGGACTTCCTACTCTGCGCCATCCTCACCGGGCCCGATCCACGCGCGCTCTCCCCGGCATCGTCGGCCACCGTGACCGTGTGCGCCGTGCTGCCATTCGCGCTCGTCACTTTGCTGGCGCATGGGGCCGGCTCGCTGCGCGAAGACGACGACCACCCGGACTGATGTGTGGTCAGCCGCGATACCTCCGCCGCCTGAG
This sequence comes from Thermoleophilaceae bacterium, assembly GCA_036555755.1. Taxonomy (GTDB): domain Bacteria; phylum Actinomycetota; class Thermoleophilia; order Solirubrobacterales; family Thermoleophilaceae; genus JAICJR01. The sequence goes on from DATBKS010000112.1 coordinate 22,302, forward strand.
CGCGGCCCGGTTCGGGTAGCGGCCCGACCATGACACATGAGTTGGCGTCGGTTCTCGAAGAAGCGAGACAAGCGCTCGCGCTGCTGCTCGACCGCACCGTCAGCCTGAACCCCTATTGGGCGGGCCTCGGCCTCGTGCTGTACGAGGTGGCCCAGGTCGTGCGAACGCGCGGCTGGTTCAACATCCTCCGTGCGAGTTATCCGCGGGCCCATGAGCTTCGTGCGCGCGACGTGGCGGGCGCCCACCTGGCGGGGTCCGGGCTCAACTCGATCCTCCCCGCTCGGTCCGGCGACTTCCTCAAGCTCGCCATGATCAGGCGCCGGGCGCCGGAGATGCGCTACGCCACGCTGGCGGCGACCTTCATCCCGGAGACGATCTTCGAAACCCTGTGCGGCACGGCGCTGGTGATCTGGGCGCTCGCCCACGGCTTCCTCCCGGTCCCGCTCTCGCCGGGCGAGCTGCCGCAGGTCGACGTCTCGCTCGTCATGACTCATCCGCTGCTCTGCGCGCTCGGCGCCGCGGTGGCCGCCGCGGTGTTCGTCCTCATCAGCGGTTGGCTGCGACGCCGCGGGTCCCGCCTCGTGGGGAGTGTCCGCCAGGGCCTCGCGATCATGTCCGATCCGCGCAGCTTTATCACCGGTGTAGCGAGCTGGCAGGCGGTATCGCGGCTGATCCGCCTGGCCGGCCTGGCGTGCTTCATGGAGGCCTTCGGTCTGCCGCTGACCCTCCGCACCGCGGTGCTCGTCATGGCCGCTCAGGGCGCCGGGCGCATCGTCCCGCTCGGGCCGGTCAGCGCCGGCCTGAGAGTGGCGATGCTCTCGTACGGCTTCGTTGAGGTCACGGATCAGCCGGTGGACGTTGCAAGCGTGACGAGCTTCTGGTTCACGGTCGGCGCGGCACACCTCGTCGCGAGCGTCGTGCTGGCCGTCGTGATACTCGCTGTCACGTTCCGGAGGCTGGCACCACACCAGGCGATCGCGGGCCTGCGTGCCCTGAGGGTCGGCGCTCGCGGGCTTAGCCCGGAGCGCGAACCGGGGGCGTCACCGCTGCCGAATGAGGGATAGCCCGGATAGCGAGGGCCGGCCTCTCACGCAATCGTTCGGAGGCGATGTCACACGAAGCACTCGCCTTGACCGGATCCGGAGCTGGACAGCCGGATGAACACCCGGCGGACGACCTCAAGAAGTACTTGTCGGGCTTCCGCGCCGACAGCCGTTCGATCAGCCACGCGGTGCCGATCCTCGAGGAGGATCGCGAGCTTGCTGCCAGCATTCCCGCGGGTCAACGCGATGCCTTCACGAACCTGTTGCGAGCGCCCGTGGTTCGGTTGGGCTCTGGTGCTTGGGAACCCGCGGCAGCGTCCCTCGAGCGCAGCGGATCGCTCGGGCTCCTCGTGCTCGACGGCGTCCTGATCCGCAACATCGAGGTGCTGGGTCGCAGCGGCGCGGAGCTGCTCGGCCCCGGGGATCTGCTGCGCCCCTGGGAGCTCGACTGCGACGAGTATGCGAGCGTTCGCACCCACAGCGCCTGGACGATCGCGACCCCGGCGCGTCTCGCCCTGCTGGGGCGTAGACACTCGGCGATCATCGGGCGCTCCCCAGAGCTCACCGCGGCCGTGGTGGGCCGGGCGCTGCGACGCTCGCGCTTCCTAGCTCCGCTCCTGGCACTCGCCCGCATCAGGCAGCTGAAGGTCCGCGTTCACGCCGTGCTCTGGCTGCTCGCGGAACGCTGGGGCCGCGTCACGCCCGAGGGCGTATTGCTCGACATACCGGTCACGCACGCCACGCTCGGGCAGCTCGTCGGCGCCTCGCGCCCATCGATTACGAGCGCCGTGGTCGATCTACGCGAGCTCGGACTCGTCGAGCGCGCCTACGACCGTGGCTGGCTTCTGCGCGGCGATTCCCCGATCGCCGCCGAGGAGTACGCGTCGTAAGCCGAGCGTCATGGCTCAACGAGTCCGCTCCTGATCGCGTAACGAGTCAAATCGACCCGGTCCCTGGCTCCGAGCTTCTCGAGCAGGTGCGAACGGTGACGCTCCACCGTCTTGCCGCCGATGCCGAGCGCCTCCGCGATCTCGGCGGTGGTGTGGCCCTCCGCCACCAGCTTGAGCACCTCGCGCTCGCGCTCCGTGATGGGATCGCCCGGGTCCCCGCCTTCGCTCGCCCGTTCGAGATAGTCGCGCACGAGCGCCTGCACGGCGCCCGGATAGAGGAAGGGCTCGCCACGCATCGCCGCCCGGCATGCCTCCACGAGATCCTTGTCGGCAGCCGACTTCAACACATACCCGGAAGCGCCAGCCTGCAGCGCATCGAAGAAGAAGCGCTCGTTGTCATGCATCGACAGAATCAGCACGCGGGTCCGCGGCGAACGGCGCGCCAACTCACGGGCCGCCTGGAGTCCCGTCGTGCGAGGCATGGTCACGTCAAGAATCGCGAGGTCGACTTCACTCGCGATCGCCTGCTCCACGGCCTCGCGGCCGTCGCTCGCCTCGGCGACAACTTCGAGGTCCGGCTCACGGTCGATCAAGAGCCTGAGACCCCGGCGCACCATCACGTGGTCGTCCGCGAGCAGCACGCGGGACTTAAGGGGGGTCGTCACGCCGGTCTCCAGGCGCGCAGCTGGAGCAGAACGGGTGTCATTGTCGTGGTCTCTGAATCCAAGCGGAAAATCGGCGGCTTCCCTGTACGAGAGGCCCGGTCATCATGTCGAACTTGGTGGCTTTGACCGATCAGTGGGACCGCAAGACGACCGTCTATCAGCTCGGCATAAAGCCGAGGCGTCACCTCGTCTGGCGCCTCTTCATCGTCAACACGGCGGTAATCGTGGTCGCGTACTCGGTGCTCGCCTTCTCACCCCTCACCGTCAAGTCCCCCCTGCGGCCGCTTCAGGGAGGCGTCTTCTCACTCGTTGGTCTCCTTGCAGTGACGGCCGTGAACACCCTCGTGATCCGGCGCTCGCTCGGCCCGCTCGTCCGCCTGACCGATGCAATGCGGCACGTCGACCCGCTGCGCCCCGGTGAGCGCGTAGAGGTCTCGCCGGCCGGTGACGAGGTGACGGAACTCGGCATGGCCTTCAACGAGATGCTGCGGAGGCTCGAGGATGAGCGCCGCGAGAGCGTGCGCCGCACCCTGCTCGCACAGGAGGCGGAGCGCGTCGAGGTGGCGCGGGACCTGCACGACGAGATCGGCCAGCGGCTCACGGCTCTGCTGCTCCAGCTCGACTACCTCGCCGTCGAATCGCCCGCGGACAACTTGGAGGCCGTCGAGGCAGCGCGGGAGAACGCGCGCGGAACGCTTGAGGAAGTGCGCCGCCTCGCCAGGAGCCTGCGCCCGGAGGTGCTCGACGAGCTGGGGCTCTCGAGCGCCTTGCGCGACCTGGCGGATCGTTTCGGTTCAAGCTCGAACGTGGCGGTGTCGAGCACGATCCAGCGCGGCTTGCCGGAGCTGAGCCGCGAGGCCGAGCTTGTGGTCTACAGAGTCGCGCAGGAGAGCCTCACGAATGTCGTGCGCCACGCGCATGCCACGGACGTCAGGATCGAGCTGAGTGCCCGCGACCACTACGTGTCGCTGCGCGTAGCCGATAACGGCAGCGGCATCCGGGGCGAGCCCGAGGGAGCCGGCATCAAAGGGATGCGCGAGCGCGCCGTGCTGATCGGCGGACGGCTCGGGATCTCCGCTCGTGATGGTGGCGGAGTGGAGGTCCGCCTCGACGTTCCCGTCTGAGGAGGTGGGCTGCCCCCATCGGATATGCGGGCTGTCCCGGATACGGCAGGGCGCGGGCGAATGGCACCGTTCCAGGACATGATCAGCGTGGCCATCGTCGACGACCACCCTGCCATCCGCCTCGGGCTTGCCGCCCTTGTGAGGCGGGAACCCGGCTTCGTTCTGGCGCTCAATGCATCGGACGGACCTGAGGCCACTGCGGAGCTTGAACGCCATCCGATCGACATCGCGGTTGCCGACTTCCAGCTGCCGAGCGGCGACGGCCTTGCGCTCTGTCGCCGCCTGAAGAAGGCAGGCTACTGCCGCGCCGCCGTCCTCTATTCGGCGTTCGCGAACGAGTGGCTGACGATCGCGGCGCGGGTAGGCGGACTTGACGGAGTGGTGAATAAGGGCGTCCCCGCGTCTGACCTGTTCGAGGCATTGCGGCTGGTCGGGAAGGGCTGCCAGAGCTTCGCGGACACGGCCGTGAACGACCTCCGGCAGGCGAGCGAGCTCGTCGAGCCCGAGGACCAGCCGGTACTGGGGATGCTGCTGAACGGGACCGCTGAGCAGGACATCGGATCCTTGCTCGGGGTATCTGCCGAGGCGGTACAGCTACGCGTGGAGCGGATGCTCGCGGTGCTGAAGCCACGCGCGAAGTCCTGAGCCTGAGCCGGTCGCGGCCATGATCCTCGAAAGCGCCCGCCTCGACGTTCGCCGGCTTGCCGCGCTGGACATGCACGGTGCGCGTGGGTCGCGGCGCCGCCGGCATGTGATCCTTGCCGAGTTCGCACTGGGGACGATCGGCGGCGCGGCACTTGGGGTCTGGGCACTGACGTGGGACAGCGCCGCGGGCGTCGTCCTCGGTGTCTGGCTGCTCGGACTTGCCGCCAACTACCTGCCGCTGACCGCCCATGTGCTGTCGCTGTGGCCCCCGGGGGCGCTGGAGGCCGAACTCGGCGGCACCGACGTGCGGGCCGAGCTGCGTCAGTACACCCGCGCGCAGCTATGGGTGCTAGTGCCGTTCTGGATTGCCGGGCTCGCTCTTATCCAGGGGCGCCAAATGCCCTGACGAGGCCGGTTCGGTCATCCGGCTTACATCGGGTGCCATCGCAGGCGGGCATGCGTGTTCAAATCGACGTGGAGTGCCGAAGCCATCATCAGATGGGACAGAGCGGGTGGCGTTCCTGACCTGCCCAAGTTGCGATTACTGGGGACCGGCGGACCGCCGGGAAACCGCATTCGAGTACCTCATGCGCGACGGGCTGATCGAATTGCGTCGCTGCCGTCGCTGCCGCTCCTTCCTACTTGTTCGCTTCCTGCTCTTCCCGACTTCCGCGGAGGCGGAGGTCATTCCGGCCGAGGTCGCCGTCGGGATCAAGCGCGCCGGCGGTCTCCCTCCTCCATGAGAGCGGAGCCGCTGGCCGCATTGCTCTGCGGTGTCGTGGCCATCGGTGCAGCGGCGTGCGGGGGGCGGGCAACTCTGGGCGCGACCGCGCCGCGATCACAGACGCCAACAGAACTTCGTTCCGAGACTCAGGAACTTCTGCGAAGCACGGAGAACGTGCTGGCTGACGTCGTGGCGACGGCGGAGCGTTACGCAAGCGCGCAGCTCGATGGCAAGCAGGCGCTGGAACGGCTGGACGCAGCGCACAATCGTGCCCAGGCGCTCGGCCACCGTGCCGAGAAGGTGCCGACGACGAGCGCTGCCCGGGGAGTACTGATGAACTTGACGGCTGACCTCGCGACCGCCGCCGCGAAGCTCGAAAATCGGATCGGTTCCGGCCAGGTCAAGGCCCCCGCCGACGTCAGGTCTGAAGTCGGCCGCCTGCGCGACCAGGCGTTCCAGGCGTACGAGCTCTTGCGCGAACGGCTGCCGTTCATCATGCGGCGGCAGGTCCGGCGCGCCGTGGACAGGATCTTCTCCCTGACGGGCTGACGAGGTCGGGCACGGGGACGCGCATCAGCCCGTGTAAGCGCACTTACAGAGACGAGTCGAGACCGACCGTGGGGCGACGACCTGGGCCTAGGGTGCAGGCATGAGGGCGTCGTGATCCGGCAATCCAACTCCCCACGAGGCGCCCGCCTCTTGCTTGCGCCGCTGCTGGCCGCGGCAGCGATCGCCGTTGGTTGCGGGGGGCGCGGCGACAAGCCCGACCTCGTACGCGGTAAGGCACTGTTCATCCAGAAATGCGGCGCCTGCCACACGCTCGCGCGCGCTGGCACCAAGGGCATTCAGGGCCCAAACCTCGATGCGGCGTTCGCCGAGGCGCGCGCGCAAGGCTTTCGCGGATCCGGGATTCAAGGCGTGGTTCGCGACCAGATCTCGCACGTCCGGCGCGGCAGCATCATGCCGCTCAACCTGGTGACGGGGGAAGCAGCGCGCGACGTGGCCGCATACGTGGCATCTGCCGCCGCCAACCCCGGCCAGGACACGGGCGCGCTCGCCACAGCGGGCCGGGGCGGCGGGGGCAACAACGGCAAGGCGATCTTCACCTCGAACGGCTGCAACAGCTGCCACACCCTCGCGGCCGCGGGCGCCACCGCGACGGTCGGCCCAAACCTGAACACCCTCAAGAGCTCCGCCTCCCGCTACGGCAAGCAGCTACATCAAACGCCAGAGCAGTACGTCACGCAGTCGATCAAGGACCCCGATGTGTTCGTAGTGCCTGGCTACCCAAAAGGTGTCATGCCCTCCAACTTCGGAAGCAGCTTGAAGCCACGCCAGATCGCGGCGCTCGTGAAGTTCCTGCTGAGCGTGTCGCACTAGGAGAGCCGGGCAGGCTGCGGGAGCTTCACCGCACGCTCGGCCGGCTGCACCGGGCGACGGGTTGGGATCCCGGTCAGCTACTCAGATGCGAATGTATTCGGCGCACTGTCTCGCGCAGCCGGAAGATGTCGTCGCCGTAGAGAGGCGAGTCGCCGTCGCAGAGCAGGCGCTGTGTCATCGCAACTCCCGCCGCTTCGCAGTCCAGGTTGCGTAGCGCCGTTCCGAGTTCGGTCAGTTCTGGTGCGACGGCGGCGACGATGTCCACTCGGAAGAGAGGACGACTGCCTCGAACCAGCCAGCGTGGGTGCTCGGTAGTTGTAACGATTCGGTCGATCGTGCCAGCCAGCCGGTAGCGGTAGGTCGAATCGATCAGGCGGGACCGCTCCCATGCAACGACGGCCAGGGGCAAGCTGCTGCGACCCGCAACGATCAGCTCCTGCGCCAGACGCCGCTCATCCCTGGCGACCAGCAGGAGCGAGCACACGAGTGTGATCTCAACCGTCACCGCCACGGCGATCAGTGAACGAGCGCTTGCGAGTCCCGTCAGCTGCACAGCAATGGCACCCAATAGGACAAGGCCTACCGCGCCCAGCTGTCTGCGCACCGAGCGGTGTCGGTCGGCGGCGCGCGTAAGCGGATGGTCCCTGCCCAGCAGGCTCTCAGCCGTGACAGCCTGGGGCGCAGCAGAAATGTGGGGGGAAGTGACGCGCACGGTCGGCTCTTTTCGCCGACCAGACTTCCCGGCACACCTAGTCGGGGCGAATCATACGCCCGCGCGAAGTTCCCCGGTCTGAGGCCGGCCGAACCGGACTCAGTGCAGGAGCATCCAGACGCGCCAGCCCAACCCCCGGAATCGCGACAGCGCGACGATCTGCGTCGAGGCGCTCGCGGCCGGGTAGGCGCGCGTGAGCGCCAGACCCACCACCACGCTGCGGCGCACGGCGGCGCTCCCGCACGCGTAACGGATCTGCCCTCGCCGCGTCTGATGGCGGGGACCGCCGCGCCCCACGACGATCGGGCGCTCGGACCGCGCGTCCACCGCGGCCGCGGCCAGCGACGCCGCGTGGCGCCAGTTCGTTCCGACGGGTAGTGGATGGAGGGGACAGTCGTCGCCGTGTGGGCCTCGCTTCGTCCAGGCCGGGTGCTGGGGGAATTGGTCGGAGCGCCCGTGGGCGCCCCGCTCGCCGATCTGGCAGCCGCGTGGGTAGCGGCGCGCGGTGCGCTCGCTCTCGCTCAGGTTGCGGCGGGCATTCGCGTCAAGCCTCGGTGCCGCATTGCGGGCCTTGGTGTAGGAGGCGGGCGAGCACCAGTCGCGCTCGAGGATGCGCTCGGCCGAGGCCGGGACTCCCGGGAAGGTGGCCTGAGCGCTGACTGCCACCGCCAGCACGACGAGCACTGCAGCAGCTCCGAGCTTGAGGCCAAGGCCGAACAGGCGGTCCATTAGGCCTCTATTGCACTAAATCTCCTGACTCGTGACAAGTGCTTGCTCAGCGGCCGCCGAGGAGCGAGTCGCCGAGCTCGGTGATCGCCGCGACGGCGACCATCTCGGGCGTGATCTCGATCGGCAGGCGGGCGGCACCGACGGCCTCGAGGAGCGTGAGCGCGGCGGCGTGCAGGCGGCGGCCGCCCTCGCTGCTGGCGCGCTCGAGGAGCTCCTCGCGCTCGTGGTCGGGCAGGCCTGACAGGTAGGCCTCGGCCATCGCCGCGCCTCCGTCTGGCGAGGCGTCGACGCCCTCCAAAACCGCGTCGTCCGCCTTCGGCGCCATGTCTCTGAGAGCGACCTGGCGGAGGATGAACTCCTCGAACTGCTCCGAGGCGTCGGACTGCAAAACGCGCCTCATCAGCTCCGTCAGCTGGGTCGCGCCGGGATTGCTGCTCTCGCTCATCGTCCCTGGCCGCCATACTACGCCGCGTGATGGTCCGTCGGGGAGTCGGATTGATCGTCGCGCTACTGGCCTGCGTGGGCTTCGCCGCGCCCGCGACGGCTGCCCCGAAGAAGAAGCCGCACCTCAAGCTCGGCACGCTCACCCTCCACCGCTGCCCGCCCAGCATGGGCGGCTGGTGCGGCTCGCTGCCGCGGGCGCTCGACCCGGCCAAGCCGCACGGCCCGCGCATCAAGATCGGCTTCCAGTGGCTGCCGCCCAGGCACAAGTCGAGAAAGCCGGCGCTCGTGGCGGTCGAGGGCGGCCCGGGCTACCCCTCGTCGGGCAGCCTGTTCGAGTACGACGGGATCTTCCACCCGCTGATCCCGGACCGAGGGCTGCTGCTCGTCGACAACCGGGGCACCGGCATGTCCGCGCTCATCAACTGCAAGGACGTGCAGAACTTCGCGGGGCGCAGCTCGGGACCCGCATTCGCCAAGCGCGTGGCCCGCTGCGCCGCCCAGCTCAACAAGCGGTACCCGCACGTGAACGCGGCCGACCTGTTCGGCACCGCCTACGCCGCCGAGGACTTCTCGGCCGTGCTCAAGGCGCTCCGCCTCGGCAAGGTCGACCTCTACGGCGACTCGTACGGAACCTGGTTCGTCCAGTCGTTCATCGCACGCCACCCGGACCAGCTCCACTCGGTCACGCTCGACTCCGCGTATCCCGTCGTTGGGCTCGACCCCTGGTACGCCTCGTCTGGACCGGTGGCGAAGAATGCCGTCGACGCGGTCTGCGCCCGTGACCTCGCCTGCGCGGCGAGCGCGTCCGGCAGCGCCAGCGACCGCCTCGGGCAGCTGCTGAACAAGCTCCGCGCCGCGCCCATCACCGGCACGAGCCGCGACTCCGACGGCACGCGCGGCCGCGTGCGCGTGACCGTCCGCAACATCGTCGACCTCGTGCAGGACGCCGCCTCCGACCCGGTCATCTACCGCGAGCTCGACCCCTCGGTGCGCGCCGCGCTCGCCGGCGACAACGTGCCGCTGCTGCGCCTCGCCCTCCAGTCCGGCACCTACGACCACGGGACGAGCACGGCGCTCTACTTCACCGACGGCCTCTACTTCGCGGTCTCCTGCGTGGACTACCCGCAGCTGTTCAACATGGGCTCGTCGCCGGCCCAGCGGCGCGCCGAGTACGCCGCGAGCGTGGCCAACCCGCCGGCGGGCAACCCGTTCGCGCCGTTCACCTCCGACGAGTGGCTGACGATGAGCGCCTACGACGAGCCCTACCAGGCATGCCTCGACTGGCCCGCGCCGAAGCACAGCGCGCCGCCCGTGCCTCCCGGGACGCAGCCGCTGCCGGCGAACATCCCGATCCTCATCATGGGTGGCGACCTCGATTCGCTCACCCCCGAGCCGGACGTCGAGAAGTTCGGCCCGACGCTCGGCCAGCACGTGCGCATCGTGAAGCTGCGGAACGCCGTCCACGTGAGCTCCGAGGGCGACACGCTGCTGCTCGGCGCGACCAACTGCGCGCGCCGGATCATCCGCTCCTACATCCGCCACACTGACCAGCTCGACACGATCGACGCGACCTGTGCCGACAAGATCCCGACGGTCCACACCGCCGGCTCCTACCCCGCGCTGTTCGCGAACGTGGCGCCGGCCACGCTCCTTGACGGCCATGACCCGGGCGGGGCCGTGCGCCGCGCCGCAACCGTCGCTGCGGGCGCACTCGGCGACGCGCTGATCCGCCACTTCTACTCGGGCGTGGCCCACGGTCCCGGGCTGCGCGGCGGCTCGTTCACCACCAAGGGCGACGGTCCAGTCACGTTCAAGCTGAAGGCAATCCGCTTCGTGCGAGATGTCGCCGTGACCGGCACCGGCAAGTGGAACCCGTCGACCGGCGGCGTGCAGGGCGACTTCAAGGTCGGGAAGACGCGCGTGAAGGTCGTCTGGAACCAGGACGCCGCGACCGCGACGGCGACGCTGCCGGGCGGCGCCCACGCCACCCTGCCGGCGCCCTAGCTAGGCGCCGAGCGACTCCGCGAAGCGCCGCATCGAGTAGCGGAACCAGTCGTCTCCGTATGGGACGTAGATCCGCACCTGCACGCCGCGGGTGGCGAGTTCACGCGCGTCGTCCTCGCGCACCCCGAGCAGCATCTCCACCCCGATGTCCGGCAGCGCGCGCAGCAGCGCCTCGCGGAGCACCGGGTCGTGCGTGGCGAGCACCAGCTCCGCCCCGCCCCGGCGCAGGTCGTGCGCGAGCTCCATGAAGGCGAGGTCGGTGCGGTCGCCCCAGGGCAGCGCCGCCGAGGAGTTCTCCACGTACGCGCCCTTGACGAGCCTCACCGGCACGCCCGCCTCGGCGAGCGTGCGGGCGTCGCGCACGCTGCGCTTGAGGTTGGCCTGCAGCGTGGCGGACACGTCGCCGCCGCGCCGCCTGGCGCTCAGCACCGCGGCGATGATCAGGTCCGTGTGCCGCTCCTCCTCGGCGCCGACCTGCAGGCGGCAGCCCGCCGGCAGCGCCTCGACGATCCGCTGCAGCCGCCGCTCGGTCGCATCGACGGACTCGCCGAGCCCGATATGCGACAGGTCGATCGCGAGGAAGGTGCCCGCGGGGAAGCGCGCGAGCTCGCCCGCGAGCGCCACGTACGTGTCGGTGACCTGGTCCGCCTCGGCCGGGTCGGTCACGTGCTCGCCGAAGATGTCGACCGAGCACGCGAGCCCGTCGGCAGCCAGCCGCTCCGCACAGGCGAGCGCGTCCTCGAGCGCGGCGCCGGCCACATAGCGCGAAGCCAGCCGCCATGCCGCGTCCGATCCGCCTGGAACCGCCCGCACCATCCGTTCCCACGAATCGCTCGTGGCGAGTGCGAAGGCGATCCGGCGGCTAAAGCTCACGCAGCAGCGGCAGCACGTGCTCGGCGTACTCGCGCAGCGCGCGCTCCTGGTCCTGGCCCGGGAAGTGGAAGTTGAGGTGGCTGAAGCCGAGCTCGAGGTAGGGCCGGATCGCGGCCACCTGCTCCTCCGGATCGTCGCCGACGATGAAGCGGCTCGCCGTACGCTCGGTGGGCAGCGCGTCGGCAAGGCGCTGCATCTCCACCGGGTCCTCCACCCCCACCTTCTCCTCGGGAGTGAGCGCGAGTGCGCCCCAGTTGCGCGTGTCCTCCAGCGCGCGCTCGCGGTCCTCGTCGAACGAGACCTTCATCTCGATCGTCAGCTCGATCTCGTCGAACGAGCGCCCCTCCTTCTCAGCACCCTCGCGCACGGCTGGAAGCAACCGCTCCGCGTAGAGCGACGGATCCTTCCCCGATGTGGTGATGAAGCCGTCGGCGATGCGGCCGGCCAGCCGCGCGGCCGCCGGCCCGGAGGCCGCGATGTAGAGCGGGACGCCGCCCTCGGGCCGGTCGTAGACCGTCGCGTTGTCGGTCTGGAAGTAGTTGCCCTCGTACGTCACCCGCTCCTGCGTCCACAGGAGCTTCATCAGCGTGGCCGCCTCCTTGAGGCGCTGAAAGCGCTCCTTCTGGTCGGGCCACGGGACGCCGAGCGGCGTCTCGTTCATCGCCTCGCCGGTGCCGATGCCGAGGAACACGCGACCCGGGTAGAGGCACCCGAGCGTGGCCATCGCCTGCGCCACGATGCCAGGGTGGTAGCGGTAGCTCGGCGCCACGACGCTCGTCCCCAGGCCGATGCGCGAGGTGCGCTCCCCCACCGCCGCGAGCCATGCGAACGAGAACGGCGCGTGCCCGCCGTCGTGGCGCCAGGGCTGGAAGTGATCGGAAACGACGACCGTGTCGTAGCCGAGCTCCTCCGCCAGCACCGCGTACTCCACGAGCTCGCGCGGGGCGAACTGCTCGGCCGACGCCTTGTATCCGAGCTTGAGCATCGGCGCGGGAGGATGCCATATGGTTCGCGCCGTGAGCGACCTGAGCGGCCGCACCATGTTCATGTCGGGGGGCAGCAGGGGCATTGGCCTCGCCATCGCGCTGCGCGCCGCGCGCGACGGCTGCAACGTCGCGCTGATCGCCAAGACCACCGAGCCGCACCCCAAACTCGAGGGCACGATCTACACGGCGGCGGAGCAGATCGAGGAGGCCGGCGGCAGCGCGCTGCCGCTCCCG
>DATBKS010000113.1:0-17010 GCA_036555755.1 Thermoleophilaceae bacterium
ATCGCCGCGACCGTGAGCGACTTCGCCCCCGGCGCCGAGGCGCTCTACGACTCGGTTCCGTCGCTGCTCGCGCCCGAGGAGGTGGAGCCGCTCGCCCACCGCGCGCACGAGCTGCGCGACGCGGGCGTACCGGAGAAACTCTCCATGCGCGTGGCGAGCCTGCCGACCCTCTACTCCACTCTCGACATCGTCGAGGTGGCGGCGGAGACCGGCAGGGAGCTCGAGCTCGTCGCGCGCGTGCACTTCGACCTCGGCCACCGGCTCCAGCTCCACTGGCTGCGCGATCAGATCGTGGCGCTGCCGCGCGACGACCGCTGGCGGGCGCTATCACGCGCCGCGCTGCGTGACGACCTCTACGGCCTCCATCGCGAGCTCACCGCCGAGGTGCTGCGCAGCGCCGACAGCGCGCCTGCGGGCGACGCGCACGCCATGGTCGAGTCCTGGCTGGCGGCAAATCCAGCCGTGGAGCGGACTCTGGACACGCTCGCCGACATCCGCGTAGGCCGCGTCTACGACCTCACGACGCTTCCCGTCGCGGTGCGCGAGGTGCGCAACCTCCTCTAAAGAACGTAGGGCGATCTTCGTGACGTCCGCTATAAGAGATGGGTGGCCACCGGACTCTTCGGCGCGACCGTCGCCGGCTATCGCATAGAAGCCGTCGCGGGGCGCGGCGGCATGGGTGTCGTGTACCGCGCCCAGGACATGACGCTCGAGCGCACTATCGCGCTGAAGGTCATCGCGCCCGAGCACGCCAGCGACGCCAAGTACCGCAAGCGCTTCGTGCGTGAGACGCTCGCCACCGCGGGCGTCGATCACCCCAACGTGATCCCCGTCTACGACGCGGGTGAGAGCGAGGAGGGCCAGCTCTTCATCGTCATGCGCTTCGTGGAGGGCGAGGACCTCGGCAGCCTGCTGCACGAGCACGGCCCGCTGTCGCCGGGGTTGGCGGCCGAGGTCGTGGCGCAGGCGGCGTCGGCCTTGGACGCGGCGCACCGGCGCGGGCTCGTGCATCGCGACGTGAAGCCGGCCAACGTGTTGATCGCCGACGGCGAGCGGCCCCACGTGTATCTAACGGACTTCGGGCTCGCCCGCTGGGACGACACCACCTCGCAGCTCACTAGCACCGGCGGCTGGATGGGCACGCCCGACTACCTCGCGCCCGAGCAGATCGACGGCGGCGAGCCCGACGCCCGCACCGACGTCTACGCGCTCGGCTGCGTCCTGTTCGCGGCTCTGACCGGCCGGCCGCCGTTCGCGGACGTGCCGCGGCTGCGCAAGACCACCGCCCACCTGACGGAGACGCCGCCCGCGCTCCGCGACGTGGCGCCGGGCGTCCCGCGCCAGTTCGAGCCGGTGGTGCAGAAGGCTTTGGCGAAGGACCCGAAGGACCGCTTCGCAACCGCCGGCGAGCTCGGCTCGGCGGCACTCGCCGCCGCGTCTGGAAAGAACACCGTTCGCACGCGTCGCCAGAAGCGGGGCGGAGCCGCGCCGGCGCCGACCGCGCGCACGCGTCACCTCGGGGGACCGCCGACCGGCACGGCCGGCCCCACCGTCAAGCTCGCCGAGCCGCCTCGCCGCGGCCGCGGTGTGGCCGTGGCCGCCGGCCTGCTGATGCTCGCGCTCGCGGGCGTCGCGGTCGCGGCTCTCCTCGGCGCGTTCTCGAGCGATGGCGCAAAGGGCACCGGCCGCAAGGTCGCCCACCACAAGCCCAAGCCGCCGCCACCTCCGCCGATCCCGCTCGGCCTCGCCGGCACCGTGCGCTGCTCGGCCGACTCCTGCACGCAGGCGGGGCACAAGGTGCAGTCGCCGATCGCGGACGGCGTCTGCGGGCGGTCGATGGGCAACTGGACCCGAATCGACGCGGCCGGCTCGCCGCTGATCGTCTGCATGGCCGCGAGCGATCCGCCCGACGGCACGGCGCCGCTGATCACGACGGTCCCCGACGTGATCCACGGCCAACTCGACCTCGTGCACGACTACCTCGACGGTCTCGCCATCGGCCACGACACCACGGGCGGCGGGATCCTCGGCATCCTCGACAACAGCGCGTACGAGGTGTGCGCCACCGATCCGCCGGTGGGCCAGCCGCTTGCCAACGGCGACTTCGTCGAGCTGTACGCCCAGCACTCCTGCTGAGCACTACGATTCCCTGATGGACGACGCCAAGGCAGCGGAGCTACTCGCGCGCGAGCGCGCACGGATAGAGAAGGCACTTTCGGGGATCGGCCCGGCCGACGATCGCGACGAGCCCCGCGACGCAAGCGACGACGCTAACGAGCTGTTCGACGAGGAGCTCGGGGAGGGCGTGGCCGAGCGGCTGCGCCAGGAGCTCGAGGCGATCGGCCGCGCGGAAGAGCGGCTCGCCGAGGGCAAGTACGGCCTTTCGATCGAAAGCGGCGAGCCGATTCCGGATGGCCGCCTCGAGGCCGTTCCCTGGGCCGAGCGCACGGCGGACGAGCAGAGCCGCTACGAGCGCGGCGGCTGAGCCCGCACTTCTTGCGGTGAGCGCGCCGACGACGCTTCGGACGGAGACCGCCGAGGGCGTTCGCTCGATCGTCTTCGCGCGACCCGACGAGTACAACACGATCACGCCGGCGCTGCGCGACGAGCTCAGCGCCGCGATCGACGAGGCGGACGGGGACGACGAGGTCCGCGTGATCCTCCTGCGCGCGGAGGGGAAGGCCTTCTGCGCGGGCTACGGGCTCGACTGGTCAACCGAGGCGCAGGCCGCCGAGCGCGATTCGGGTCGCACCTGGGACTCGGTGCAGGACATGGCGCTGATCGGCAGCTTCGTCGACGTGTACATGAAGCTCTGGTACTGCCGGAAGCCGACGCTGGCCGCGGTGCAGGGCTGGTGCATCGGCGGCGGCACGGACATGGTGCTGTGCGCGGACCTGATCGTGGCGGCGGAGTCGGCGTCCTTCGGCTACCCGCCAGCGCGCGTGTGGGGAACGCCGACGACCTCGATGTGGGTGTACCGGCTCGGCTTCCAGCAGGCCAAGCGCTGGCTGTTCACGGGCGACGAGATCCGGGCGGACGACGCGGTGAAGATCGGCCTCGCGCTCGAGGCGGTGCCGGACGCGGAGCTCGAGCAGCACGCGACCGAGTTCGCGCGGCGCATCGCGCGGCTGCCAGCGAATCAGCTGATCATGCTGAAGGCGCTCTGCAACCAGCCCGCAGAGGCGATGGGGATCGCCGCGAGCCGCCGGCTCGGCACGCTGTTCGACGGCGTCGCCCGCCACACGCAGGAGGGGCTCGACTTCGTCGACCGCGCAGGGGAAGTCGGCTTCCGCCAAGCCGTGCGCGAGCGCGACGATCCTTTTGGCGATTACGGGTCTCGTCAAAAGGGTTAGGCTGTCCACCTGCCGATGGCTGCCAGCGCCACCGACACCCGCACGTCTGCACCTGCCAACGGCGCGCCGCCGAAGCTGAAGCCGCGCGAGCGCTTCGAGGTGCGCATGGGCAAGTTCATGGCTGCGCTGCCGCCGAAGGCGCAGGTCAGACTCTCCGGCCGCCCGCCGATCAAGCTCGACGGGCAGACGCTCGCGCCGGACATCCAGCTGCTGCTCGCGATGATGGAGCGCCAGGGCAACCCGCCGATCGAGACGCTGCCGCCGCATGAGGCGCGCGCCGCGGTGCTGCACCAGAGCAACGCCTTCGCCGGCCCCGAGGTGCCCGTGAAGGAGGTGCGCGAGCTCACGGTCGACGGCGCCGAGGGCCCGATCCGCGCGCGCCATTACGTGCCCGACGAGATCGGCGCCCCTCAGCCGCTGCTCATCTACTACCACGGCGGCGGCTTCGTGATCTGCGACCTCGACACCCACGACGCGCCCTGCCGGATGCTCACCAAGTACGGCGGCGTGCACGTGCTCTCGATCGACTACCGCCTCGCGCCCGAGCACCCCTTCCCGGCTCCGATTGAAGACTGCCAGGCCGCGCTGCGCTGGGCCTTCGAGCACGCGGAGGAACTCGGCGCCGATCCGAACCGGATCGGTGTCGGCGGCGACAGCGCCGGCGGCAACATCTCGACGGTCATGACGCTGCTCGCGCGCATGGGGGAGAACCCGATGCCGCACTTCCAGCTCCTGATCTACCCGGTCACGGACTTCGCCGAGGCGCACCAGTCGCGCGACATGTTCGCCGAGGGCTTCTTCCTCACGCAGTCGGAGATGGACTGGTTCCACGAGCACTACGCGATCAACTGCGGCGCCGACGACAAGGACATGCGCCTCTCGCCGCTGCTCGTCGAGGACCTGTCGGGCCTGCCGCCCGCCTACATCTGCACCGCGGGCTTCGACCCGCTGCGCGACGAGGGCGAGAAGTACGCGGCCAAGCTGCGCGCCGCCGGCAACCGTGTGGTGCTGCGCCGCTTCCCGGGCCTGATCCACGGCTTCGCCAACATGACGGCGCCGAGCCGCACCTCGCGCGACGCGATGATCGAGGTCGCGGGCGCGACTCGCGCAATGCTCTGCTCGCCGTGAGCGGCGAGTCCTTCGAGACACTCCTCTACTCGACAGACGGTGCGGTGGCCACCGTCACACTGAACCGGCCCGACCGGCTCAACACGATCGTGCCGCCGATGCCCGACGACCTCCAGGCCGCGGTGCACCTCGCTGTGGCCGATCGCGACGTGAAGGTGATCGTGCTGCGCGGCGCCGGGCGCGCGTTCTGCGCGGGCTTCGATTTCGGCGGCGGCTTCCACCACTGGGACGACGAGTTCGCCGAGGGCGGCGAGTGGGACCCCGGCAAGGACTTCATGTTCACGAACGCACCGAGCCTCGGCCCGATCCCGAAGTTCATGTCGATCTGGCGCTCGCCCAAGCCGGTGATCGCGCAGGTGCACGGCTGGTGCGTGGGCGGCGGCAGCGACATGGCGTTGTGCGCCGACCTGGTGATCGCGAGCGAGGACGCGCGCATCGGCACGCCGTACAGCCGGATGTGGGGGTCGTACCTGACCGGCATGTGGCTCTACCGGCTCGGTCTCACGCGCGCGAAGGAGTACGCACTCACTGGCAAGCCCTTGTCCGGGCGCGAGGCGGCGGACATCGGGCTGATCAACGAGTCGGTGCCGTTCGCTTCGCTTGAGAGCACGGTCCGGGAGCGGGCGGAGCAGCTCGCGTCGATCCCGCTGTCGCAGCTCGCGGCGATGAAGATGGTGGTGAACCAGGCGTTCGAGAACATGGGCCTGGCCTCCACCCAGACGCTCGGCACGATCCTCGACGGGCTGATGCGCAACACGCCCGACGCCAAGGAGTTCATCGAGCTGGCCGAGCGCGAGGGCGTGCCGAAGGCGGTCGCAGAGCGGGATGCGCTCTTCGGCGACTACAGCCAGGCGCCACCCGGCGAGAAGCCGGATCCGAACAACGTGATCGAGCCGTAGGCGCTAACTGGGGCGAGGGGAGTTACGGGCCGTTCCCCCGCCCGCCACCTCCACCCACGCTCCCTGGGTCATCGCAAGGCCCGGAAAACGGCCAGCCGCTGTCGCGACGCTACGGACTTAGACAAGAACTTTGACGGGGGGTCAAATCGTTTGACCCCCGGTCAAAAACGTTGACAACGGCTTTGACGGTGGGACAACTTCGTTGTCCCGGGACCAATCTTTTTGCCCAAGTCGGTAGCGGCTTGGGAGGGGAGTAGGTGGCGGCTCCGCCGTCCGGTCAGGCAATCGCCGCCGGCGCGCCGTGCCAGTAGCCGCGCAGCAGCCGCAGCGCGTTGCCGGACGTGATCGCGTCGGTGATCTCGTCGCCGTACTTGTTGCGCAACGCGGTTTCCAGCTGCGCGAGGTCGGCCGAGCTCTCGAGCCCGCCGAGCGTGGGCTTGATGAAGCCGTCGAAGTCGGTGCCGATCCCGACGTTCGAGTGGTCGCCGGTGATCTCGGCGATGCGGTCGATGTGCTTGCAGATCGCCTCGAAGGACTGGTCGAACGTCTTCGTCTTGCCCGGCTTGAGGCCGTCGAGCAGCTGGTGTTGGGCGAAGATCAGCCCGATCAGCCCCTTGCGTGCCGCCACCGCTCGAACCGTCTCCTCGGTGTACATGTACTCCTGCTTGCCGAAGCGGTAGCCGGCGTGGGAGGAGAAGAGCGGCACCTCGCGCGCCGGGTCGAGCTCGTCGAGGAGCGCGATCAGCTCGCCCACGGAGCGGTCGCTCATGTGGGACGCGTCGATCAGCACGTGCTCCCGCACGCATGCCCTCACCGCGGCCTCGCCCAGCTCCGTCAGTCCCTCCTTGGGCTGCGGGAACACGAAGTTGTAGATCGGATCCGGGAGGAAGGGGAGGGCGTTGGCGTTCGTCGCGATCTGCCGGAAGAAGAGGTGCGCGAGCGTGATGTAGGCGACGCCGCGCGCCGCCAGCCGGGTCACAGCCGCGTCCACCTCGCCGGGGGTCGCCCCGAGCGTGAAGCCGCCCTCGAGCACATGCACGAGCGCCACCTTGTTCGCCGCTATCGCCGCGTCGAGCTCCGCCGGCGTGTGCGCCACGGTGGCAGCGTCGGCGTGCTTTGAGGAGATGTCGTCCTCCACCGTCTCGATCTGGCTGATCACGTCGTCCACGTAGTCGCGCCCGGGCGGCGCCGCGTACTCCTTGTCGAGATCGACCTCGTCGAAGAAGACGTAGAGCACCGACCACGCGACGCCCACGCCTCCCTTCGTCATCGAGTCGACCGTCACGCGCGGGCCCGACTCGAACGAGCGGTAGTTGCCGAAGCGGCTCGCGATGCCCACGAGCAGCGCGCGGATCTGATCGCGCAGGCGCTTGCGCCCCTTGGCGGTGGTGATCGCGTCGATCGGCGAGCCCTTGTCCTTGGGGACGAGGTGCATCGGGTAGTGGGCGTGGAGGTCGGCGATCATC
Source organism: Thermoleophilaceae bacterium (assembly GCA_036555755.1). Classification (GTDB taxonomy): domain Bacteria; phylum Actinomycetota; class Thermoleophilia; order Solirubrobacterales; family Thermoleophilaceae; genus JAICJR01. The sequence continues at coordinate 6,847 of DATBKS010000113.1, forward strand.
AGTGCAGGAAGAACTGCTCGACTGACCAGACCGGGTGCTTCACCCAGCTCGGGATCTTGCTCTCGACGCCGGGGTTCAGCGGGCAGCAGCGCGACGCCGTCGGAACCTCGGCGCCGTCCTTCAGGACGATCACGCTGAGATCGACCTCCCAGTGCTTCTTGGGATCCAGCTTGAGCCCCGTGTCGAACTGCCCGGTCGCGCCCTGGTCCTTGACGTCGAAGGTGAAGGTCTTCGGCGGCACACCCTTCTCGTCGCGCGAGTTGACGGTGGCGAGCAGCTTGAGCGGCGTGCCGTCGAGCGCCGCCGTGAAGTTCGTCAGCAGCCAGAGCACGCCCTTCTGGAGCGTGGCGTCGAGATCGGGCGGCTGCGCGGGCTTCTTGGGCGCACGGTCGATCGATTTCGCGAACAGCTGCTCGGGGTGGGTCCAGTACGGATGCTGTGCTGGCCCCGTCGGGCTCGGCTCCTCAAGGCCGTCGAGCCGCGGCTTGGTGTCGCCCCACGCGCCCGGCCAGGCGATCCAGCCGGGCTCTGCGTCGGGAACGATCTCGAGCTCGAGCTCGGGGGTGTCGCGCTTGCCGTCGACGATGTCGTACCAGCCCTCGGTCTCGTACAGCCCGGGGGCGAAGTAGGAGGCGTGCGAGCCGCGGCCGGGGTAGGTGACGGGTCGCCCGTCGTCGGTCTTCTCCACCTCGTCCCAGGAGCGCGACTCCGCGTAGGCATGCTGCGCGTACAGGGCGAGCTCGGGCTCATCGCCGCCGGCCGGGAGCTGCAGCTCGATCATCTCCCAGTCGCCCTCATGCAGGCCGAAGCCGGCCGCCAGCTGGTAGTCGTTGTAGAAGTACCAGAACCAGTACTGGAGCCACAGCTTTCCGTCGACCTGGCGCGCGTGCCCGTAGATGCGGTTGCGGAGCTCGGGATGCGCCTCGCGCAGCCTCGTGTACTGGGTGCGGTAGTCCTTGCCCTGGATGCCGAGCACGTCGGTCTTCAACGCCTTGCTGCCGTCGTCATAGCTCGCGCCGAGCGAGTCGAGGGTGAGGCCGTTGCCCGCCGCGGCGAGCACGTCGCCATCCGCGCGGCGCAGCTGGTTGCCGGGATTCGCCGTCATCTCCTCGGCCGAGTCGGCGAAGAAGGCCTCCTGTGTGTCGTAACGCGGCTGTGGCTTGAAGCGCTTGAGGAGGTCTTCGTGGCTCACGGCGCAACGCTACGCCCGTAGACGCGCCAGGTCCAGCTCTCTTAACTCGGCGATCGCCTCGATTGTCAGGTCCGGCTCCGGATACTGCGCGATTTGCTCAGGATCCAGTGCATAGTGCCCCTGGCGCGGGAACACGGTCGTCACGCGCTGGCCCCAGATCTGCTTCACGGCATCGAGGATGCGGACCTTGTCGTCCACCAGCACGTAGTGGTCCGCGGGGTAGCGCGCCTCGACGTCGTCGAGCTCGTGCTCCTTGTGCACGTAGATCAGCACGTTGCCGCCCACGGCCTTGCCGATCCCCGAGCGCTCGACCTTCAGCGGCTGGAACACCACGTCCCCGTCGCTCAGAATCACGGTGCGGCCCTGCTTGCGCAGGTGGGCGACGGCCTCGAGCGCGCCCGGGTAGAGCCGGTCGGCAAAGGGGTACTGGACGAGGAAGCTCGAGATCTCGAGCAGCCGCGTCTCGCGCGGGTAGGCGAGGCGGAAGCGCTGGAGGGCGCCGAGGTAGTCGGCGTAGCCGAGCTCCGAGCGCAGCTCCTCGAAGAACTGCCAGTAGCGCTCCTCCCGCTCTTCCCCGAACGCCTCGGTCAGGTGATTCCGCAGGTCGGCTGACACCGCGTCGTTGTTCAGCAGCGTGTTGTCGACGTCGAGTAGGAAGACGACGCTCACGCTGGGACCGTAACGGAGCGGCCCGGTGCGCAGCCCGCACTGCGCACCGATGCTCGATGGATCAGGCGGCGGTGGTCTCGCGCGTCTTGGTCACGACCACCTCGTACACGCCGTTCGAGACGACCGACTCCACGTAGGGAGCGATCCGCTCGACCATGGAGTCGTAGTCGTGCTGGTTCTGGCTCGAGTTCAGCTCGTCGATCGTGCCGTCGAAGAAGCCGAAGCTCACTGCCTCGTTCTCGTCCTCGAGGCTTTGCAGCATGTGGAAGCGGACCCAGCCTTGCTGGACGGCCTCGTCCGGCGGCTGGAACGCCTCCTTGAACTCCTCGAAGGTTCCGGGCTTGAGCTTGCGGACGGTGAGGGCGCAGAGCATGCGTTACCTCCTGTGGGTTGGGGGTGAGTGCGAGCCTAACCGGCTCGCGGTGGTCGGTGCGGCCGTTTCGTGAAGGTCTGGCTCGAGCCTCAGGCGTTACTCATCGCCTCGAGGTTCTTCGCCACCTGAGCCATGGTGCGGCTGTACTCCTCGGTCGGGCTGAATTCCACGACCTCGGTGCCGGCAGTCACAACGGGCACGTGCCCGGGCGGCGCGTAGTAGGCGTCGCCCGCGTCGTACACCTCGTCGTGATCCGCGTAGCGGAACGTCAGGCGACCGTTCAGCACGTAGCCCCAATGCGGGCTCTGGCAGCGATCGCCGGGTAGGCCGCGGAAGAGGGGAGTGCCGTCGGCGTCCTCGCGGAAGTTCGAGAACTCGATCGTGTAGCCGTCGATCTGCTCGCTGCGGAACTCGACCACTCCCATGTCTTCTACGTGCGAGGCCGTTTCTCTTGATGTCTTGGGCATCGTTGCTCCTTTCGATAGACACAACATCTAGACACGGTGTCTACTTTCTATCACTTTCTAGACGGTGTGTCTAGACTGTGTGTCAATGGCGACGACACGCCCATATCGAGCACGACAGCGACCCAAGCGCTCCGAGGCCACTCGCGAGCGGATCCTGACGGCGGTGCACGACCTGCTGGCGGAGGGGGCGTTCCACGAGAGCACGATGGAGCAGGTGGCCGAGCGCGCCGGTATCTCGCGCGCCGCGCTGTACCAGCACTTCGATTCGCGACTCGCGCTGATCGACGCTATCTGCGACTCGTTCGAGGGCAACCCGTCGCTGCTCGCGGTGCGCCGGGCGGTGGCCCTCGACGACCATGACAGCGCTGTCGCGCTCCTAATTGAGAACTCGATCGGCTTCTGGGCATCAGAGGAGCCGGTGTTCGAGCAGCTCTACGGCGTCGTGGCGATCGACGAGTCGGCGCGTAACTTCGTGGACAGACAGCGCGCGGATCGCCGCCAGGAGCTCGAGACCTTTGCGCGCCGGCTGCGCCGCGCCGGCAGGCTGCGCAAGGGCGTCAGCGAGCGCCAGGCGCTTGTGCGCCTGATGGTGATAACGAGCTTCGAGACCTATCGGGAGCTCGGCGAGCTGGGCCTCTCGAAGCGCGAGCGCGTGAAGGCGCTCACCGAGATGGCGCAGACCGAGCTGCTGGCCTAGGCGTTGCCGCGAACGCTGTCCTAGGCGCTGTCGCGCACGAGTCCCGTGAACAGCTCGATGTCGTCGGGCTGGAGCTGGCAGACCTCGAGCAGATGGCCGAGGTCGGCGGTCGTGTCGACGTAGCCGGCCCGCACGCGGTCGGGAATCAGCACGGTGTGGTCGAAGCGCAGGCCCGACTCGGCGAGGATGCCCTTGATCTCCTCCCAGACGTCGTCGCCGAGCGGGACGTGGGTGGCGAAGTGGTGAAGCCGCACGCCGAACGAGCCGTCCGCCGGCAGGTAGCGGCGGTAGAACTCGACGTCGCCGGAGACGGGCTCGATCAGCTCGACGATGGTGCCGCCGCGGGAGCCCATCGCGATGCGCGCGCGCCAGTCGACCTTTTGGTCGTTGTGATCGATCACCGTCGCGGTGTCGGTGGGCACCTCCACGCAGTGCTCGAGCCCGTAGCGCTCGCGCATGAACTCCATGCCGCGGTCGAGGTCGGTGCACACGTAGCCGACCTGCCAGATGTGCGCATAGAGGTCGGCAAGGGTCTCGATGGGGCGCGGCGGCCCGAAAAGTTCTCTGGTCATGCGCCGACTGTATGGCGAGCGCCCGCGGCGTGCATGTCGGCGCGGGCACGGATGGTTGACGGCCCGCGCTAGCCCGGCCGCGCGCGCACGAGCAGCGATCGCATCGGGCGCGCCTGGGGGACCAGGTCGGAGTCGTCGCGTGCCTCCTCCTCGGCCCAGCCCGCCTTTTGGAGAAGGGCGAGGTGCTCGGCGGTCGGCAGGATCGTGCGCCACGGCTCGCCGCGACCCCCGCGGCGCGCCACGTTGGCGGCGTTCACGACGGCCGACGACGGCACGCCTTCGGGATGCACCGCCAGGCTGATCGCCAGCTCGCTTCCCTCGGCCGCACACGATCGCAGCGCGGCGAGCAGCTCCACGATCTCGTTCGCCTCGAGGTAGATGACGAGCCCCTCGCAGATGAAGAGCGTCGGCCGCGAGGCGTCATGACCCCCGCCGGCGAGAGCGTCTGCCACCGAGTCGCGCGTGAAGTCCGCCGCGACGAAGGTCGGTCCATCGCCGAGCGCCTTCACCCGCAGCCGCTTGTCGGCCTGGGTTGCGGGGTGGTCGAGCTCGAAGAAGCGCACGCCCGGCGAGCGGAACCGAAAGGCACGGTCGTCGTAACCGGCGCCGACGATGACGATCTGGTCGATGCCGCGCCCAAGGGCGTCGAGCACAACCGCGTCGAAGAACTTCGTCCGCGCAAGCAGGTGATCGCGGAGCAGCGGCGCCCGCCCGGCTCTCATCCCTTGAGAGAGCAGCGACTGCGCGTCGGGGTCGCCGTCAGGCGTGTGCGGGCGCTCGAAACCAGAGCGCACCACCGCCACTCCCTGCGCCGTCCGCGAGCCGCCACCGCCACGGCGAAACAGCAGTCTCGAAAGCCAATCCGCCACGACGGCGATCCTACGCACGAGCCCAGAGCGTGCGAATCGTCACAAAACCCGTGCAAGACGCGCCAGAACGGTTGCACGACCAAACCGGCTCAGGGATAGTGGGCTGCAGGTACGCAAATATGGACTCGCAGCTCGAAGTGGCCCGCGCGCGTCCCGACGGCAGTCCGAATCACTCAAAGTCTCCCGCCTGGCAGCGCCTCGAAAGCCAGATTTCCTGGTACGACACCAAGAGCGCGTACAACCAGCACGCCTTCAAGGCGGTCAAGGTCGGCCAGATCGTCGTGGCCGCACTCGTTCCCGTCTTCGCCGCCATCAGCGGCATCCCCCGCTGGTCACTCGGAGCGCTCGGCGCGGTCGTCGTGATCCTGGAGGGCTTCCAGCAGCTCTTCCAGTACCAGCAGAACTGGATCACCTACCGGTCCACGTGCGAGGCCCTCAAGCACGAGAAGTACCTGTTCCTGGCCGACGCCGGCCCCTATGCGCATTCCTCGCGCAAGGACGCGCTGCTTGCGGCACGCGTCGAGGGCCTCGTCTCGCAGGAGCACGCTCGCTGGACCAGCGGACAGGAGGAACTCTTGAAACGCGAACAACAAGCCGAGGCCAAATAGCCATGGGCGGAATCTTCATCAGCTACCGCAGGCAGGACGCACCCGGGTACGCCGGCCGTCTCTACGACTCGCTCGCCGCGCACTACGGCGACGACCGCATCTTCATGGACATCGGCGCCATCCAGCCCGGTCAGGACTTCAGCCAGCGCATCGACGAGGCGCTCAGCTCGTGTGACGTGCTGCTGGCGATCATCGGACCGCAGTGGGCCACCGTCACCGCCGCCGACGGCTCGCGCCGCCTCGACGATCCCGAGGACTACGTCGGCCTCGAGGTGCACACGGCCCTCAGGCGCCCGGACGTGACGGTGATCCCCGTGCTCGTCGCCGGCGCGCAGATGCCGGCGCGGGAAGAGGTGCCGCCGTCGCTCGCCGACCTGCGCAGGCGGCAGGCACTCGAGCTGAGCGAAGGACGCTGGCGCTACGACGTCGACCGCCTGATCGCGACGCTCGAAGGCCCGGTGCAGACGGAGCGGACTGGACTCAGCGATCGCGCCAGGCACACGGAGGACGCAACGACAACCACCTCGTCGTACGCCGCGCCGCTCATGGCGGTGGCGCTCGGCATGCTGGTCGCGGCCGGCCCGGCATACGGCGCGTACAGCGCCGGGCTGAACCTGCGGGACAAGGTCGTCGACCCGCAGATCACGGCCGACTACGCAAAGACGATCGGCCACTTCGCGCTCGGCTGGGCCGGCTTCTGGGCGGTACTGGCGGCCGTCGTCGCGGCGGTGGTTGCCGCGATGGGACCCGACAAGCATCTGATCCTCCCCAAGGCCACGCGCGGACTGCTCCTCGGAGCCGTCTGTGGCGGCATAGGTGGAGCCGTGAACGGCGCCATCCGCGTGAATGACCTCCACGGCGAACACACCACGCTTGGCGTGGTCGTCGGCTTCGCAGTCACGGGCGGGCTGTTCGGCCTCACCCGCATCGCTGGACGCTCGCTGTCCGTCGGCGTCGTTGCCGGCGCTGCGGGCGGAGCGGTCGGCGGCCTGCTGCTCGCGGGTACCGGCAAGTTCCCTTCGCAGGCGCTTCCCGCCGCGCTGATCCTGATGGGCATCGCCGCATTGCAGGCGATGAGCACGACGACGAGCGTCGAGCACCAGCCGGCACCGGCGGCACTAACGCCGCTGCAGCGACTCCAACGTCATTAGCCGCGGCCGCTGCGATCATCGGGTCGTGGCGGCCATGAAGGACGAGCCGGTCCTGTACTTCGACTCGCCGGAGGCGTGGCACGACTGGCTCGCCGAAAACCACGAGTCCTCGACCGGCGTGCGCGTGAAGATCGCCAAGAAGAACACGGGCATCCCGACCGTCGCCTACCCCGAGGTGCTCGAGATCGCGATCGCCTACGGCTGGATCGACGGGGTGCGGAACGCGCACGACGGCGAGTACTTCCTCCAGCGCTTCTGCCCGCGCGGGAAGCGCAGCAAGTGGTCGAAGATCAACCGCGACAAGGCGACGAAGCTGATCAAGAACGGCGAGATGAAGCCGGCCGGGATGCGCGAAGTTGAGAACGCGAAGGCCGACGGCCGTTGGGCCGCCGCGTATGACTCGCACAGCACCGCCACCGTTCCCGACGACCTGCAGGAGGCGCTCGACGCCAACCCGGCGGCCAAGGAGTTCTTCGCCACCCTCAACAGCCAGAACCGCTACTCCGTGCTCTACCGCGTACAGGACGCGAAGAAGCCCGAGACCCGGGCGCGCCGGATCGCCCAGTTCGTGGAGATGCTCGCCAAGGGGGAGAAGCTCTACCCGTGATGGGCGGGTTGGTCCCGCTAGGGTCCTCCCGGTGACCGAACCTCACACGTTCGTGCCCTGGGAGATGGAGCTGCACGGCCATCGGGTGATCTACCGCGTGGCCGGGAGCGGGCCGCCGGTGGTGCTGATCCACGGGATGGTGAATTCCTCGCGGCACTGGGAGGAGGTCGCGCTGCGGCTCGCCGACAGGTACACGGTGATCGCGCCCGACCTGATCGGCCACGGCGACAGCGCCGCCGTCCGCGGCGACTACTCGATCGGCGCGCACGCAGCGAGCATCCGCGACATGCTCGCGGTGATCGGCATCGACCGCGCCACGATCGTCGGCCACTCGCTGGGCGGCGGAGTGGCGATGCAGTTCTTCTACCAGTTCCCCCAGCGCACGGAACGGCTAGTCCTCGTGTCGAGCGGCGGCCTCGGCCACGAGGTGAGCCCGCTCCTCCGCAGCGCGGCGCTGCCTGGGATGAACGGGCTGGTCGGCCTCATCGCGCACCGGCGGATCCTCGACGCGCTGTGGGAGCTCGGCAAGCGCCTGCGCGCGCGCGGCAACAGCAAGGGCATCTACGTACAGGCGATCGTGCGCGCCTTGCGGCCGCTCGAGCAGCCCGGCGCCCGCGCCGCCTTCCTGCACACGCTGCGCTCCGTGATCGATGTGCACGGCCAGCGCGTGAGCGCGGTCGACCGCCTCTACCTGCTCGCGTCGATGCCCACGCTCGTGGTGTGGGGCGAGCGCGACAACACGATCCCGCTCGAGCACGGCCGCGCGATGCACGAGGCCGTGCCGCACAGCCGCTTCGAGACCCTGCCGCGCGCCGCCCACTTCCCGCATCTCGAGGATCCGGATGGGCTGGCGCGCGTGCTGCTCGACTTCATCGAGACCACCGAGCCGGCGCAGATCGAGGACGCCGACTGGGGCGGGATCATCGAGCCGCGGGCGCCGCGCTCGCGGCAGAGCGCGGCGGCCTAGTCAGGCGTACTGCTCGACGTAGAGCTCGTGGAGCGGCTCCCAACCCTCCACGTCCCACAGCTTGCGGTCGGGCTTGCCGTCGAGCACGCCGGCGAGCGCGTCGAGGTGCCAGTGCCAGCCGGCCAGCGTCTTCGTGCGGAACTCGTCGGGCATCGTCTCGAGGGTGTTGGTGAAGCGCAGCACGGTGCCGTCGCCGTCCGGCGTGAGCTCGAACCGGAGGGTGGCGTTGTTCTCGCCCCAGGCCTCGCTCATCGAACCCCAGAGCCCGGTCGTCTCGAGCACCCGCGGCGGGTCGTACTCGGTCAGCGTGCCGCGCCAGCCCGACGAGCGCCCCTCCTCGTCCTCGTTGAGCCAGCGCAGCGTGAAGTCGCCGCCCTGGCGGAGGTTGGCACTGAGCTCGCCCCACCAGCGGATCACCTGCTCGGGGTCTGTGATCGCCTCCCACACCCGCTCGGGGGAGTGGGCGAGGCGGCGCTCGAAGTGGATCACCGTCTGTCCGTCTGCGCGCGTCTCGATCACTCCGTCGGCGGTGGTCATGAGTTCGTTCCTTTCGTCGCTGTCTCGTCGAGGTGGCGTTCGAGCGCATCGAGCTGCGAGGCCATAGCGCGGCGGTAGGGCTCGACCCAGCGGATCAGCTCGGCAAGCGCCTGCGGGTTGAGGCGATAGAGCCGCCTCTGCGCATCCTTCTGCACGTCCACGAGCCCGGCCTCGCGCAACACACGCAGGTGCTTCGAGGTCCCGGGTTGGGAGAGACCGGTGGCCGACACGATCTCGCCGACCGACCGCGGCTCCTCCAGCAGCAGATCAAGAATCCGCCGCCGGTTGGGCTCAGCAAGTACTTCAAACGCCATGGCGTTAGAAGATACCGAAAGAGTTATATAACTGTCAACGTAATAACGGCGGCTATGTGGCGAGCATGCGGCCCATGCCCTTCAGGCCGACATCCATGACCTGCCATCCCATGCCCGCGTGGAACGGTTCGCCAGCGGAAAAGCGCATGGGCACCGAGAACCCGAGGACCTTCTTGCCGAGCCGCCAGACCGGTGAGGTGCCGACCTTGTAGGCGCCGTTCGCGTCGGGCCGCACCTCGACTGGATGCGCCGGATCGCCGGTCACTCGCAGCGGCACCTGGGCGAAGGTGGCCTTGTCGAACATCTCCATCACGCACATGCTCACCGGGTCGAACGGGGTCGAGAACTCGTGGGCCCCAACAACAGAGGCGATGTGGTCGGCCACGGCATCGGCCTGCAGGAAGGCCAAGAAGGCCTGCTTGACCGGGAAGTCGCCGGCGTCGCCGGGGGCATAGATGTCGTCGTGGCCCGCAACCCTGCGAGTCGTGAGCTCGGTGGCAATGAAGCCGCGCTCGTCGGAGGGCAGCGAGGCGTAGCGCAGCGCCGAGACGTATGGCGGGAACGCGATCAGCTCGTCGAACTCACGCTTGCTGCCGTCTGCGTAGCGCACCTCGCCGGGCAGTACCTCGGTGACGGTCTCCGCCGTGTGGCCGGCGATGCCGCGCTCGGAGAACTCGTCGTTCACCACGTCGTGGAGGCGCGGGCCGAACGCCTGGATGTAGGTGTTCTCGTAGGTGGACCAGGCGATGTCCACGCCGCTGCGGGTGTCGTTGCGGCGCAGCCAGGTTTCGAACATCAGGACGACCTCGTAGAGCGGGCCGGCGCACTTGTTGTTGGGCGGCACGAGGAACAGCACCCGCGGCTGCTCGCCGGCGCGCTGCCGCTCCGCTACGCGCTCGAAGCGCTTGCGCACGTCGAGCATGCTGTCGGCGGTCCAAATCGTCGCCGCGTGCTCAGAAAGGCCCGGCACCTCGGCGGGCGCCATCGCGGCGCCGGTGGCAATCACGAGCTTGTCGTACCGCAGTCGTTCGCCGCTCGCGAGAGTAACGAGGCGGCCGTCCGGATCGACCTCTTCAACGGCGCTGTGATGGAAGTTGATGTCGCGGCGATGCAGGGGCTTGGCGAGGTCCACCAGCAGGGA
>DATBKS010000114.1:0-30492 GCA_036555755.1 Thermoleophilaceae bacterium
GTGCAGGATAGGAAAGGCCCCTGAAGGATCTCTTACGCCGCTCTACGCAGCGGCGGATGGCGCCGCTCGGCGGCTTCGCGTATCCCCTCGCCCTGCCACGGCCGGAGCGCCTGGCGGGCGTGGAGGAGGTAGCGCTCGCGGTTGTCCTGCGAGACCAGCGCCCGGGCGAAGTAGCTCCAGGCGCTCAGAACGCGCACGATCGCCGCAGCCGCGCGCGAGTGGTGCTTGCGCATGTAACGGTCGCGGCCGCGCTGGAACTCCACGATGCGGCGTCTCGCGCCCACGGCGTCGGTGGCGAGCTGGTCGTGGTGAACCGCGCAGGCGGCCGGCACCCAGAGGATCCGCCAGCCCACGTCGCGCAGGCGCTTGCAGAAGTCGGTCTCGTCCGAGTAGACGAAGAACGACGCGTCGAGCCAGCCGACGTCGCGCGCCGCGCTGCGACGGACGAGCATCGCGCTCGATTGCGTCCAGCCGACCGCGCGGGTGCGCGTGCCGCGGCTCTGCACGGTCAGGAGCTTGTGCAGGAAGAGCGCACCCGCCAGCGCGGTGCCGATCTCGGGGAGCCGCCAGGCGCAGCACTGCGGGCTGCCGTTCGGGCGCAGCAGCTGCGTTCCCGCCACCGCGGCGCGCGGGTCGCCGTCGAGGGCGTCGAGCAGCGCCTCCACCGCGCCGGACATGAGCTCGGTGTCCTCGTTCAGCAGCAGGCAGTACTCGCCGCGGGCCGCCTTGAGCAGCGTGGAGTCGTTCTCCGCCTTGCCCGCGCGGTGGTCGAGCACAAGCAGCCGAATGCCGGTCTGGCGCGCGAGAACCGCCTCCGCGGAGCCGTCGAGCGACGCGTTGTCGAGCACCAGCACCTCATGCTCCAGCCCCGCCGGGGTGACACGCTCGATGGCGTCGAGGCATGCCATCAGCAGCTCCCGCTTGCCTGTGTTCACGACGCAATAGGACAGCCGCACTGTTGAATCCTCCGGACATGCGCGTACAGCTCGTAGACCCATCGGCGTTCACACCACCCTACGACCGCTCCCTGGCCGCAGCGCTTGCACGTACCGGTGTGGACGTCGAGCTCGTCACGAGCCGCTTCCTGTACGGCACCGTACCCGCGGCCGATGGATACGAAGTTAAGGAGCTGTTCTATCGGCGCAGCGGCGGTCGGCGGCTGGCGAAACTGGCCGAGCACGTGCCGGACATGCTGCGCTACCGCAGCGAAGCGGCGCGTGCCGACCTCGTGCACTGGCAGTGGCTGAGCGTTGAGCAGATCGACCAGTGGCTCTTGCCCGGCAAGCGGCCGCGGGTGCTCACGGCGCACAACGTCGTCGCCCACGAGCAGCGGGCCGGGCAGGAGTCGGCACGCCGGCGGCTGCTGCGTGCGATGGATGCCGTGGTCGTGCACTCGCAGCACGGCGCCTCGCAGGCCGAGCGCCTGGGAGCGGACCCGACGCGGGTGCACGTGATCCCGCACGGCGCGCTCGACTACCTCAGGCGTCAGCCGGGCGAGGCGCCACTGCCGGACGAGCTGGCCGCGGTCGAGGGGCCGGTGGTGCTCTTCTTCGGCCTGATCCGCGACTACAAGGGCGTGGACGTGCTGCTGCGCGCGTGGCGCTCGGTGCCGGACGCCGAACTGTGGATCGTGGGCGCCCCGCGCGTGGACCTGGAGCCGCTGCGCGCGGCCGCGCCGGAGCGCGTGCGCTTCGTGCCTCGCTTCGTGGACGACCTCGAGCTGCCCGCCTACTTCCGGCGGGCGGACGTCGTGGCGCTGCCGTACCGCGCGGCCGACCAGTCCGGCGTGTTCGCCACGGGGCTCGCGTTCGGCAAGGCGATGGTGGTGTCGGACGTGGGCGGCTTCGGCGAGCCGGGGGTGGCGCGGATGGTCCCGCCGGGCGACGAGGAAGCGCTTGCGGAGGCGCTGCGCGAGCTGCTCTCCGACCCCGCGGCGCGGGCCGACCTTGCCGCCAAGGCGGCGAGCGCCGCGGCCGGCGATTACTCGTGGGACGCCGTCGCCCAGAGAACGGTCGCGCTGTACCGCCAGCTGCTTAACCGATAATCGCCCGCGTGCTTGCCCTGGAAATCGTCTTCTGGTGCTCGCTCGGGCTGCTCGTGTACACACACGTCGGCTACCCGCTCGTGCTCTGGCTGCTCGCGCGGGCGCGGCGCACACGGCCGCTGCCCGAGCACAGCGCGGAGCCGCTCCCGAGCGTGTCGCTCATCGTCGCCGCGTACGACGAGGAGGGTGGGATCGAGCAGAAGGTGAAGAACGCGCTTGCGCTCGACTACCCGAGGGATCGCTTCGAGCTGATCGTCGCCTCCGACGGCTCCGAGGACGGGACCGCGGACCTCGCCCGCGCGGCGGGTGCGGACATCGTGCTCGACCTCCCACGTGCCGGCAAGGCGGCCGCGCAGGACGCCGCGGTGGAGCGGGCGCGCGGCGAGATCGTCGCCTTCTCGGACGCCAACAGCCTGTGGGCACCGGATGCGCTAAGGCGGCTGATCGCCCCGCTGTCGGACGCGTCGGTGGGCTACGTGTGCGGCCAGGTGCGCTTCATCGCCGACGCCGGCTCAGCCAACCAGGAAGGGGCGTACTGGCGCTACGAGATGGCGGTGCGCTCGCTCGAGTCGCGACTCGGCGGCATCACCGCGGGCAACGGCGCGATCTACGCGCTACGGCGCATGCACTACAAGGCGGGCGACCCCTACACGGGCGACCTCTCGCTGCCTTTCCGCATGGCGCGCCGTGGCCTGCGCGCCGTGTACGCGGCGGGAGCGCTGGCCCAGGAGGCGATGGTGCCGAGCCTCGAGGGGGAGTTCCGCCGCAAGCGCCGCATGATGAGCCGCGCGTTCGGCACCGTGCTGCGCGGCGGGATGCTCAACCCGCGCGGCTATTCGGGGCTGTTCACGTTCGAGCTGGCGTCGCATCGGCTGATCCGCTACGCGTCGCCGTTGCTGCACGTGGTGGCGCTCGGCACCAACATCGCGCTGGTCGGCGAAGGCTGGGTGTACACGGTCACGCTGGCGGTGCAGCTGGCCTTCCTGCTGGCGGCGGCGCTCGGCGCCTTCGTGCCGCTCCGTCCGCTGCGGCTGGCCTACTACTACGCGCTTGTCACGGCGTCGATCGCGGTGGGGTTCGTGGACTGGGTGCGGGGTGGAACGCCGGTGGTGTGGGAGAAGGAGCGCTGAACGAGGCGCTCGACAGGCTGATCGCGGCAGTCGCGCTCGTGATCGCGTCGCCGCTGATCGCCGCTGCGCTCGTCGTTGTGCGGCTCGAGACGCACGGCTCGGCGATCTTCAGGCAGCGGCGGGTGGGGAAGGACGGCGTGGAGTTCGACATGCTCAAGCTGCGCACGATGGTGGTCGGGTCCGATCGCGGCCCGGACGTCGCGCTCAGCCAGGACGACCCGCGGATCACGAAGACGGGCGCTCTGCTGCGGCGCTACTCGCTGGACGAGCTGCCCAACCTCGTCAACGTGCTTCGCGGCGAGATGGCGATCGTCGGGCCGCGACCCACGATCCCCTCGCAGGTGGAGCGCTACACCGAGCACCAGCGCAGGCGGCTCGAGGTCAAGCCCGGGCTCACCGGCTGGGCGGTCGTGAACGGACGCGTGTCGCTCGATTGGCCCGAGCGGATCGAGCTGGACGTCTGGTACGTCGACCACCGCTCGCTGTGGCTCGACCTGCGCATCCTCGCGAAGACCTTCTGGCTGCTCGTCACCGGTCACGGCCTGTACTCGGGTTAGGCTGACCGCCGTGAGGGTGGGGCTGAGGGACTTCTGGTCAGCGGATGCTCGCGCGGTGCACCGCTGGTTCAACACGCCCGTTGCCACCGAGGGCCTGGTCGAGCAGCGCGAGTCGTTCAGCGAGGCGGAGGCCGGCGCGTGGGTGCAGCGTGCGGCGCGCAACGAGGGCGACGACCGCAAGTGGGCGGTGATCGTGGACGATGGCGAGGAGGCCGTCGGGTTCACGGCTCTCTACGGCATCGGCCGCCAGGCGGCGCCCGAGCTGGGCATCCTGATCGGCGACCCCGAGCTGTGGGGCAAGGGCGTCGGCACCGAGGCGCAGAAGCTCACGATCCGCCGCGCATTCGACGAGCTGGGCGCCCACCGCGTCACCGAGTTGATCCTGGCCGAGAACGGGGCGGCGCGGAAGGTGGTGGAGCGGCTCGGCTTCGAGCTCGAGGGCATGATGGTCGGCCACGTGCGGCGCGGCGACCGGCTGCTCGACGTGGCCGTGTACGGCCTCTCGCCCGAGGGCTTCAAGGGATGAGAGCGGAGCTCCTGGAGGACGGCGGCGAGCGCGCTCGCAGCGCCGACTTCTTCCGCTGCGAGGAATTCCAGCGGGCGGAGCGCGTGACGCACTCGCTGGTGGTGGAGGACCGCTTCGCCGCCGGGGTGGTTGTGCGCGGCATCCCGGGGGCGGAGGGCTTGCGCGACGCCACCTCCGCCTACGGCTATCCGGGCGCGGTCGTCCCGCGCGCCAGCGAGCCGCTCGACCCGCACGAGGTCGACTGGTCGGGCACCGGGCTCGTGGCGGTGTTCCTGCGCGACGCGATCGAGAGCGAGCCGTGCCTCGAAGGCGGGACGTTGCGGAGCGAGGTGCAGATCGTGGACCCGCTAGCCGAGCCCGAGATCCGCTCCACCCACGCGCGCCACATCCGGCGCAACGAGCGGCTCGGCTACGCCACGGCCGAGTCCGGTGACGTCGCCGCCTTCGGCACGCTCTACCGCCAGACGATGGTGCGCACCGACGCCGCGCATCGCTACTTCTTCGGCGACGACTACCTCGGCGCGGTCCTCGCCGCCGACAGCGCGCGGCTGCTCATCACGAGCGCGCCCGACGGCCGCCCCGCCGCCGGCGCAATCGTGGCCGACAGCGACGGCGTGCTCCACTACTACCTGGGCGGCACCGCCGACGGCCTGCTCGAGCACTCGCCGTTCAAGAGCACGGTGCAGGCGATGATCGACCTCGCGCGCGAGCTCGAGCTGCCGCTCAACCTCGGCGGCGGGCTCGCGCCTGGCGACGCGCTCGAGCACTTCAAGCGCGGCTTCGCCAACTCCAGCGCGCCGTTCTATACGCACGAGCTGGTGTGTGACCCGAGCGCCTACGCCCGTCTCAGCGCCGGCCACCACGCCAGCGGCTTCTTCCCCCTCTACCGCGCGCCGGGCTAGACCGCGCGCACGTGCAGGGTGGTGGAGCTGGCCTTGAGGTTGGCCTTGTCGCCCGCGAAGATGACGCGGTAGCTGTAGAGACCGCGCAGCGGCAGCCGGTAGGACTTGCGGTAGTGGCCGCGCTTCACGACCAGCTTGAAGCTCGCCATGCGCACGTTGTGCCCGCCCACCACGCGGTTGATCACAAGCCGCAGCTTGGTCTTCGCCGGCGTGATCGTGCCGCTGATCGTTGGCGTGCGGCCCACCGGCGCGCGCTTCACCGAGCGCCTGATCGTGATGCGCGGCGCGACCGACAGGTTGAGCCGGTTGGACGTGCTCGACAGGTGCGAGCTGTCGCCGGGGTAGAAGACGCGGAACTGGTGGCCGACGTGCGGCGCGAGCGGCACGGAGAAGGTGCCGTCCGCCGCCGACGACCCGCGCGCGACCGTGTGCCACTTGTCCTTGCCGAAGAGCTGGATCTGGAGCGGCTCGTTGCCGAGCGGCGTGGCGTTGATGAGCGCGAGCGTGCCGCTGATCTGGGTCGTTTGCGGGAACACGACTAGCGGCGGCCGGAAGGCGGCGGCTATTCGGGTCCGCGCTTTCACCGCGGTCACGTTGCCCACCATCGCGCGCAGCGTGGGTAGCTGGTCGTAGAGCATGCCGCCGGGGCAGTCCGTCGCGTCGACGTCGCGGTGCCCGGACACGCGGTTGAGCGTCACGCGCGCGCCGGGCGGGTACCTGTTGTCGCTCCCGCCGGCGGAGACGAGTTGCGTGGTCCCGGCCGTGGGCGCGCCGGTGAGCGGCAGCTTCCAGCGGATCAGCGCCGCCATGGAGTTGAGCGCAGCGTCCGTCTCCGGGATGTCGTCGAACGTGCCGATGTTCGCGATCCCGGTCGACTGCGAGTTGAAGCCCTGCGCCTGCGCGCCCACCACCGGCTGGTCCATCCCGCCCGCGCGTCCCTCCCAGAGCGTGCCGAACTTGTCGACGAGGAAGTTGTAGCCGATGTCGTTCCAGCCGTTCGAGTTCCGGTGGAAGCGGCAGATGCCGAGGATGATCGAAGGCACGTCAGCGGCGTCGTAGTCGTTCAGCGACACCGTGTGGTGGACGAACGCCACCTGCACGTCGCCGTACTGAGGCGCCACACGCGGCGGGCACGACTTGCCCGTCGGGTCCCAGGCGCTGCGCGGCTGGATCGCCGGCTGGCCCGGAGTCTGTGCGGGCTTGGCGCGCGGTCGCCAGCCGTTCTCGTTCACGCGCACGAAGTGGATCCACAGTCCGGGGACACTCCGCGACAGGCGGTACTGCACCCAGTCTGCGCTTCCCACCCACACGGGCGAGGACTCGCCGTGCGTGCCATGCGCCTCCGCGTTGCCGGGGTCGGGTGCACCGTCGGGCTCGCCCGGGAGCTTCAGCCAGCGCGTCCAGCGGCGGCCGTCGCGGCGCACGCGCACGGAGATCGCGGGCTCGGCCTTCCCGCGCCAGCGGAAGCCCACCAGGCTGAAGCGCCTGGGAGCGCGCAACGGCTTCGACGCGACGTGGCCGGTGGCCGAGGAGACGGCCACCGCGGGCGGCGAGAGCTCGAAATCGCTGGCCGTGGGCGTGTGCGGCCGCGCCATCGCGGGGGCCGCGATCGCGAGGAAAGCGGTCGAGGCCAGGATGACGAGAGCGCGCTTCACCTAAGGACGCAACACGCTTGCAGCGGGCCTGCTGCGGTGTTGGGCGATCCGTTGCAGTCGTGGGGTCTGCAACAAAACGGCCGTCAGCTCGTCCGATCGCGGTAGGTCGTGCGGAAGTCGCGCAGCGCGTCGAAGGTCGCTGCATTCACGTTGTGGCAGCCGAGGGAGTGGCGCCAGGCGGTGGCTGCGACCACGTACGGCATGCGCGTCTGGTTGGCCGCGAGCACGACGTGGTGCGGGTCCTCGTTGACGAGCGCCTTGAGCTGGCCGCGCACGCGGTCGGCCGCGTTCGGGACGAACTGAATAACGATGCGGCCGTTCGCCAGCGAGCCCACCAGGCTGCCGGTGCTCGGCGGGTCGTCGTAGATGCCGTCGGCCGCCGCCTCCGGGTGCGGGCCCGAGGTGGCTGGGTTGGTGCGGTAGGTCAGGCGCTTGGTGGTCGTGCCGTTGCCGTAGCTCGGGAAGCTGCGCAGCGTGCAGCCCGAGCGCGCCACCGCCTCGGTGAGCGAGCGCTCGCCGGCGGGCGGGACCGTGGCGGGCGGATACACGTCGGGGGAGCCGCCGGTGGGCTTGGGTGTGCCGCTGCCGCCGCCCGCGACGGCGACGAGCCAGACGACCACCACCGCCACCGCGGCGAGCGCGAACGCCACGAGCTGCCCGATCCGGCGGCGATCCGACTCGGCGCGCTCGGCCTCGGACCGCTCAGCCGTCATCGCGGCGGGTCCGCTCGGACCCGCGCCTAGCCCGGCTCGTGCTGGTGCGCCGCGCCGAGTAGTTCGCGCGCGGCTTGGGGTTCCAGCACTCGTCCACGAACGCGGAGATCTCGCCGGTGAGCCGCTCGGGCGTGAGCCGCAGCTCGAGGATCGAGCTGGCCTCCACGAGGCGCGCGTTCGGCAACTCGCGCACGAGCATGTCCGAGTCGGAGAAGGGATGCACGGGATCGCGCGGGTGACCGATCACGAGAGCGTGCGACTTGATCGTCTTGCGCTCGTGCCGCGGCGGCGCGGTGCGGCCGAAGAAGAGTCCCTGCAGCACGGCAGCCGAGGGGGCAGGGTCCTGGCTCGCCCAGTCGAGCCCGACGTCGGCCATGTAGTGCAAACCGCGCGGCACCCTGCGCGCCACCCGTCCCACGGCGCGGCTTATCGGCGCGCCGAAGGTCAGCCCCACGAGCAGCGGCGTGAACGCGAGCGCACACGCGAGCAGCGCGTTGTCGAGCACCGGCATCTCGACGATCAGCCCCTGCATGCGCGCCGGCGCGAGCATCGCCGCCTCGAGCGACACGTTCGCCCCGAGCGAGGTTCCGCCCACCACGGCGCGCCGGATGTCGAGGTGGTCGAGCAGCCCGACCACCTGCTCGGCGAACAGCGGCATGGAGTAGCGCCACATGTCCACCGGCCGGTCGGACTCGCCGTGGCCGAGCAGGTCGAGGCTGATCACGCGGTTGCCGTGCTCGGCGAGCGCCTGCGCCAGCGGGTCCTGCATCTTGCGCGAGAGCAGCAGGCCGGGAAGCAGGACGACGACATTCCGTCCCTCGCCGTAGACGTCGTACACGAGCTTCTGCCCGTCGTGCTTGAACGAGCCGGTACTCATGGGATTGCCTCCCGCAACCAGCCCTCGAGCTCTGCCAGGTATGCCGGATCCACGCCGTGCATCATCGGCGATTCGCGCCACGTCACGTCGAGCCCCGCCTCTTCGAGGATCTGCATCGCCTCGCGGCCGAACTGGACGCCGATCACCGGGTCGTGCGTCCCGTGCCCGATCGCCACGGGCAAACCCTCGCGCGCCTCGAGGTCGAACGCGAAGCCCGGCACACGCGGCAGGAAGCCGCTGAGCGCGATGATCCCTGCCGGCACGGGCCGCTCGGCGCCGAGACCGAGCGCGTACGACATCACCGAGCCCTGCGAAAAGCCGCCGATCACGGTGTTCTCCATCGGCACGCCGAGCTCGTCGTTCATCTCGTCGAGCCAGTTCGACACGAGCGCGAACGTGCGCATGAAGGTGGTCGGGTCCGGGGTGGGGATCCCGGCCAGCTCGTACCAGTGCCAGCCGCCCGGCGGCAGGTTGAGCGGGCCGCGCAGCGCGTAGCCCGCCAGCCGCCGGTCAGGGTCGAGCATCTCGAGCAGCGGGAAGAGGTCGTTCTCGTCCGTCGCGCGCCCGTGCATCAGCACAAGGGCGCCCTCCGGCTCGCCGGCGGACGGACGCTCGCGGTGCACCAGCGAGTCAAGTGCCACGCCCGGAGATTACGACAGAGGCATCGTCGCGCCGTAGCGGATCGTGCGCCGCACCTGGCGCATCGCGCGCGCGAGCCGCCGCACGCCCTCGTCGAGCTCGGCTGGATCGAGTAGCGAGAACGACAGCCGCAGGTTGGTCTGCGTGTGCCGCTCGGCCGTCACCACGCCGCCCGGCGTGAACGTGACCCCGTGCCGTGCCGCCTCCGTGTACAGCTCGCGCTCCGAGATCGGACGGTTGAGCGTGACCCAGACGTGATGCCCGCCCGCCGGCGTGCCCGCGCGGTACTCGCCCTCGAGGTGCTTGTCGAGCGCCTCGAGCAGCGCGTCGCGCCGCTCGCGGTAGAAGGGCAGCGTCTGCTCCACCTGCTTGCTGTGCAAGTCCTCGGCGAGGAAGCGCGCCGCGATGTGCTGCGCAAGCGTGGTGGTGTGGAAGTCGTTGTCGAGCTTCAGCGCGGCGAGCCGCTCGTACACCGGCCCGCGCGCGGCGATCCAGCCCACGCGTAGGCCGCCGCCCACCGTCTTCGACAGCGAGTCGACATAGATCACATGGCCGGGCGCCATCGAGCGCAGCGCCTGCTGGTTCTGCCCCTCGTAGCGGAGCTCCGAGTACACGCCGTCCTCGATCACGAAGAAGTTGCGCTCCATCGCCAGCTCGGCCAGCCGCTTGCGGCGCTCGGGGGAGAGGTCGCAGCCGGTGGGGTTCTGGCACATCGTCTGGAGCGCGCAGAGCTTGACCTCGTGACGCGCGAGCACGCGCTCGAGCGCCTCGACGTCGAGGCCGTTCGCATCCACCGGCACTCCGATCACGCGCGCACCCGCGGCGCGCAGCGACGACAGGAAGCCGACGAACGTGGGCGACTCCACCACGGCCACATCGCCCGGCTCGATCAGCGTGCGCACCGTCAGGTCGATCGCCTGGCGCGCGCCCGAGGTGATGATGATCTCGTCCGGGTCGCTCGTGAAGCCGCGGTCGGTGCCGTGGCGCGCGATCTGCTCGCGGAGGTCGTACAGACCCTCGGCCGTGAGGTAGGAGATGGCCCCGCCGCCCTCCTCCTTGAAAATGTCGGCCGTGATCCGCGCGAGGTCGTCGGTGGGGAACAGGCGTGGCGAGGGCCAGCCGGTGGAGAGCGACAGCATGCCGGGCTCGTTGGCGAGCCTGAACGCGTCGCCCGTCACCTGCTCCGCGTAGGTCAGGGGCCGGTCGGGCAGCGCATAGATCTGCCAGTCGTCCCCGTGGCGCTCGTCGGCGGCGGGCGCGAGCGTGCGCACGAACGTGCCGCGGCCGACGCTGGCGGTCACATAGCCGAGCTCGGCGAGACGCCTGTAGGCGCGTGCGGCGGTCAGATGGTTGATGCCGGCCTCCGCTGCGAGGGCCCGCGTCGTCGGCAACTTCTCGCCTGGCTCCAGCAGTCCGGCGTCGATCGCGGCGATGAAGCGGTCGACGATCTGCTGGGTCAATGACACTTCGCCACTACGTGCCAAACCAGACAAATCCACTTTGTATGACATTGAGTACCTCCCCGAACGTCCGTAATCTTCATTGTAGGACGCACACAACGACCAGCTATGTACTACAAGGAGGATCGCACAATGTTTCACGGATTTCTACTCCCCCGCGGTCCCCGCAGCACCGACGAGGCGCGCGCGGGCCACGTGGCCCAGCCGGTTCCCAGGGTCGAGGCGCCTCCGGCACGCCTGACGGTGAGGCTCGCCGAGCCGGTCGATGAGGACGTTCTGCGCCGCATCGCCGCTCTCGACAGCAGCCGATTCCCCCGCGGCCTGCTGCTGGTGGGCGAGATTGGCGGCAGCATCCAGGCCGCAGTGCCGGTGAGTGGCGGCCGCGCGATCGCGAACCCTTTCGTGCGCACCGCCGAGCTCGTCACGCTGCTGGAGATGCGCGCCGAGCAGCTTCGCGAACAGGGCGTGGGCCAGGCTGAGCTGGCACGGGTGATCCCTCTTCCCCGCCAGCGGCAGGCACTGGCTGGCCGCATCGCCTAAGTAATCCGGACCGCTTCGCCAAGGGCCTTCTCGCACGGGCCCTTGGCGGCGTGTCCGGATCGGGTTGTTAGCTTGGGGTGTCGCTTCATCTGTGACAAGCCCCACCCCGAAGACACCTTCCAACCCACGTTCCAGGCAGGTGCGGCAGCGCCGCCTGCAGGCAGGCCTGATCGCCGCGCTGGTGGCGCTGGGCGTGATCGCCTACTTCGTGAGCAGGGGAGGCGGGAGCAACGGCTCCGGCACGCAGCCCGCCGCCCCGCCGCCGCGAGCGGCCGTGCAGCCCGTCCGGCTCGGCGCCACCGTGGTCGGCCACCTGAGCGTCCCTGAGCAGAACGCCGCAGTGGCCCAGGCCGGGCCCGCCAGCGCGATGATCGTCGGCGGCCTCGCGGTGGGGAACATCTCGCGCCCGGACATCATCGTGTTGCACGGCGCGCGTGAGGCACATCACACGCAGCTGCCGCTGGGAGTGCACGACGCCGCAGCGGTGCGGCTCGGGCGCGCCGTCTACCTCTTCGGCGGCCTAGGGCCCAACGGCACGAGCGGCGACATCGTGCGTCTGAGCCTGTCGGGCCGGCCGCCGCTCAAGGTCGGTCAGCTGCCACGCGGCGTGTCGAGCGCGGCTGCCGCCACCGTGGGCAGCAGCGCCTTCCTAGTGGGCGGCTACAACGGCAAGAAGGCGAGCGACGAGATCCTCGCCTGGCGGCCGGGGCATCACGTGCGCGTGGTGGGGAGGCTGCCGCACCCGCTGCGCTATCCGGCGGTGGCGGCGCTCGGGCGCAACATCTACATTGCGGGCGGCACCACTCCCGCCGGTGCGAGCCACGACGTGCTCGCGTTCGACACCGTCACGCGCAAGCTCACCCTCGCCGCACGGCTGCCGCGCCCCACCACCAACGCCGCGGCCGCCGCGTTCGGTTGCTGCGTGTACGTGATCGGCGGCACCCAGGAGCAGATGGGCGTGCCCACGCGGCGGATCTTTGCCATTCAGCCCGGCCGCAGGCACGTGCGCAGCGCCGGGCGACTGCCGCAGCCGGTATCGGACCTCGGGGCCGTGGCCCAGCGGCGCCGCATACTCGCGATCGGCGGCCGCACAACCGCGGGTCCCGTGCCGACGATCGTGGAGCTGCGCGCACGCCGCTGACCCGCTAGCGTGGCGCCGCAGTGAAGCTGCCCCAGCGCGCGCTGCGTCGTGTGAAGCTTCTCGTGCTGCGCGTTGCGCAACCGCCCGGACGGCTGTTCGTGCGGCTCATGGCGCTTGGCGCTCGGCGCGAGTCCCCAGGCCCCGGCGATGGCGAAGCCCGCCCGCGGGTCAGTTTTCTGCTGCTGAACGCCTACGGGGTCGGCGGCACGATTCGCACCACGTTCAACACGGCGGGCTGGGTCGCGCGCACCCACGACGTCGAGATCATCAGCGTGGTCCGCCGCCGTGACGCGCCTGCGCTGCCGTTCCCGGACAACGTGAAGCTGAGCACGCTCGACGACCAGCGGCGCCCGCCAGGCCTGTTCGGCCGGCTGCCGAGCGCGTTCGTCTGCCCGGAGGACTACGGCTTCCGCGCGTGCAGCCTCCGCACGGACATCGCGCTGGCCCGCCGCCTGCGAACGCTCCCGCCGGGCATCCTGATCAGCACGCGTCCCGGGCTCAACGTGGCTGCCGCCGACCTCGTGCCCGAGGGCGTCACGCTCGTGGGGCAGGAGCACATGAACTTCCTCTCGCACCGCTCGGGGCTGGTCCGCCGCATCCGGCGCAAGTACCCGAAGCTCGACGCGCTCGTCGTGCTCACGCAGGGAGACCTGGACGACTACCGGCGCATGCTGTCCGGCGCGAAGACGCGCGTGGGGCGGATCCCGAACGCGCTGCCGGTGCTCGACGGCCAGCTCGCCGGCCTCGACGACAAGGTGGTGGTGGCGGCGGGGCGCCTCAGACTGCAGAAGGGCTTCGACCTCCTCATCCGCGCCTATGCCGACGTCGCCCGTGCGCATCCAGACTGGAAGCTCCGCATCTTCGGCGGGGGCGAGGAACACGACGCGCTGGAGGCGCTGATCGAAAGGCTCGGATTGCGGGAAAGCGTTTCCCTGATGGGCGCAACCCGCACGCTCCAGGAGGAGCTGCCGAAGGGGTCGATCTTCGTGCTCAGCTCGCGCTACGAGGGCTTCGGTCTCGTGATCATCGAGGCGATGAGCCACGGCCTGCCGGTGGTGAGCTTCGACTGCCCGCGCGGGCCCAGCGACATCGTCGACGACGGCGAGAACGGGATCCTCGTGCCGAACGGCGACGTGCCCGGCCTCACGCGCGCCCTGCTCGAGCTGATCGAGGACGACGACAAGCGGCACCGCTATGGCACCGCCGCTCCACGCAAGGCACACGAGTACGACATGTCGAATATCGGCCCGCAGTGGGACTCACTGCTGGCTGAGCTGCGATGACGAACACGAGCGCGATCGTCTTTGCCACGGCGCCGGCCGCCGACGGCGGCCTCGCCGCCGCGCTCAAGTTCGAGCACGGCACGCCACTCGAGCGCCTGCTCGTGCAGCTCGCGGACGAGGACGTGCACGTGATCGCGCGGCCTCAGTTCGCTTCGGCGCTCGACTCGCTGCTCGCGACAGACAGCGTGACCGTGCACACCTCGGAGAACGTCGCGCAGGACCTGCGGGCCGTGGCCGAGCTGGCGCAGCTCGCGCCCGGCGACATCACGCTGCTTCCGGGCGAGCTCGTGGCCCAGCCAACGCCGCTCGACCGGCTCGCCTCCGGCACCGCCATCCTCACGCTCGCCAAGCGGCCGGAGGACGGGCACGTGTTCCCGGTCCGGGCGCCCGGCGGGCGCGTGCTTAGCGCCGCCAGCCCGTACCACTGGGTGGGAGCGCCGAGCGCGTTCTTCGGAGGGGCGCTGCACGTGGACGCCGACGACATTCCGGCGCTCGCCTCGGCGGCCGCGCACGTGGCGCGACTGCTCGAGGGCCCGGCCCCTAACGGTTGGCAGGAGGAGCTCGAGCGCAAGCAGCTCGACCCCGCCCTCGGGATCGACGTGCCGGCCCTGCTCGTAACCGCTCTCGTGCGCGCAGGCGCGAACGTGAGTGCCCGTGACGCCCGCACGCAGTTCTGGGCGCGGCCGTTCGCCAAGGCGGACGCCGAGCGGGCCGAGCGGGAGCTCGACCAGTACGACGAGCGGCGCGCCCGCCTCGACGCCTCGGTGAAGTCGGCCGACGGCTTCTTCACGACCTTCTTCGTGAGCCCCTACTCGCGCTTCGTGGCGCGCGCCGCCGCCCACGCGGGCATCACGCCCAACCAGGTCACCGTGTTCTCGCTCTTCGTCGGCGCGCTGGCGGCGGCCGCGTTCGGAACGGGCGAGCGCTGGGGGCTGATCGCCGGCGCGGTACTGCTGCAGGTGGCGTTCATGTTCGACTGCGTGGACGGGCAGCTCGCCCGCTACACGCGCAACTTCTCGCGCTTCGGCGCCTGGCTCGACTCGATCCTCGACCGCCTCAAGGAGTACCTCGTGTACGCGGGGCTCGCCGTCGGATCGCTGCGCGGGTTCGGCGTGGACGTCTGGCCGCTCGCGGCGGGCGCGCTGGCGCTTCAGACCATCCGCCACATGTTCGAGTTCTCGTACTGGGACGTGCACTACGCGGCGCTGGCGAATGCCCCGCAACCGCCGCTCGAGCAGCCCGGGGACCGCGACGGTCCGCCGCCAGGCGCGGGCACCGGCGTCACGCGCGCGCCCGCTGCCGTGCACGACGGCGAGGGCGGCGGAATCGCATCGCGGGCGCTGGGCGTCTCGCGTCTCCTCGACAAGCCACCCGGCGTCCACTGGATCAAGAAGATGATCGTGTTCCCGATCGGCGAGCGCTTCGCGGCGATCTCACTCACCGCCGCACTGTTCACCCCCAGGACAACGTTCATCGTCGTGCTCGTGTGGGGAGGGATCGGCGCGGTCTACTCACTCGCCGCGCACCTGATGCACACCTTCGCGCGCCGCTCGGGAGCGGTCGAGTCCGGCTTCCTGGCCGCCCTGCGCGACGACGGCCTGCTGGCACGCGCGGCGTTCGCCCGCATCCATTTCCGCAGCCGCTTCAACTGGCTCGTGCCGGGCACGATCCGCTGCCTCGAGTACGGCTCGCTGATCCTCACGGCGTACCTCGCGCACGGCCACGCCATCCGCGCCTGCTTCGCGCTGCTCGCCGTGCTGGCCTTCCATCACTACGACACCGTGTACCGTCTGCGCCAGCAAGGCGCGCCCCCACCCGCTTGGGTAAGCATCGCGGGTGGCGGCTGGGATGGGAGGATCATCCTGGCTTTCATCGCGCTGGCTGTGGCCGTGACGCGAGTCGGCATGGCCGTGGCGGCGGGCCTGCTGGCAATTTTGTTCGTGGGCGAGAGCGTGTCCAGCTGGATCCGAGCAGCCCACACCGCCCAACCACTGACTTACGCCGACGAGGAGGACGAAAACGAATGATCGGGATGGTGCTGGCAGCAGGTGCCGGCAGACGGCTGCAGCCGCTCACGGACGACCTGCCGAAGACGCTGCTCCAGATCGATGACGATCGTTCGATCCTCGACCTCGCGATCGCGAACCTCAAGGAGGTCGGCATCGACGAGGTGGTTGTGGTGACGGGCTTCGCGGCCGCACGCGTTGACGAGATCAAGCCGAAACTCGAGAGCCGCTACGGCGTGAGGCTCGAGTGCGTCGTCAACGACAAGGCGGAGGTGTGGAACAACGCCTACTCGCTCTGGTGCGCCCGCCACACATTCTCCGAGGGCGTGCTGCTCGTAAACGGCGACACCGTGCATCCCGTGGCGGTGGAGCAGCGGCTGCTCGATTCGCGCGGGGAGGACATCGTCCTCGCGATCGACGACGATCTTG
The DNA here is from genome assembly GCA_036555755.1 of Thermoleophilaceae bacterium. Taxonomy (GTDB): domain Bacteria; phylum Actinomycetota; class Thermoleophilia; order Solirubrobacterales; family Thermoleophilaceae; genus JAICJR01. The sequence goes on from DATBKS010000114.1 coordinate 15,903, forward strand.
AGCGCCTCGACGAGGAGTCGATGAAGGTGCAGCTCTCGGAGGAGGGCTTCATGCGCCGGATCACGAAGCAGATGCCCATGGCCGACGCCCGTGGCGAGTACATCGGGCTCACGCTGATCGAGGCCGCGGCCGCCGAGCCGCTGGCCGAGGCGCTCGAGGCGACCTGGCAGCGCGACCCGCAGCTGTACTACGAGGACGGCTTCCAGGAGTACGTGGACCGCGGCGGCACGGTCGGCACGGCGCCGATCGGCGCGGTCGACTGGGTCGAGGTGGACGACCACGACGACCTCGGCAAGGCGCGGGAGCTGGCTTGCCGCTACTAGCCCGCATGCTCGCCGCCCCGATGGCGGTTGAGATCGGTCCCGGCGCGGTGGCCGGCCTCGGCTCGCTGCTGCACGACCGCCGCATCTCGAGCGGCGGCGATGTGGCGGTGGCGGTCGGACCGGGTTACGGCGACGAGATCGCCGCCGTGGTGGATCCGGCGATCGAGAACTGCGAGATCCTGCGCGTGGAGGAGGGCGGGACGCTCAACTCGGCGCTCGACCTGGCCGAGCGCCTGCGCAAGCGCTTCTACGACGCGGTTGTGGGAATCGGAGGCGGCGGCACGCTCGACGTGGCCAAGCACGCCGCGAGCCTCGTGGGCCTGCCGATGGTCGCTGTCGCCACGAGCCTCTCGCACGACGGCATCGCCTCGCCCGTGTCCTCTCTCTCACACGAAGGACAGAAGGCTTCCTACGGAGTGCAGATGCCGGTGGCCGTACTCGTCGACCTCGACTACGTGCGCACGAGCCCGATTCAGATGCGCCGCTCCGGCGTGGGGGACGCCGTGAGCAACCTCTCCGCGGTGGCCGACTGGAAGCTCGCCAAGCGCGTGCGCGACGAGCCGGTGGACGGGCTGTCGGTGGCGCTCGCGCACTCGGGCGCCGAGGCCGTGCTCTTCCGCCAGGGCAGCGTGGACGACGACGACTTCCTCGTTGTGCTCGGCGAGGCGCTCGTGCTCTCCGGGCTCGCGATGGCCGTGGCGGGCAGCAGCCGCCCGTGCAGCGGGGCCGACCACGAGATCATCCACGCGATCGACCACCTTTTCCCGAACACGGCGCTGCACGGCGAGCTCGCTGCCGTGGGCGCGATGTTCGCCGCGCACCTCCAGGAGGACCCCGTGCTGGTGGCGGAGATGGGCGCCTGCCTCTCGCGCCACGAGCTCCCGCGCACGCACCGGGACCTTGGCCTGAGCGACGAGCAGTTCGTGCAGGCGGTGGCGTACGCGCCTTCCACGCGGCCCGACCGCTACACGATCCTGGAGCACCTCGATCTCGACGAGGAGGCGATTCTCGATCACGTCAACTCGTACGCCGACGCCGTCGCTGGCTGAAATCAAGGCGATCGGCCAGCCGGCCGAGATCTTCGACCGGCACAGCGCCGAGCACTGGGCGGGCCGCCTCTACATGCGCAAGCTGTCGCCGTACCTGACGCGCGCGCTGCTGCCCACGCGGATCTCGCCGAACGAGGTGACGGGGATGATGACCGTGGTCGGCCTCGCCGCGGCCGCCCTGCTCAGCCTGACCAGCCTGTGGGCCGCGCTCGGCGCGGTGGTGCTGATTCAGGTCCAGCTGCTGCTCGACTGCAGCGACGGCGAGCTCGCGCGCGTGCGCGGGCAGTCCTCGCCGGCCGGCATCTACCTCGATCGCATCGGTCACTACGTCACCGAGGCCGCTCTGCCGATCGGGCTCGGCATCCGCGCCGACGGCGGCTGGCACTCGCTCGGCGGCTGGACCACGCTCGGGCTCGTCCTGTCGGTGCTGGTGCTGCTGATCAAGTCGGAGACTGTGCTCGTCAACGTCGCGCGCGCGGAGTCCGGGCGGCCCAAGGCGGAGGACGCGCCTTCGGTGGCGGCGCCCCGAGGCGGGCTTTTGCGCCAGCTCCGCCGCGCCGCCGGCGCCCTTCCGTTCTTCCGCGCCTTCGTCGCCGTGGAGTTCTCGTTGCTAGCCTTCTGCGCCGCAATCGCGGATGCGGCCGCGGGCAATCAGATCGGCTCGCGCGTACTCGTGATTGCTCTACTGCCGGTGGGCGTCATCACGCTCGTCGGCCACCTCGTGGCGATCCTCGCGTCCGACCGTCTACGGTGACCGTACGGAGCGGCACACTTTGAGTGAGCAATGAGCACGACCTCCGCTGAAGAGAACAGGGGCACCGGCACCACCTCCGCGCCGCCCGATGGGCACGAGCACGGTCCCCACCTTCCCGAGATCTACCGGGACGACGAGTACTCGGAGCGGCATGTCTACGTGCCGCACAAGGTCGGCCTGCCGCCGATGGGCCACTACCTCAGCCTCGTGTGGAAGCGGCGCGAGTTCGCGCTCGAGCTGTCGCGCACCACGATGCGCGCGAAGCACTTCGACACCGCCTTCGGCCAGCTCTGGCTGCTGCTGAACCCGCTGCTTCTCGGCGCCGTCTACTTCCTGCTGATCGACCTGATCCGCCAGCACCCGCGGCCGATCAGCTTCTTCGCGCACCTGCTCGGCGGGCTGTTCCTCTACCAGGTGCTCCAGACCGGAGCCACCGAGGGCGCCAACTCGGTGGTGCGCGGCGGCGGGCTGATCCTCAACACGGCCTTCCCACGCACGCTGCTGCCGCTCGCCTCGATGACCACGTCGTTCAAGCGCTTCCTGCCGACGATGCTGGTCTGGCTGATCGTCCACTTCGCCGCCGGTGGCGGGGTCTACATCGAGTGGCTCTGGGCCCCGGTCATCGTCGTGATGGTCACCGTGTTCTCCGCGGGCGTGGCGATGTTCTGCGGAGCGGCGCAGGTCTACTTCCGCGACCTCTCGAGCTTCCTGCCGTACCTGCTGCGGATCTGGATGTACATCTCGCCGATCCTCTACACGTGGGAAGAGGTGCCGGCGAGCTACCGCCACTGGCTGCTGCTCAATCCGATGTCGTCGATGCTCGCCTGCTGGAGCGACGTGCTCAACCACGGCAGGGCGCCCGACCCCAACCTGATGCTCATCGGGGCGGCCTGGGCCGTGTTCTCGCTCGTGTTCGGCGCCCTCTTCTTCATCTCGCGGGAGCGTGACTTTGCCGTCCGTATCTAAGCCGAGCATCAAAGTCGAGAACGTCTCGATCACCTACCGCACGGCGTACGAGAAGCTGCCGACGCTGCGGACCACGCTGATGCGCCTCGGCCGTCGCGAGAAGCTCGTGCGCGAGATCGAGGCGGTGAAGGACGTGTCGTTCGCGGTCGAGAAGGGCACCGTGCTCGGCGTGGTCGGCGCGAACGGCGCCGGCAAGTCCACGCTCGTGCGCACCATTGCCGGCATCCTGCCGCCCACCGAGGGACGTGTGGAGGTGCAGGGCCGGGTGAGCACGCTGCTCGCCCTGGGTGTCGGCTTCAACCGCGAGCTGAGCGGGCGCGAGAACGTGATACTCGGCGGCCTGGCGGCCGGTCTGGGCAAGGACGAGCTTGAGGAGAAGTACGAGGAGATCGTCGACTTCGCCGAGCTCGGCGAGTTCATGGACCTGCCGATGCGCGCCTACTCGTCAGGCATGTACGGGCGGCTCGCCTTCTCGGTGGCGATCCACATGGACCCGGACATCCTCCTGATCGACGAGGCGCTGTCAGTGGGCGATGCCAAGTTCCGGCGCAAGTCGTTCGAGCGCATGCGCGAGCTCTGCGCCGAGGAGCGCACGATCGTGCTCGTGAGCCACGCCTTCGGCTCGATCCGCGACCTCTGCCACCAGGCCGTCTGGATGAACAAGGGCAACATGGAGCTGTGGGGCGAGGCGAACGAGGTCGTCGACGCGTACCGCGACTTCCTTGGCGTCAAGGAAGATCGGACGGATAAGGAGGATCTCTAGTCCGCAGTCCGCCGTCCGCAGGGGGTGGGCCGTAGGTCTGCGGACTACTCACTGCGGACTGCCGACGGAGCCCTTAATGGCGCTCCAAACCCTCTCCCCATTGGCCGGCATGTCGATGTTCTTCACGCCGAATGGCTGTAGCGCGTCCACGACGGCGTTGTGGACGGCGGGCGTCGCGCCGATCGTCCCTGACTCGCCGATGCCCTTCGCGCCCAATGGATTCAGGGGGGTTGGGGTGACCATCTCCACGCGCTCGATGGACGGCAGCTCGGCCGCCGACGGGAACGCGTAGCCCACGAAGCTGCCGGTCACCGGGTTCCCGTCCGAGTCGTACAGGACCTCCTCGAACAGCGCCTGGGCGATGCCGGTGGCCACGCCGCCGTGCACCTGGCCGTCGGCCACCACGGGGCTGATGATCGTGCCGGCGTCGTCAACCGCGACGTGTCGCAGGATCTGCACGGCACCGGTCTCCGTGTCCACCTCGACCACCGCGAGGTGAGCGCCAAACGGGAAGCTCGGGGCGTCGGCCTGGAAGTCGGTCTCCACGGCCAGCTCCTGCAGCCGGCCCTCGCCGTCGAGTCGCGCCGCAAGCTCGCCCCAGGAGAGGCCGGACTGAGGGGCGCCCGCCACGTGGAAGCGGCCCTGCTGGGCGTCGAGCACGATGTCGTCCGGGCTCGCCTCGATCAGGTCTGCCACGAGCCGCCGCGCCTTTTCAACCAACTCCTCCGACGCCTGCCCGGCGGCCGCGCCGCCGATCTGCGTGGACTTAGAGCCGTAGGTGCCGGTGCCGCGGGCCACCTGGTCGGTGTCGCCCTTGATCACGCTCACGTTCTCCACCGGGAGTCCGAGCCGCTCGGCCACGATCATCGCGAACGTGGTCTCGTGGCCCTGGCCGTGCGAGAACGAGCCTGTGCGGAGCACGGCCTCGCCGTCGGCGGTGATGTGCACGGCGCCGAACTCGGACTCGCCGAGGCCGTTCGTGATCTCGACATAGACGCTCAGGCCGATGCCGAGCTGCTTCGAGTCACCGTTGTCGCGCCGCTGCTTCTGCTCCGCGCGCAGGTCGTCGTAGCCGGCTGCGTCGAGCACCTTGTCGAGCGCGCCCTCGTAGTCGCCGATGTCGTAGGTCGCTCCCGAGGCCGTCGTGTACGGGAACTCGTCTGGCTGGATGAAGTTCTTCCGCCGCACGTCGCCGGGATCCATTCCCAGCTCGGCGGCCCACATGTCGAGCGCGCGCTCGATCGCCTGCGTCGCTTCCGGCCGGCCGGCCCCGCGGAAGGGACCGATGGTGGTGGTGTTGGTGGTCACCGCGGTCACGTCGATGCCGATCTTCGGGATCTTGTACACACCGCTTGCCATGAGCCCGGTGAGGTTGGGCAGGAACGCGCCGAGTCCCGGGTAAGCGCCCGCGTCCGCCAGAACGCTCATCCGGTACACCTCGATCGTGCCGTCGCGCTTGCCCCCGACCTTGAAGTCGATGACCATGCCGCGGCCCTGGTTCATCGCGACCATGTTCTCGCTGCGGGTCTCGACCCAGCGGACCGTGCGGCCGGTCTTACGCGCGAGCCAGCAGATCAGCACGTCCTCGGGGCACATGCCCTTGGCGCCAAAGCCGCCGCCCACGTCGGGTCCTACGACGCGCACGTTCTGCGGCTCCATGCCGAGGTTCATTGCCAGGCCGTCCCGGTCCTGGTGCGGTGTCTGGGTGGAGAGCCAGACGGTGAGCTTGCCGTTTTCGTCCACGGTGGCGGCGGACGCGCGCGGCTCGAGCGGGCTGGCGGCGAGCCGCTGGCTGACCAGCGTTCCCTCGACGGTCGCCTCGACGCCGTCGAACAGCTCGTCGTCGGAGGCCTCGGGCGGGCGCTTGATGCATGTGTTCGTGCCCACATCGGGAAACAGCACCGTCTCGTCCTTCACGGCCTCGCGCGGATCGGTGACCACGGGCAGCGCGTCGTACTCCACGAAGACCTTCTCGGCCGCGTCGGCGCCGGCGGCCTTCGTCTCCGTGAGGATGCAGGCCACGATGTCGCCCGCGAACCGCACCACGTCCTTCGCAACGAACGGGCGGTGAAAGCGCTCGTCCACCCCCAGGAACGGAGGCAGCGGATTGCTGCCGAGCTCTATGTCGTCGGCGGTGAATACCTGCGTGTCCGGAAGCGCGCGCGCCTCCGACACGTCGATGCTCGTGATGCGCGCGTGGGCGATGGGCGAGCGCACATAAGTGAGATAGAGCGCGCCATCGAGCGGCATGTTGTCGACGTAACGACCTTCACCTTTTAGGAAGCGCGGATCCTCCTTGCGACGGACCCGCTGTCCGATCACGTTGGCCATGGCGCGGGAGTCTGCCACGCGGCGTCCCTTGACGGCAAGGCCAGCGCGCGGAGGCCGTGCTTTTCGTGCACGGATTTCATGCCTCGAGCGCGCCTGCCAGCTGCGCGCGCGAGGAGATGCCGAGCTTCTGGTAGGCATGCGTGAGGTGCAGTTCCACGGTGCGGAGCGTGACGAACAGGCTCTCCGCGATCTCGCGATTGGCGAGGCCGCCGGCCGCCATTCGGGCCACGCGGAGCTCGGCGGGGGTGAGGGCGGCGGGCCCGGTGAGCGCCTCGCGCCGGGCGCGGGCGCCGCTGGTGGCGAGTTCCGTGCGCGCCTGGTTGGCGAGTGCGGTGGCGCCGCATGAGGCGGCGAGTTCGAGGCCACATCGCAGCGGCTCGCGTGCGTCGCGCCGTTGACCGCTGCGGCGGAGCGCGGAGCCGAGATCCACGAGCGCTCCCGCCAGCTCGAGCCGCGCGGGCGATCCCCCGAGCACCTCGATCGCGTCGCGCAGCAGCTCGATCGCGGCCTCCGGTTCGGTGAGCGCGGCGGAGGTCCGCAGCGCGGCGCCGATGGGACGGGGCGCCCCATAGGCGAGCGCCAACGCGAGTTCCTCGTCCACCAGCCCTCGCGCCTCCTGCTCGCGGCCCAGGGCTGCGAGCGCGCGCGCCTTCTCGGAGCGCCAGTCGGACATCGCGGGGTTGACACTGCCCGAGGCCGCGGACAGCTCTCCCATGCGCGACATACGCAGCGCCTCCTCCGGATCGCCGGTGGCGAGCGCCAGGCGCGCGCGAGCGCTGGCGAGTGGCGCGAAGAACGGCGCCTCCGGGAGCTCGCCCGCGAGTCCGGCGCGCTCGACCTCGGTGCGCGCTTCGTCCGGCTCGCCGCGCGCCACGAGCGCGTTGACGAGGAAGGCGACCGACCACGGCGCCATCGCGACCCAGCCGGCGCTCTGGCCGATCTCGAGGGCGGTGCGCGCGTGCGAGATCGAGATGCCGACCTCACCCAGCGAGAGGTGCGCGTGCGAGGCGCAGACCGAGGCGATGGCCACGCCCAGCACCGAGCCGCGCTCGCGCGCGTCGGCGAAGGCCTGTTCGAGGTGGGTCACCGCGAGGTCGGGGCGATCCGCGGCCACCAGGGAGTGAATCGCGAGGTAGCAGGCCGGCGAGTCCGCGGTCTCCTCGTCGAGCAGGCGCCCGCGTGCCAGCGCTCGCTCCGCGAGCTCCTCCGTCTCGCGCGCGGAGTCGCCTGTGGAGGCGGACTCCATCGCCATGTTGGCGAGCAGGACGAGCTCGGCTCCAGTGCGTCCCTCGATCTCTCCGAGCTGCGCGATGCGGGCGGGGATCAGCGGCCGCGTGCTGAAGTCCTCACGCGCGGATGCGATCGCCTCGCCCTCGAGGCGCAGGCGGAGCTCCCTGTCGCTCTCGGAGAGGTCGGCGATCGCCTGGTCGAGCAGGCGCACGGCCTCGCGCGATCGCCCGCTCCTCGTGAGCACGGCAGCAAGCGCGTGGGCGGTCTCCGCGCGGCGGCCCGGTTGCGCCTCGGTGTCGAGGGCGGTGCGCAGGTGCTGTTCGGCCTCGGCGCCCCCGATGCTGGCCTCCGCTGAGCCCAATTCGCGCAGCAGGCCGGGGTCGTCGGCGTTCGCCTCGAGCTCCTCGCGCGCCCGGCGCAGGTAGCGCACCGCGCTGTCCGGCACGCCCGTGCGAACGGCGTCGTCGGCGGCGTCACGCAGCACGCGCACGGACACAGGGTCGCCCGAGGGCTCGCACGCGAGCAGCTGCGCCGCCACCGCGGCGGCCGCGGCGCCGCGGCGCGTGAGCAGGGCCGCGGCCCTGCGGTGCCAGCGCGTGCGGTCGGCGGGGGCGAGAGTGTCGTAGACGACAGAGTGGACGAGCGGGTGCACGAAGCGGAGGGGCAGAGCGCGGTCCAGCACCTCGGCCGTCTCGAGCGAGCGGACGGTGGCGGCGGTGCCGTCCTCGTCGATCTCGGCGAGGTCGGCCACGTTTCGCAGGCTGGCCTCGGCGCCCAGGACCGCCACCGCGCTGGCCACGTTCAGGGCGTCGTCTCCCGCGCGCGCGATCCGCAGCAGCACCATGCGGTTCACGTTGACGGGGCGCACGCTCGACACGCGCTCGGAGTTCTCCGTGGTGGGCGCCACTCCGTCGCGCTCGAGCTCCTCGATGAGACCCCCGAGTAGGAACGGGTTGCCGCGCGTGGCTTGGAAGCAGGCGGCGCAGAAGTCTTCGTCCGCGGATCTGCCGAGGCGTTCGCGAACCAGGCCCGTTGCGGCCGTGTCGCTCAGCTCGGACGGCGACAGTTCGGTGTCGGCCGCGTCGAGCAGCGCGCACAGCTCGGGGCTGGCGGCGTCGCGTCCACGAGGCACGGTGACGAGCAGGAGCACCGGCAGATCGCTCAGTCGGCGGCCGAGGTAGGCGAGCCAGCGGAGCGTGGGGCGGTCGACCAGGTGGACGTCGTCGATCGCGAGCACGACGGGCCCGCGCTCCGCGAGGTTCGCGACGAGCCAGTAGAGGCCATGCAGGACGTCCGCGGAGACGTCACCGTTGCGCGGGGGTTCCGCGTCCGGTTTCAACACGCCGGCGGTGAGGCTCGCGGCGCCGGTGAAGAGCTTGTCCGCATCGGGTGCGTTGCGCAGCGTGGGTTCGAACAGCTCGCGCACGCCGAGCCAGGGGAGGTCGTCGGCCACGGCGAGGCCGAGGGCATTGAGCACGGTGAAGTCCTGCTCGCGGGCGAGCGCGGTGGCCGCTCCGAGCAGGCTGGTCTTGCCGACACCCGCGGCGCCCGCGATCACCGCGACGGAGCCCTCGCCGCCGGGCAGCCCGTGGATCAGGTCGCGCAGGACGGCGAGCTCGTTCTCGCGCTCGACAAGGGTGCCCCCAAAACGGGCCCCTGCCACCCATGAAGTCTGCTGCTCCGCCATTTGGTCGCCGCTCAAGCCCACTCTAGGTGCGTTGACCGATTTGAGCCACTTCGGTTTTGCGCCCAAATGACTGTGGTTCACCCACAATGCGAGCGCCCCGGCTCCGTTGCAGGATCAGGAGCGATGAGCGGCGGGCGCCTGAAGCGAAGTCTCTGGGGAGTCTTTCTCGCCGGCTTGTGCGCGCTCGTGGTCGGGGCTGCGAGCGCGTCAGCCGACGACGTGACACCGGTGCGGACCGTCGATCTGTCGGGGTCGCCGGCGGTTACGGTCGCGGACGGCCCAGGCGATCAGAACGACTCGCACGTCTCGGGCGACCTCGTGACGTACACCGATCACTCAGGACCGATCGACAGGGTGCGCTACCACAACCTCGCGACAGGGACGGATGACGTGGTCCCCGATCCCGATGGCCTCCGGGACATTCTTTCGAGCGTCAACGGCACGACCATCACATACCGGCACGGCAACAGCCCGAATATCGCCACGATGTATGTGTTCGACAGCACCGATCCATCCGCCCAACCCCACCAAGTCGATCCCGGCCAGACAAGCGGAACGCTCGAGGGGGCCATCGGCGGTCAGCTCGTGGCTTGGTCGGGCTTCTTCCCACCGACTGGCTTCCACATCTCGGTCTACGACCGGTCGACCGGCACGACGGAGCAACTGACCAACGACTCGCTCGAGGATTTCAACCCGGCCCCTTCGCCAAATGAGCCTTCGCTTGCCTGGGTCAGGTGCATCTCCATCGGGGGCAACTGCGATATCTGGTCGGCCACGCGATCCGGTGGTAGCTGGACTCAACGGCAGCTCACATCGGGCAGCAGAGCCGCCAACGGGCAGCCGGGCAACGACGGGACGATCGTCGCCTACGCCGCGGGCGGCGGCCTTTCGGACGACCTGTATTGGCAGCCGCTCGAGGGTGGAGCCGAATCGCATCTCATCACCTCGGCAGCGGGGCTCGCCGTCAACGCCCAGGTGGCGGCTTCCAATGGCGTGATCGCGTTCGAGCAATTGCAGGACGGCCAGCAGTTCGACGAGTACGCGTACGACACGAACACCGGCTTTCTGTATCGGCTCACCAACACGCCGGAGGACGACAGCCTGTCCAGCATCTCGGTCGCCGGTCGAACCGCGACCGTCACCTTCACGCAGGGTGACGCAGCCGGCGGCGACGACGTGTACGCGAAGACCTTCGAGCTGCACGAGCCGCCGCATCTGACCGCTGACCACGCGCAGGTCACCGGCGACGAGGGCTCCCAGGCCTCAAACACCGGGACCGTGTCCGACCCGAACGGCGACGGCGTGTCGCTGACCGCCTCCATCGGGCACGTGACAAACAACGGCGACGGCACGTGGTCGTGGAGCTACACGCCGGACGATGGCCCGGCCGGTCCCCAGGCGGTGACGATCACCGGCACCGATCCGGACGGGCTGAGCGACAGCGTCTCGTTCGACCTGAACGTGGACAACGTCGCGCCGTCGGCCACCTTCAACGCTCCGGGCTCCGCTACGCCTGGCTCGGCGTTCACGATCTCGCTGACCGGACCGAGCGACCCATCCTCGGCCGACACGTCGGCCGGCTTCACGTACGCGTTCGACTGCGGCGACGGCACGTTCCCACCGTCCAGTTCGCAGAGTTCCGCCTCCTGCACCGCGCCCACGAGTCCGGGGGCGGTCGCGGTGCGGGGGCGGATCCAGGACAAGGACGGCGGCGTGAGCACCTACAGCGCCACCGTCCAGGTCAGCTCGCCCAGCTCGCCGATCGTCTTTACGAGCACGCGCGACGGCCTCTCGGACATCTACACGATGCACGCGGACGGGAGCGGCGTTACGCGTCTGACGCACAGCGCACTCGCGATCGACGCCAACCCCGCGTGGTCACCCGACCACTCGAAGATCGCCTTCGTCAGCACGCGTGACGGCAACTCCGAGATCTACACGATGAACGCCGACGGGTCCAGCGTGAAGCGCCTCACCAACACGCACGCGATCGACATCACGCCGACGTGGTCACCCGGCGGCACGAAGATCGCCTTCGCCAGTAACCGCGACGGCGACTTCGAGATCTACACGATGAACGCCTCCGACGGCAGCGGCGTGACCAAGGTGACGAACAACAGCGCAGAGGACGCGACGCCGTCCTGGTCGCCCGACGGCTCCAAGCTCGCGTTCTCGAGCACCAAGGACGGGAACGTGGACATCTACACCGTCGGCGCGAACGGCAGCGGCCTGACGCGGCTGACGACGAACCGCGCGATCGACGCGACTCCGGACTGGTCCCCGGATGGCTCGAAGCTGGTCTTCGCCAGCTCCCGGGACGGCAACTCCGAGCTGTACACGATGAACGCGAACGGCAGCGGTGCGATCCGGCTGACCAACAACCACGCGGCCGACATCACTCCCGCTTGGTCGGCGAACGGCTCGAAGATCGTCTTCTCGACGGACCGCGACGGCAACTTCGAGATCTACTCTGTCGCCCCTGACGGCACCGGCGCGACGCGGCTGACCAACAACCGCGCGATCGACACGCTGCCGGATGCCTAGGGCGCTGTAACGTCGGCGGAGAGGCGACCGCCGTCGATGCTGGGACGTCTCAGGGCCATGCCCTGACGCCCCAGCCTTTTCAATTCGTCCCACGCCGGCCAGTCGAACTCGCGCCGCTCCCACGCCGGCTCGCGCCAGCGCAGCTCGTCCACGAGCGCGGCCATCTCGTTGCCGCGCGCCCAAGCCTCGTCGATCGGATCGTCGCGGTTCTCGGCGAGCGCACCGCGGAGCACGGTGAGCGATGCAAGCCACTCGTCGAGCACGGCCACCACCTCGTCGCGGTTGAGGCCCAGCACCTCGCGCCACATGTGCTGGTCGGAGGAGGCAAGGCGCGCGATGTCCCTCAGCGCGCCGCCCGAAAGCGCGGCGGCGAGCTGTGCGGAGCCCTGCTCGTCGAGCGACGAGAGGATCGCGGCCGCCGCCACGTGGGGAGCGTGGCTCGTGCGTGCCACCGCCACGTCGTGCTCGAGCGCGTCGCAGACGATCAGGCGCGCGTCGAAGGCGTCGAACAGCTCGGCCCAGCGGCAGAAGGGCTCGGCGGGCGCGCTGGGGGAGGTGGGGCAGACGGCCCAGGTGGTGGCGGTGAGCAGCTCCGGCTTGGCGAAGTGCCAGCCGCTCGTCTCGGCGCCGGCGAGGGGGTGGGATGGGAGGTAGCGGTCCTTGTGGTCGCTGATTTCCTTGACGATCGGCGCCTTCACCGAAGCGACGTCCGTGACGAGGACGTCCTGGTTACCGCTGAGAACAGCGGCAATTACGGAGGCTGTGGCCTGGGGCGGGACTGCGACCACGACGAGGTCCGCCGTCTTTGCGAGTTGCTCGATCGAGTCGACAGTCTCGAGGCCCGCGCGGTTCTCGCGCTGGATGTCGAAGCCGATCGGGTCGTACTTGTCGGGGAGCTCGGCGAGCCGGCGCGCGATCGAGCCGCCGATCAGCCCGAGCCCGATCACCCCTACGCGAACGAGGTTCACGACTCGATCTTGCCCAGCATCCGGTCGTACGCGTCGGACGCGTCGCTGCCGTCGGAGCGGTGCTGCGGTGGCCGCTCGGCATCCTCGGGGAACGAGCCGAGGTAGCGGGTCCCGCTCTGGAAGCGCAGCACGCCGAGCACGGCGTCGCGCAGATGGGGCTCCCTGATGTGCCCCTCGCACTCGATGTAGAAGATGTACTCGCCGAGCAGTTCCTTGGTGGGGCGCGACTTGATCGCCGTCAGGTTGATCTCGCGCAGCGCGAACTCCTGCAGCAGTCGCACGAGGCTCCCCGGCTCGTCGTGGGTCGGCCTGAACGAGAACGCCGAGCGGTCCTTGCCGGTGGGCTCGGGGCAGCTCGTTCGCAGCAGGATGAAGCGGGTGGCGGCGCGCTCGTCGTCCTCGATGTGCTCCTGCGCGGCTTCGAGCCCGTACATCTCGCCCGCCACCGGCGGACCGATCGCGCCCCATCCCGGCTGCGGCGACTCGGCCAGGTCCCGGCAGGCGCCGGCCGTGCTCGGGCTCTCCCTCGCCTCGACTCCCGACCCCTCGATGAAGCGCGAGCACTGCGCGAGCCCGAACGCGTGGCTCGTGACAACCTTGAGCGGGCTGTCGTCGCCCGGCGTGCGGAAGAGCGTGAACGACACCGGCAGCACGCGCTCGCCCGAGATCATGCAGCGGGTGGTCTGCAGAAGGAGTTCGTCGAGGTTGGCGGGCACCGGGCCCTCGAGGCTGTTCTCGAACGCCACGACGCCCGCGGCCGCCTCGCCGGACTCCACGGACTGGACGACCTCGCGCACGCTGCCCAGCGGCACGAGCTCCTCGTCCTGGCGGGCGAGGTCCCTGGCAGCCTGCTGGGTGAACGTCCCCTCCGGCCCGAGGTAGGTCAGCTTCGGCATTCGAGAATCCTCGCACGGAGCCGGTCGGCGGCGGTTTGAAGGATGTTGCTGGACGTGGTCCGGCTCGGAGCGCACCTGTGCTCGTAGGCGAAGACCGTCGGTCTCCACGATCAGACCGATGCCGAGGTCGGTCTTGCGGACGATGGCGAGAGGCCCTTGCGAACTCCAGCATTGCCGGCGAGCAATAACGCCGTGCTGCCGTTTGATCAGCCGCCAGATAGTTGAGTGAAGGATTTGCCCCGCTATGCGAGGGAAAGTCTTCAATTGACCGGAATTCCCCTCCGTGGCGCTAAAGTCAGCGGGCCGGATGGCCACCGCCTCGCGCACCAGACCGGCGCCCGGGGCGCTTCGTGAGGGCTTCAGCACGAAGGCGCGCAGGGTGCTGCCAGCGCTCGCCGTCATCGTCGGCGTGCCGCTCGTCCTGTGGTTGATCTACAGGCCGAGCTACGTCAACTTCGACGCGCGTTACGCCCTGCTCTGGGCGCGCGACATCGTGCACGGCCACACGCCCGACTACACGGTCGCGTTCGCGCCCACCCCGCACCCGCTCCAGACCCTTGTCGCCTTCCCGGTCCTGCTGGCCGGCGACAGCTCGGCCAAGGTGATGGTCGCCCTCACGCTGCTCTCGCTCGGGTTCCTCACCTGGTTCATCTACCGGCTCGGCGCCGAGCTCTGGCACCCCGCCGTTGGCATCGTCGCGGCCGCAATCGTCGCCACCCGCCCGACCCTCGACCGCTTTGCACTCATCGGCTACCAGGACCTGGCCTTCGCGGCACTCGTCGTGTGGGCCTTATTGCTGGAGACGCGCAAGCCCAAGCGCGGCGTCTCGGTCTTGATTGTCTTAAGCGTGGCCGGCCTCATGCGTCCCGACGCCTGGCTGCTCTCACTGCTCTACGTCGCATATCTCTGGAAGGACGAACAGCCGAACCAACGACTCAAACTCCTCGCCCTGGCCCTCAGCGCCCCGATCCTCTGGGTCGCTCAGGACTGGATCATCACCGGCCAGCCCTTCCACTCCCTCCACGGGACGAAGACCCTCGCCGGCGAGGTCAACCGCCGTCGCCCGCCGCTCAGCATCC
>DATBKS010000115.1:0-8773 GCA_036555755.1 Thermoleophilaceae bacterium
GAGCTGACCACCGCCGACGGCGCCGTCGTGCGCATCGGCCCGGAGAGCCAGGTGGTCTGCCAGGCGGGGCCGTTCGTGGCCGGCAAGCGGGCGATCACCATCAAGCTGATCCTCGGCGAGATCTGGGCCGCCGTCTCCGACGCTCTCGGCGGCGACACCGGCTTCCAGGCCGGCGAGCGTGCAGGCACCGGCGTGCGCGGCAGCGAGTTCACCCTCGACATGAACGGGCGCGACCCGATCGCCCACGTGGTCGAGGGCACGGGCTACGTCCAGTACAAGGGCAAGCACGAGTTCGACTACCCGGCGGGCCTCAGCGCGATCATCGGGAAGAAGGGCGTGACGCTCAGCTCGCGCTGGCCGGCCGCCGACCGCGCCCTGGTGCCCGCCGGCAAGCTGCCGCCGACGCTGACCAAGGTCAAGCTGCACGGGCCCAAGGGGCGGCCGAAGGCCAAGCTCACCTTCAAGCTCGGCCAGAAGTCATCGCTGCAGCTCCAGGTGCTGCGCGGCAAGAAGGTCGTCGTCAAGAAGAAGCTGAAGGGCCGCAAGGGCGCGAACAGCGTGCGCCCGTTCAAGCGCAAGCTGCGCAAGGGCCGCTACACGCTGCGGCTGACCGCCACGGCCAACACACGCTCCACCAGCGCTCAGCTCTCGTTCAAGGCCTGACCGGAACGTCTTCGCGCAGCGGAGGTTCCAACTGGTGGACGGCGGGTCCGACGACCCCCGGTCGCCAGAGATCCCCTCCCAGGGACCACATGTCCGGCCGGGGGCCCCGCCGTCCTAATCAGATCGGAGATTGGAGATTGGCCGCTACCGGAAGATGTTGAAGATCTGGATCTTCAGCAGCACGCGCGGCAGGGCGTGCTTCGAGTAGCGCTTCTTGTTGTCGAACTGGAAGGTCCAGACGCCGGTGTGCGGGCGGTTCACCGGGAAGAAGCGCGTCCTCTTCGTCAGCGAGCCGCACGGCGCCTTCGCAACGCCCAGGCGCTTCCGGTAGCGCTGCTTCTTCTTGAAGATGTAGTGGAGGTAGACCGGCTGGCCCGGGTTGAGGGCGTGGACGCCGAACTTGATCTTCTTCTTCGGCCGCCCCTGCTTCGGCGACATCGTCACCGTGCGCTGGGTGACGAACACCGGCGTGGAGGCCGTCGCCACCGGGTTGTTCGGGTCCGTCGCGGTGAGGGTGTACTGGTGCTGGTAGGTGTTGAAGTCGAGCACCGGAGCAGTGAGCGGCTGGGTCAGGTTGCCCGCGGCGTCGGCCGTTCCGCTCCCGGACAGCTGGCCGTCGAAGCTGAAGTCCACCGCCCCGCTGGCGGCGAAACCGGTGGCTGCCGCGGTGATCGGCGCGCCGCTGAGGTAGCAGCCGAATTGGACGGCCACAGTCGAGGCGTGCGCCTGTGCTACCCCTCCCAGCAGCGCGAGTCCGGTGGCCGCAGCAGCGATCGTTGCTCTCCTCATGACGCCTCCCTGTCCGTTCAGTTTCCGTGGCCTAGTGGCCCAATTTGTACCCCGAACGAGCCGGGGGCAGGCCCCCGGCTTGCATCTCGCCGGAAAAGATGCGAGAAACCCGGCTGCACGCATCTGACGGGAAAGGACCGGCCATGCCTACGTTCGTGCTCCTGAGCACGCTGACCCCCGAGGGAGTTCAGACGATCAAGAACAACCCCACGCGTATCCGCGAAGTGAACAAGGAGGTCGAACAGCTCGGGGCGACCGTAAAGGCGCAGTGGGCCACGCTCGGCCGGTTCGACTTCGTGAACATCGTGGAGGCTCCGGACGAGCAGACGATCGCCCGCGTATCGCTCGAGCTCGGCTCTCGCGGTACCTCGAAGTACGAGACGCTGGTAGCCATTCCCGTCGACGACTTCATCGCGGCCCTCTAGGCCCAGACGGTCCGGTGCGCGTCCTAGTAGTCGGCGGCGGCGGTCGTGAGCACGCCATCGTGCGTGCGCTGTTCCGCAGCCCGCAGCGCCCCGAGCTGATGTGCGCGCCGGGCAACGCCGGCATCGCGCGCGACCGAGTGCCCTGCTTCGACGTCGCGGCCGACGACGTCCCGGGCCTGGTCGCGCTCGCGCGGGAGCATCGGGTGGACTTTGTGGTGGTCGGCCCGGAGGCGCCGCTCGTGGCGGGCATCGTGGACCAGCTCGCGGATGTCGGCATCCGGGCGTTCGGGCCGACCGCGGCGGCCGCGCACATCGAGGGATCGAAGGCCTACGCCAAGGAGCTGATGCGAGACGTCGGCGTGCCCACCGCCTCGTATGCGGTGTTCACCGACCGCGAGGAGGCGCTCGCGCACGTGTCCTGCGCGTCGTACCCGGCGGTGCTGAAGGCCGACGTGCTCGCGGCGGGCAAGGGCGTGATCATCTGCCAGGACGAGCGCGAGGCGCGCGCGGCGATCGACCAGTTCTTCGTCGACCAGCGCTTCGGCGCGACCAAGGTCGTGATCGAAGAGTTCCTCGAGGGGGAGGAGCTGTCACTGCTGGCGCTGTGCGACGGCGTCACCGCGGTGCCGATGGCGCCGGCCCAGGACTACAAGCGCATCTACGACGGCGACCAGGGGCCGAACACGGGCGGCATGGGCAGCTACTCGCCGGTGCCCGGGATCGGGCCCGACCATGTGGAGGTGCTGGCGCGCACCGTCCACCAGCCGATCGTGGACGAGCTGCGCAGGCGCGGCACGCCGTTCCACGGCGTCCTCTACGCGGGCCTGATGATGACCGCCGACGGTCCGAAGGTGCTCGAGTACAACGCCCGCTTCGGCGACCCGGAGACCCAGGCGGTCCTGCCGCGGCTGCGCTCGGATCTGCTCGAGCTGCTCGACCGCGCGTCGCGCCCGGGCGGGCTCGAGGGCGCTCGAATGGAGTGGTCGGAGGCCTGGGCGGTGACCGTGGTGCTGGCCTCGCGCGGCTACCCGGAGTCTTCTTCGTCAGGCGACGAGATCACCGGCCTGCGCGCGATCGACGCGCTCGAGACAGAGTTGCTCCACGCGGGTACTGCGGAGGAGGACGGCAAGATCGTGACCGCGGGCGGCAGGGTGCTCAGCGTCACTGGCATTGGAGCCACGCCGGGGGAGGCGCGCGACCGCGCGTACATCGCCGCCGAGCGGGTGGAGTTCGACGGTAAGCAGATGCGACATGACATAGCCGCGCGCGCGGTGGAAAGGGTGGAAGCTTGACGAGCGAGCAGCCGGGGGGAACGCCCTCGACTCAAACCGAGGTCGAGGGGATATTCGACGAGCTGAACGTGGACGCGCCGCTCGTCGGAATCGTCATGGGGTCGAAGAGCGACATGCCCGTGATGGAGAAGGCGGGCAAGGAGCTCGAGGAGCGGGGGATCCGCTTCGAGATCCGCGTGATGAGCGCGCACCGCGATCCCGAGGTGGTGGCGGACTACGCGCAGAACGCGCGGATGCGCGGGCTGAAGGTGATCATCGCCGGCGCCGGGCTGGCCGCCGCCCTGCCGGGCGTCGTGGCCGCGCACACGGACCTGCCGGTGATCGGCGTGCCGCTGACGTCTTCGACCTCGATCGCGGGCGGTCTCGATGCGCTGTTGGCGATCTCGCAGATGCCTCCGGGGGTGCCGGTTGCGTGCATGGGAATCAACGGCTCGCGCAACGCGGCGATTCTCGCTGCCAAGATCGTTGACGGGTGATCGAGCGCTACACACGCCCTGAGATAGGGGCCGTCTGGTCGGAACAGCGCAAGCTCGACTGCTGGCTTGTGGTCGAGCTGGCTGCGATCGACGCGCTCGAGGAGATGGGGATCGTGCCCGGCGACGACGCCGCCACGATCCGCGACCGCGCCTCGTTCACGGTCGAGGCGGTGAAGGAGCGGGAGAAGGTCACCGACCACGACGTGGCCGCGTTCGTCGACGTGGTGGCGGGGTCGGTCGGCGAGGCGGGGCGCTGGGTGCACCATGGGCTGACCTCTTCCGACGTGCTCGACACGGCGTTGGCGCTGCAGCTCACCGCGGCGGGGCTCATCCTGATCAACGGCGCGCGGGACTACCGCGACGCGCTGATCTCCAAGGCGCGCGAGCACCGGGACACGCTGTGCGTCGGGCGGACGCACGGGGTCCACGCCGAGCCGACGACGTTCGGCGTGAAGCTCGCCGGCTTCGCGTTCGAGGCGCACCGCAACCTGCGGCGGCTCGAGCGGGCGGTGGAGCAGGCGTCGGTGGGGGCGCTGTCCGGGGCCGTGGGGACGTACGCGACCAATGGGCCGGAGTTCGAGTCGCGCGTGCTGGAGCGGCTCGGGCTCGGGCGCGAGAACGTGTCGACGCAGGTGGTGGCTCGCGATCGCCACGCGGAACTGCTGACTGCGGTGTCGATCGCGGGCGCCGGGCTCGAGCGCTTCGCCACCGAGATCCGGCACCTGCAGCGCACCGAGGTCCGCGAGGTCGAGGAGCCGTTCCGGGCCGGGCAGAAGGGCTCGTCGGCGATGCCGCACAAGCGCAACCCGATCGTGTCCGAGCGCATCACGGGCATCGCGCGGCTGCTGCGCGGCTACGCCGTGGCCGGCACGGAGGACGTGGCGCTGTGGCACGAGCGCGACATCTCGCACTCGTCCGTCGAGCGCGTGGTGCTGCCAGACGCGACGATCCTGCTCGACTACTCGCAGTCACTGGGCACGCGCGTGGTGCAGGGGATGACCGTGTACGCGGACCGCATGCGCGAGAACCTGAACGCCACCCACGGCGCGCTGTTCTCACAGCGGGCGCTGCTGGCGCTGGTCGAGTCGGGGCTGTCCCGCGACGACGCCTACCGGATCGTCCAGGAGAACGCACAGCGCGCGTGGGACGAGGGCGTGGAGTTCCGCGACCTCCTGGCGCAGGCGGCGCCGGACCTCGACCTCGACGCCATCTTCGACCCCTCCGCCTTCATCAAGTACGCGGACGAGATCGTCGGCCGGCTGGACTCGATCACCGGCTAGCGCTGTGGGCCTGTTCAGCCGCCAGATCGACATCACCTTCGACGCGCCGCAGATCGCCGACCTGGAGGTGAGCGCCGAGGAGCCGGACCGAGTCCTGTTCGGGTTCGACGCCGCCAAGTTCCACAGCGACTGGACCGGCCGTATGGAGGTCCGGCTGCGCACGGAGAGCGCGCCGCAAGTGCCCGATCTGGTCGCCTCCCAGGCACGACTACTCCGCAACTAGCGAAGGCGGACGGGGGACGGCGGACGGCGGACGGGGCGTCTCGCCCGCCGCGCTTGTTAGCCTCAGTCCCATGAGCGATGCCGCCACGCTCGACGGCCTTGACCTGATCGCACAAGGCAAGGTCCGCGAGATCTATGACGCCGGTTCGGACCGTCTGCTGATGGTCGCGTCCGATCGAATCTCGACCTACGACGTCGTCCACCCGAATCCGATCCCGGACAAGGGCAAGGTGCTGGCCGGGCTGTCGGTGTTCTGGTTCGAGAAGACGAAGGACATCTGCCCGAACCACCTCGTCTCGTTCACCGATGTGCCGGACGAGGTCAAGGGCCGGGGCCTGCTCGTGGAGAAGCTCGAGATGGTCCCGATCGAGTGCGTCGTGCGCGGGTACATCACCGGCTCCGGCTGGAAGGACTACCTGGCGAACGGCGCGGTCTGCGGGATCGAGCTGCCCGAAGGGCTCCAGGAGTCCGAGAAGCTGCCGGAACCGATCTTCACGCCGGCCACCAAGGCCGACATCGGCGACCACGACGAGAACATCGACTTCGACCGCGCGGCCGAGATCCTCGGCGACCGCGGGCTGCTCGAGGAGCTCCGCCGCCTCACGCTCGCGATCTACTCCGCCGCTGCCGACCACGCGCGCGAGCGCGGGATCATCCTCGCCGACACCAAGTTCGAGTTCGGGCGCCGCCCGGACGGGACGATCGTGCTCGGCGACGAGGTGCTCACTCCCGACTCCTCGCGCTTCTGGCCCGTCGACGGCTACGAGCCCGGCCACGGCCAGCCCTCCTTCGACAAGCAGTACGTACGCGACTGGGCCGCCGGCTCCGGCTGGGACAAGACGCCGCCCGCGCCCGAGCTGCCCGAGGACGTGGTCGCGCGCACGCGCGAGCTGTACGTGGACGCGTACGACCGCATCACCGGCGAGTCGTTCGACGAGTGGCTACGGCGGAGCGGGGGTTGAAAGCAAGGGTCCTGATCCGTCCCAAGGAAGGGATCCTCGACCCGCAGGGACAGACCGTTGAACGCGCGCTGCCCGCGCTCGGCTTCGAAGGGGTGAAGGACGTGCGGGTCGGGCGCATGGTCGAGCTCGACGTCCCTGACACCTCCCAGATCAGCGAGATGTGCGAGAAGCTGCTCGCCAATCCGCTGATCGAGGACTACGAGATTCTCGTGGTGGAGCGGTGAAGTTCGGGGTCATCCGCTTCCCCGGCTCCTGCGACGAGATCGATGCGCTCAAGGCGTGCGAGCGCTTCGGCGAGGCGGAGCTCCTCTGGCACCGCGACCGCGACCTCCACGGCGCCGATGCGATCGTGATCCCCGGCGGCTTCTCCTACGGCGACTACCTGCGCGCGGGAGCGATCGCGCGCTTCTCCCCAGTGATGGAGGCGGTGCGCGACTTCGCCCTCGACGGCGGCCCGGTGCTCGGCATCTGCAACGGCTTCCAGGTGCTGTGCGAAGCGGGCCTGCTCCCCGGCGCGCTTCTCCCCAACACCAGCCTGCGCTTTGTCTGCCGCCAGGTGGATCTCGTGGTCGAGCACCCGAACACTCCCTTCACGCGCGCGTGCGACGAGGGCGACATCCTCTCGGTGCCCGTCAAGCACACCACCGGCCGCTACTACGCGCCCGAGGAGGCGCTCGACGAGCTCGAGGCCGAGGGGCACGTGCTGCTCCGCTACGCCGAGGGTCACAACCCCAACGGCTCGGCGCGCGACATCGCGGGAGTGGCGAACAGCCATAAGAACGTCTTCGGGTTGATGCCGCATCCCGAGCACGCGGTCGACCCGCTCACGGGCTCCGCCGACGGCGGCCAGCTCTTCAAGTCACTCGCCAACCACGTCGAGGCACTGACGCCCGCATGAGCGCGGGCGCGACCGACACGCGCCACCGCGAGCTCGGCCTCACGGACGCGGAGTACGACGCGATCGTGGAGCGGCTCGAGCGCGAGCCCGGCGACCTCGAGCTCGCCGTGTTCTCGCTGATGTGGTCCGAGCACTGCGCATACAAGCACTCGAAGAAGCTGCTGCGCACGCTCCCCACCGAGGGCGCGCGCGTGGTGATGGGGCCGGGGGAGAACGCCGGCGCCGTGGACGTGGGCGACGGGCTGGCGGTGGCTTTCAAGGTCGAGTCGCACAACCACCCGAGCGCGGTCGAGCCGTTCCAGGGAGCGGCCACGGGCGTCGGCGGGATCCTGCGCGACGTGTTCGCCATCGGCGCGCGCCCGATCGCGATCCTTGACTCGCTGCGCTTCGGCGAGCTCGACTCCTCGCGCTCGCGCTACCTGCTCGAGCACGCGGTGGCGGGCATCGGGCACTACGGCAACTCGATCGGCGTCGCCACGGTGGGCGGCGAGATCTACTTCGAGGGCCCGTACGAGCAGAACTGCCTCGTCAACGCGATGTGCCTGGGGATCGCGAAGCGCGACCGGATGATCCGCAGCGCGGCCGCGGGCGTGGGCAACCACCTCGTGCTGCTGGGGGCGAGCACCGGGCGCGACGGGATCGGCGGGGCGTCGGTGCTCGCGAGCGCGGAGCTCGACTCGGAGGACGAGTCCAAGCGGCCGAGCGTGCAGGTGGGCGACCCGTTCGAAGAGTCGAAGCTGCTCGAGTGCTGCCTGGAGCTGCTCGACGCCGGACTGCTCGCGTCGCTCCAGGACCTCGGCGCGGCCGGGCTGTCTTCGAGCTCGTCCGAGATGGCGTCCAAGGGCGAGGTTGGGCTCGACATCGACGTGTCGAAGGTGCCGCTCCGCGAGGCCGACATGGAGCCGTTCGAGATCATGATCTCGGAGTCGCAGGAGCGGATGCTGTGCGTGGTCGAGCCCGCGCAGCTCGATGCCGTCCTGACGCTCTGCGAGAAATGGGAAGTGCGAGCGACTCCCATCGGCGAGGTCACCGACACGCGCCGGCTGCGCGTGTTCTCGGGCGATGAGCTCGTCGGTGACATGCCCGTCGAAGCGCTCGTGGACGACTGCCCGCTGTACGACCTCGAGCCGGAGAAGCCGTCGTCGCCGGTGTACTCGCCGCCGCCGCGGCAGCTCGCGGACGACGCGTCCGCCGAGCACACGCTCCTCGCCCTGCTGCGCTCGTCCAACGTGACGAGCAAGCGCTGGGCATTCGAGCAGTACGACTCGATCGTGGGCTCGCGGACAGTGCGCCGCCCGGAGGTGGCCGACGCCGCTGTTTTGACTCTCGCGCCGGACGGTGGCAGCCGCGCGCTCGGCGTCTCTATCGACGGCAACGGCAGGCGCGTGGCCTGCGATCCATACGCCGGCGCGGTGGAGGCGGTGCTCGAGTGCGCGTCCAACCTCGCGTGCGTTGGTGCTGAGCCGCTCGGCCTCACCAACTGCCTCAACTTCGGCAACCCCGAGAAGCCGCACATCGCGTGGCAGCTCACCCAGGCGGTCCAGGGCCTGGCCGACGCGTGCGAGGCGCTTGGCGTACCGGTGGTGGGCGGCAACGTCTCTCTCTACAACGAGGGCGGCGAGGGGCCGATCTACCCGACGCCGGTGGTCGGCATGGTCGGCGAGCTGCCGGATCCGTCGAAGGCGGCGGGCGTCGGCTTCCGCGAGGAGGGCGACCAGATCGCGCTGCTCGGTCCGTTCCGTCCTTCGCTCGCCGGCTCGGAGCTC